>NZ_AZNV01000018.1:0-122933 GCF_000510625.1 Rhizobium sp. IBUN
CGGCGAAATCAAACGCCGCACCGAGGTCGTCGGCATCTTTCCGAACGACGAAGCCATCGTCCGCCTCGTCGGTGCACTGTTGCTCGAACAGAATGACGAATGGGCCGTCCAACGCGCCCGGTACATGACCCTTGAGACCATGGCCCAAATGAGCGATGATCCGCAAATCAGTCTGCCCGCTGTGGCACGCTGATGTCCCCTCCGACCCGACGTCGGAAAGCACGGCAACCAGCCGTCAGCTACACCACTCCAATGGACACGATCGACGGCACCTTCTTGAACCTTGCGACGTGGCCAAATTTTTACGAATGCTGTCCACAGTAGCAGGCTCGGCATAGCCTGGGGTCTCCATCGCAATTTACGCGAAACGGGAAGTTCGATCATACGGTCTGGTCGCAAACACCTTTTAGAGCGCGGCCGCGGATGCAGCCTCGGATCATCGGCAAGAAATGAGACAAAACCGATCAATGGCAGTCGCTGGCCAACTTTTGCGCGAGGCGCGCCGAAAGTGCGGCGATCGTTAGAGTCGGGTTACTTTGGCCGGATGTTGGGAAAACTGCTGAGCTCGCGATATAGAGGTTGGAACAGTCGAAACTTGAGAGGTCCTTGTCCACCACACCATTGTGACGGTTTGTCCCCATTCGAGCGGTGCCTATCTGATGTGTTCCATGCGATGCATTAGCTAAAATAGCCTCACTCGACTCTGCAAAGGGCTGCCTGTATTCAATTCGGCCAATATCGGTATCTAACAGCCATTGGTGTAATCTTTCGTGGGCTCGCAGCAGCGCATCAGCGTCATTGCGAGAGAACTTAATGTCGATAACAAGTTTGGGCATAGCGTACCGGTCAGTCTTGTCCGAAAGCCAAACGCGACTCTCGGGGTGTGGACTGTGTTCGCTGTGATAGGACAGACCATAGCGTTTACCAGAATTCTGGATAAAAAATCCGGGAAGACGCATCTTCGAAAAGTAACGATGATAGAAAAACCACGGAATATACGAGGCAGTTTGCGGAAATCCCCGCAAAACATTACCGATGTGGCCTCGCCAATCAATTGATTCGGGAATGTGCCGTTTACGAATGGCCTCGGCTACCAACAGGCGACCGAGCGGCGGAAACCCAAGCGCTAAGCATACTGCCGACAAGGTCGCACTGCCGTGCCGTGGATCCGCGACAGGCGGAACGACGGGCCAGAATGACACGTTCAATAGGCGGTGGGCAACCTGCGTTTCCTCAGCAGGGATCAAGCGTCGCCTTGCATAGGATCCATTACCGTCGAGGAAGAAGTCGAATTTCTTGGGCATTTCCGCGTTGTTGAACACAACGTCCGAGATTTCGCCAATTATATGACCCATGTAATATTTTCCGAGCGGCCCACTTGGGCCACCGAAAAGGTCTGGACGATTTCTTTGTAAGATAAGTAGCTGTCGCGTGCTCTCCAGCCCACCGCTAGCTATAACAAGGCGTCTCACCGGCACCGTTGTGTCGCTTCCGCTTGGATCTCTAACAGTAACATCTGCAATGAGACCTTGGCGCAAATTCATCGATGTAACGGTCGAGTTTAACCGTATGTCAACAAGCTGTGACGATATCAGTTGCTTCCAGAAGGCCTTTTGAATTGCCGGCGCATTTGAGAACCGCTCGAGACGTACGTTGAAGGGCGAGGGCTGCGGCGAGGTCTCTGCATGTTCCTCGAAAACAGGACGGCCCGCAGACAAATAGCGACAGGCAATCGGATAAAACGGTTCCAATTCAGTGAGCGAAAACGGCCATTGCGCATCCACGCCGGATCTGATGCGAAAATCAATCGGGTCATAGGGCTGGCACCGTCCACCCCAGAGATTTGACGTGCCGCCGAGTTGCCGTGAAACCGCGATCGCCATATCATCGTGTTTGGATGGATCAATTATCTCCGCATCCGAAGCCGAAGCTTGTCGTCGGTCCGGTTTAAGATCGCCGGATTCCAGGACCAGGGTTCTTTTCCCTAGTCGGGCCATTTCTAGGGCAAATATGATCCCAGCGGGCCCCGACCCAACTACGCAAGCGTCATATTCATTCAAAGGTGCAGAAGCAATTGTTGAGTATATCAAGTGCAGTGGACCCCAGACCTGTGGAGATGGACTAAAATGCGATGTCAAAGCTCTGCCAAGGCATTTTAAGCCTCGGGAGAATCTCGAAGCGATGAATAGTCATGACGACGCCTCGCGATGATTTGCTCGCGGGACCATCGCTGACCCTTACGCGCATAGGTCGGAGCATCGCGTGTGGCGACACCATCGGCGGTAACCTCCAGTATCCAGGCGCCGCTTCCTAGCAAGAAGACGAACCAGACATAAATCGCAGCCCAGAAATGGACCGTGCAACCGACAAGCATGAATACGATCAGAGAGATAAGATACCCGGTTCGATAGTCTTGAATTTCGTCCGGGAGCTTGCCTGCGAGGGTTGTCTGGCCAATCACCGCAATACAGGTGCTAAAGATCAGAAGGACCGCTGGGATGCCGTAACGCATGGCGATCAATAGCCAAAAATTGTCGACGCTACTTCCCATTCCGGGCAATCGTACCCAGTCCCCCATCCCAATGCCAAACAGAGGATGTTTGGCGACAGAGTCTGAGCCGCACTGCCAAATGAGAAGGCGATACCAGCCGGTCTGTGCGTCAAAAGTGAAATGGGAAATGTAGAACTGAACGGGGGTCTGGTTGGAGCCAACCGCTACAAAAATGTAGCCAAGGAAGGCAATTGCCCAGAGTATTTTCCATCGCCAATTAAAACTTCGGAAAAGTGAATGCCAGAGCATTAGACCAATTAGCAGAGCAATACCTGCAATCGGAGCCGATGACATTGAGACAAAGGCGGTAAAGGCAACAACAGCTGGCTGTACGAATCGAGCGATGCCGGCTTTCCCATACCCCAGAACGAGATATGCCAAAGCAACGAGACTGCCGCAAAAGAGGCCATAAACGATCGAATGCTCGAATGGCCCTTGCACCCGCCAAAACCCCCACCGGGGGTCCATCATTGTGACATCTACCGTTGGAAAAACGTATCCGAAAAGCACGAGAAGCGGCTTCTGCCCGCTGACCCATTCATACAACGCGAATGGAAGAAGCATCATGATTAGCCCGCAGACAAGTTGGACCATGCTCCGGAAATTTTCTGCAGTTCTGATGTAGCAACGCGCTAAGAAGTAGGCGCCTAACGTCTCGATGTTACCTATCCCGATCGCTTCGATGGAATGTTGAACTCCGTGAACTACAGCGAGGCTGACGGAAGTCCACAGGCTGAATAGCAAAATCGTGATGTCTGCGATGCGGATTCGTCCCGCTCTTCCGCGAACCCACATGACGAGACACGGCACCAACGTCATCAGCAAAACAATTCGATATACGGACAGATTTAGAGGGCCAAGTGGTATTATCCATGGCAAGAACAAACCAACCAGAAAGGCTGTAACCGACCAATGCAAACCAGGCCTCTTGCTTTGACCTGTCAGCGGTTGCTGCCTAGTGGAACGTCTTCCCCTCTCTGTTGCCGCGTCGTTCTTGTCCGTGCGACTGATGCGCCCCAGCTTGGCGGCAGGGCGAGACCCACGCGATTGAGGAACACGGCTAGTCACCACTGTCATGGCTACTATCCGTATGCTTGATGCTCAGGGCACCAATTGGCGTCATGGCCACGGTTACTAACGATAACCGTGATCGAACAAGATGAGACCGTGTCGAAAAAAGACGGTTGTAGTACCGGCTGAAGATGCGGGGAGAAAAGAGGGTTTCTAAAGCACATGCTCAATCCAAACGATAGTGCAAGATAATACAGCATCTTTGAATTTACTTGCCGCGCCCCGGATATTCAGCCTGTTCAATGGTCGATGTAGCTCAGCCATTCGGCTGTTGCCGCACTGATTTTCCCGGGAGGATCCGCGACCTGGTGTTCGCTATAGGAGCCCGGCCAGGCGATCATATTCTCTTCCAGTTTTTCATGTGCCTGCCATTGCAGCGAGGAGACGGACGATAGGGCCTGTGCTTCGAACCCGACGAGGCAATGCGGGCGCTGGCCCTCTCCCCTGTGACGCGAGTTAATCAAAAGGATGAACATGACGACTTGGATGAATGCGAGGATATACTATTGAAGAACTATCTTGCACTTGGCTATCCAGCGATGATTGGAGTGCAGTAGTATTGCATCAGTTGAGCGTTGGGTGCGAGTTTATGACCGGTACAGACATTCAATTCTACCTGGCGATCATCCTTCGCCGGATGCCTTATGTCGTGGGCATACTGCTAACGACTATCGCTTTGTCGATCGTCGTCGCTCTAATCATGCCGCGCGTTTATCGATCAACCGCTAAGATCCTGGTCGAGGCTCCACGGATTCCCGTGGACATGGTGAAGCCGACCGTTCCCGCTAGCTCGCTCGACCAGCTCCTGATAGCGCAGCAGCAGATTACAACCCGCACCAATTTGATTGAGGTTGCCAAGGTGCTCGAACTGTACCGAGGCGAAAAGGTCTTGCCCCCGAGCGACGACATTGTGAAGGACATGCGCTCGCGCCTAGTATTTGATCAGCAACCACTTGGGCTTGGGGCTGCCGCGATCTTTAGTGTGGCATTCGACGCAGAGACGCCGGAATTGGCCGCAAGGGGCGCAAACAAGCTTGCCTCGCTTATTCTACTCACAAACCAGCGCCAGCGTACGGGGCGTGCCAGCGACACTTTAGAGTTCTTCGATGCGGACGTGACCAGGCTTAACAGCGAACTCAACACCGCAGAAGCCGAACTGCTGAAGTTCAAAACGGAGATGAGGAGTTCGTTGCCAGAGAGCCTTGATTTCCGCCGTCAACAGCAAACCAGCCTGCAGCTTCGGCTAACATCGCTAGAACGGGAAGCGGCTGATTTACTTACAAGGCGAAGCGTATTGGTCGACACATTCACGGCGACCGGCCAAACCACTGTTGGTGCGATTGCACCCAAGCAACAGGTGCTCGCCGACTTGAATAAAGCACTCGCAGACCAGCTGGCGATTTTTTCCGAGACAAGTCCAAACATCGTTGCACTACGTACTCGCATCACATCTCTCCAAGGCGAGGCTTCGCCAAGCACCGATCCCAAATCGAACCGCATGGCAAACATAGGTCCGCGGTCCGGCATCGAATTGCAGTTGGCCGACATTGATAAGCGTCTTCAAAGTATTGAGACTGAACGGACTAAAATCACAAACGAAATTGAACTCATCACGCGATCGATCGATGCGACGCCCGCTACAGAAACCAGCCTCAATTCACTTGAGCGAAACAAGGCAAACATTCAAACACAATACAACGCGGCCATGGCGCGACGGGCCGAAGCCTCCCTCGGTGAGCAAGTCGAAACGCATTCCGACGGGGGGCGCTTCACCCTTCTTGAGGAAGCGACACCACCGGAGAGCCCTTTGAAACCAAAACGTCGGTTAATCGTGGCATTTGGCGCGGCCGCAGGTTTCGGCCTAAGCGTAGCCCTTGTGGCGCTGCTGGAATTCTTCAACCGTACAATTCGCCGCCCGAAAGAACTTGCATACTTGCTTCAGAGCCAGCCACTGGCCGTGATCCCTTATATCTCAGGGCCACAAGACCTACGAGGCGGGCGCTTTAGGAGAGGCGTCGAATCAGTGGTCTCGGCATTGCCGTTCCGCTGATACGCCCGGGTGCCTCGGTTTTGACGGCCATATATAGTTCCTATGGAAGAAGGGTCTGACGTACACCATGGATGTCATTGCTCAGGAAAGCACAGAGCACTTCGCGAGTGGCCGCCTGCCTAAAGTTGGCGGGCTAGAAATGAGGGGACCGGTGCAAATTGATTGGCACAGCCTGTCCGAGCTACCTATCGAACGTGGATTGTTCGCTCGCAATCGAATCGTGGCTGCTGATCGAAAAGTGCCTGCACATTCCGCTTTTGACATGCTGCGGACAAAATTGATGCAACGGTTGCGTCAGAACAACTGGAAATCCGTCGCAATCACGTCCCCTACGCCGGGCTGCGGCAAGACTTTCGTCTCGCTAAATCTTGCTTTCAGTTTTGCCCACCAAAACGATTGCCGGACGCTTCTGATCGACCTCGATCTTCGTCGCCCCCAGGTCGGGAAAGCCTTAGGCATGAAGGATGCGGCGTCTATGGAGGCGTTTCTAAAGGGAAAGAGCAGCGTAACCGACGCGTTCGTACGGCACGGCTATAACTTGGCAATTGCTGCGAATAAGCAGCCGGTTGAATTCGCCGCCGAGCTTCTGCAAAGCAGTGAGGCAAAGGACCAACTGCAACGAATTCAGCAAGTCATGGCACCGGACGTTATCCTCTTTGATCTGCCGCCGATGCTTTCGAATGATGATGTCCTGGCGTTTTTGCCAAATGTGGATTGCGTCATTCTGGTCGCAGCAGCCGAACATACCACACTCTCAGAGGTGGACTTGTGCGAACAGGAACTCGCGGCGAATACGAACGTTGTCGGAGTTGTGCTGAACAAATGCCGGTACACTATTGATAAATACGGGTACTAGGGCGCGGAAGTTCGCACTCAATGAATGTTCGATAACGTTTATCGTATGAATAGGCGTGGGCATGCTGCGAATAACTTCTAGGTATATTTATCAAATATAGGTATTGCAGCCGCGAAAGTTTCCCATTCCATATTCAATAGCAAAAGTATACTTATTATCGTGTAAATTCCACGTTATGGCGAGTTTTGCCGAGCGCAGCAATGTTCCGCGTATGGAGGGTGTGTCATTGGGTATCAAGACATCGGTGACTTCTTTTCCGTCGCCCTGCAACATTCTAGGGGTAATGTTGATTTGCTCGCCACTAGCCCTTTTCCAGGCGGGGGCCGCGAAGGCGGAGCAGCTCCTTCCACAGACAAGGCTCAAGGTGTCGATAGTGCAGTGGGTCCCCACAAAAGGCATCTATGAGTCTTGGGCCGCGATCAGTGGTGAATACACGATCTCCGATATGGGAACAGTTTCCCTTCCGGTGTTGGGAACGGTTGCGGTCGGCAATCAGGATAATGCGGGATTGGCCGCCGATCTTGCGGAGCGCCTGCGCACGAAGCTTGGTCTGGTCTCGGCACCTGAAGCAACGGTGGAGATCATTAGCTATCCTCCGATTTATGTCGTAGGTGACGTCACCAAACCAGGAGAGTACCCATACCGCACAGGTCTAACTGTCATTCAAGCCTTTGCAACCAGTGGAGGAGAGGTTAGGTCCGACACTTCGAGGAGTTCGCTTGAAGTCACGCGACTTCTGGGAGAAATCAAGGCAAGCGATGACGCTATCCTTCGTAGTACTGCTAGAAGCGCCAGGCTTCAGGCGGAGATGTCGGATGAGGTCGAGCTTCACTTCTCCCAGACCGTCGATGAGAATAACCAATTTGCTGCAGCAATCTTCGACCAAGAGAAGATGATCTTCGTTGCGCGAAGAAGGGCGATGGAACAACAGGCGAAATCCCTTACCGAGCTTCGTGATTTTCTTGAAAAGGAGATCAGCTCGCTGGAAGAAAAACTCACAAACGTTGAGGCCAATATCAAGTCGAGCGAGGCTGAACTAGCCTCTGTGGCACAACTTGTGGCGCGCGGAATCGCAACTGCAACGCGGCAGATGGACACCGAACGCGATTTGCGAACTGACCAAGGTCAGCGACTCGACCTTGAGACCGCTATTATGCGGGCGCGACAGGAGTTCAGTCGAGCGAGCAGGGATCTTCAAGCTTTATATGACGACCGTCGGTCGGAGGCGGCCGTTGAACTACAAAAGGAGCGCGCTTCGATGGCCCAGGAGCGGTTAAAGCGCGAGACGAATCAAAAACTCTTAGTGGAGACACTGTCGGCCAATCCATCCGTCGGCCGCGCTGATAATGCACCAGCTGTCTCGTTTCGAATCATGCGACGCGACCACGGGAAGCTCAATGATTTTCCCGCCTCCGATACAACTATCTTGATGCCGGGCGATGTCGTGAAGGTGGCACAGAGCCTTCCGCAAGGTGAGCTTGTCGTAACTAGCGGGGATGCTGTCAAGGGCGAGGTCGCGTCCCCAGCGCCGTCCCCAACCCAAGCGAGCCAATGAAGCTGCCAGAATGCTCGTTGGTTGCATACTGGCGATGTTGGCTGCACACGCCCAGAGGGCCGTCCAATCGCCGAGGAGGCAGTTTGCATAATGAGTGCACCGAAAAACACTAACGACAGTCAAAGCTATCGCCAGATCCTCAAGTCGACGACGCTTGTCGGCGGTTCCTCGATGATCAATGTAGGGTTTTCGATCGTCCGCAACAAAGCGATGGCCCTGCTCCTCGGTCCAGAGGGCATCGGGATAATGGCGCTTTACAGCTCGATTGTCGACATCTCTCAGACCGTCGCCGGGCTCGGAATCAGCGCGAGCGGTGTCCGGCAGATTGCCGCCGCTGGAGGAGGAAATGAACACGAAATCTTGCGGGTCGTGACGGCACTACGTTGGGCCTCGCTATTTCTCGGCATAGCCGGTGGGCTTCTGTTCCTTGCATTTTCTGTGCAGATCGCCGGGTTCACCTTTGGCAACGATGAACATGCATCGGGGGTAATGATCCTTTCACTGGCAGTCTTCTTGCAGGTGGTTGCCGGAGGACGCGCTGCCGTAATACAGGGCACGCGCGATATCTCAAGTCTTGCCCGAATGAGCGTGCTCGCAGGTTTCTTTAGCTTGGTGATTGGCCTCCCGCTGATCTACTTCTTTGGAGCGCGGGGCATTGCTCCCGCCTTGGTTGCTGCGGCGTTTTCCAGCTTTGCGACATCGTGGTGGTTCAGTCGCCAGATCAAGGTTTCGCTCGGTTCGATGTCAGCAGCTAAAGTGGTTCAGGAAATCGGTGCCCTCTTCAAACTTGGCGTTGTGTTCATGATGAGCGGCTTTCTGACCATGGGAAGTGCCTATGCCATTCGCCTCATCATTTCTTCCGAAAGCGGAATACACGCTGCGGGTCTCTATCAAGCCGCTTGGGCACTTGGGGGCTTGTATGCGAGCTTCATTTTGCAGGCAATGGGCACCGATTTTTATCCTCGGCTTACTGCTGTTGCGTTTGATAGTGTCGAATGCAATCGCCTGGTCAACGAGCAGGCCGAAATCAGCATGCTATTGGCCGGCCCCGGATTGATTGGAACGCTCACCCTAGCACCTCTGGTCATCACACTCTTTTATTCAGCTGATTTTCGAGCGGCCGTCGACGTTTTAAGATGGATCTGCCTGGGTATGATGCTTCGTATCGTGGCCTGGCCGATAGGGTTCATCGTACTGGCCAGAGGCGCCAAAGCAATCTTCTTTTGGACGGAAATTGCCGCCACCGCAATCCATGTTGGACTTGCGTGGCTGTTGGTCCAGATGTTCGGTGTCGCCGGAGCGGGCTTCGCGTTCTTCGGCCTCTATGTCTGGCACAGCATACTCGTCTACTGGATAGCTCGTCGCCTTACGGATTTCCGCTGGTCGGCTCAGAACCTCAGGCTGATCTTGGTTTATCTCCCGGTCTCTGCTCTCGTGTTCGGCGCTTTCGAGATTTTGCCACTATGGCAAGCGACAATTTTTGGTCTGGCCATGGCGACATTGGCAGGACTTTATTCTCTCCGAGTCCTCGCTGGCCTTCTTCCTCAAGACATGTTTCCAGCTGCAATTCGGCCGCTGATCCAAAGCATTCGGAGCGCCTAGCATTGACAGCCGTCTGGCTACCGTTCGGCGCTTTATCCCTCAGCGAATGGAGATCCGCTCCCTTCCCTTCTAGGCATAGACTAAACGACCTAATCCGGATCCTTGTCGCGGCTAGCTTGATGGCAGCGGGAAGGTTACGTGGGTCGTTGTCATACCTGGTTTTGAGGCCGCGGAACTGTTTGAGTTTGTTGAAGAATCTCTCGATTAGATTGCGTTGGCGATAGACCTATGCGCTGAAGGGGAAGCTGGCCTTGCGGTTCGGTTTTGATGGAATATTTGCCCAGGCCCGCTTTTCGTCGGCCAAGTCTCGCAAGGCATTGGTATCGTAGGCGCGGTCTGCAAGAAGGAACGCACCTTCGCGCATGTCCTGCAGCATCGGTTCTGCCATCCGATTGGTGAGCTTGCCCGGCGGCCAGATCAAGGCTGATCGGTCTGCCGTCGGCGTCCGATCCACCACTGTCCGGGTTTTAGGGAATCCAGTGCCCGGCATTTACCGGAATCGATGTCCCGTTACTACGAAATCTGCAAGTGACAGAAAGCGCGCACAGGTGCTCTTTTTCATCGCTTCGATTCGGGTCGAAAGGATCCGGACTGCGTCTCGGCGAGGCATGGACACAGGTTTTCAGCCAACCCGTTCGATACGCGGTCGAGAAACCGGGACCGTTGCTTTCACGGCGTCGGCGACCCAAGTCAACTCGCTGTCTCTCATCTGAACGAACAGGGGCAATATGATAGCGTGCTGTTGGGCTGCGAGGCTTCGTTCAAGGCTGCCTGGAATGCGATGTGATGCGCCGTCCGCATATGCTTTTTCGACATGGATGTTCATGATCCCGCGTCTCGTAGATATGCCTCGATCCAGCAATTCCTGCATGACCTTACGCTGGTCGAGATGGGGGAGCAGCCCAACGCAAAAGCTTTGCCAGTTGCTGCGCGCCCATTTGGGTTCGAACGGCAGCGCAATATCTGCTGCCGCATCAAGTTGCTCTGCGTATTGTCCGGCAAGTTCGCGTCGACGTGCGACAATCGCTGGAAGGCGCTTGAGTTGTTCGCGGCCGACGGCCGCCTGCATATCGGTCATTCGATAGTTGTACCCAAGCTCGGGGTAGGATTCAAAGATGACCTGGCTGGAACCGTGGCGCACGGCATCCGTAACGCTCATGCCGTGTTGCCGCCACAAGCGGAACTTTCGATCGTATTCCGGATCGGCCGTCGTCAGCATACCGCCGTCGCCTGTCGTAACAACCTTGCGCGGATGAAAGGAGAAGCAGGCGATATCGCCGTGAGGCTTGCCGATCTTTTCCCATCGACCCTTCCAGAGAATTTCGCTGCCCGTTGCGCAGGCGGCATCTTCGATCACCGGGATGGAATGGCGGGCGGCGACCGTAACGACGCGGCGCAGGTCGCAGGGCATTCCAAGCTGATGGACGCAAATGATGGCCTTCGTTCGGGGCGTGATGGCCGCCTCGATCAAGTCGGGATCGATATTGTAGCCATCTTTCTCGATATCGACGAAAACAGGCACAGCACCACAGTAGCGGATCGCATTTGCGGTTGCGATGAACGTGTGGCTAACCGTGATGACTTCATCGCCAGCTTCTACGCCGACCGCCTTCAGGGCGAGGTGGAGCGCAGTCGTGCAATTGGATACGGCACATGCGTGCCGGGCTCCGACAAAATCGGCGAACTCTTCCTCGAACGCAGCCACCTCGGGCCCTTGCGTAACCCAGCCGGACAGAATGACGCGTCGGACCGCCTCGACCTCCTGCTCGTCGAGAACAGGCTTGGCAACCGGGATCTGGCTCATGCTGCCTCTCCTGCGTTCAGGCTCTTTTCCTGGCGCCACCACTCTACGAGATCGCGCAGGCCTTCTTCCATTGTCACCTTTGCGCTGAAGCCTAGAAGCTTCTCTGCCTTGGCTGTTGAGGCGAGACGCCGCGGCACGGCGTTGACCTTGCGCGCCGGCCCGAATTGCGGTTCCAGCGACGAGCCCATGACCTTGGTCAGGAGGGCCGCAAGTTCGCGGAGGCTCGTCTCGCTACCGCTTGCGACGTTGAAAACCTCATCGGTGACATCGGATTTTGCGGCTAGCAGGTTGGCCCGCGCGATGTCGTGCACATGCACGAAATCCATCGTTTGCATGCCATCGCCGAGGATAATCGGCGGCAGGCCGCTGGCAATTCGCTCCATCCAGCGGATCAGAACTTCCGTATAGGCGCCGTAGACATCCATGCGCGGACCGTAGACGTTGAAGTAGCGAAGCGCGACGTAGCGAAGGCCGTACATCTCCGCAAAGCTGCGCAGCAGGCCTTCGTTGAAGGCTTTGGCAGCACCGTAAATGGTCCGATTGTTATAAGAGTGATGTTCCTCGGTGGTCGGGAAGGTGTCCGCCAGCCCCAGGACCGAGGCGGAGGACGCAGCCACAACTTTGGAGACCCCAGCCTGCACGGCCGCTTCGAGAACGTCGAACGTTCCACCGGCCAGAACATCAAAAGCAAGCCGCGGCTCCTCGGCGCATTGCGTGATGCGAATGGCCGCCTGGTGGTAGACAACATCAATGCCCTGGCTGACGTCCTTGAGAAGCGCACGGTCCCTGATATCGCCCTCGACAATCGTGACCGGAGCCCGATCGATGGCGTCAACAAGGTTCTCACGCCTGCCTCGGACGAAATTGTCCAGGACCACGATTTCCTTGGGTTCCTCGCGGGCGACGAGATCCGCAATATGCGAACCGATGAGACCGGCGCCGCCGGTGATCAAAATCCGCTTGTTCTTCATACTCTATCACTCCGAAATTGGTCCGCTTGGATCCTGATCTGTTCGCCAACGAAGGAATTTTGCAGGAACGCCGGCAACGACAGCAAAAGGCGCAACATCGTCAACGACAACGGCACCCGCGCCGACAATTGCGCCTTTGCCGACAGTCACGCCGGGGAGAATGGTGGCATTGGTGCCTATGTCTGCCCATGCGCCGATGCGGACCGGTTTGATTTCCAGGTCGGTGCGGATGATCGGCATGTCGACCGGCATTGCAGTATGGCTTGAACCGAGGACCTTTGCGCCCGGACCCCATCCGACATGATCCTCAAGGACGAGATCACGTGCATCAAAATAGGCCTGCGGGCCGATCCAGACGTTGTTTCCGATCCGACAAGTGCCGTCGAATCTGCCCTGAATGTAGGCTTGGGCGCCGATAAACACCCCGTTGCCGAGTTCGAAGGTTTCCGGGTGCTTGAAACCGGCTCCGCTACCGACTTGCAAGCCGTCGCCACAAGCGCGCGCCAGGCTTTTCCAGATTGTCTTGCGCATGAAACTGTCGATGAAACCGTCGCCCGTTGCAAAGCGCGCGTAAAGCTCGACGAGGCCCGCTGTACCGTAGGAGCGTGTCAGTTCCTCGGCGAGATGAACGACATAATCAGGATCCATGGAGGTTTGCTGACGTCCATGCACGGCCAGGACAAGACGCACACCGGTGACGGGGTCAGCTGGCATAGGCTTCCTGCTCCACAGCAGCTGCAATCTGATCGACTTGCGTCAATGTCAGCTCCGGATAGATCGGAAGCGAGAGCACCTCACGCGCTGCGGCCTCCGACATCGGGAAATCTCCGGGACGATAGCCAAGATCAGCATGCGCCTTTTGAAGGTGGATCGGAATCGGATAATGGAGGCCGGTATGGATGCCTGCCGACCGCAACGAGTGCTGGAGATGCTCACGGTCGCGCGAGCGCACGGCGTAGACATGGTACACATGGCGCCGATCCATCATCGCAACGGGGGCGCTGACCGAGCGCGAGCTGGCCAGAAGGCCGGAGTAGCGGTTGGCACGAACCCGGCGTGCTTCGGTCCAGGCCTCGAGGTGCCGGAGCTTGATGCGCAAGATCGCGCCCTGGATCTCATCCATGCGATAGTTGTAGCCCTTCAGCGCATGGTGATAGCGCTGCTCCTGGCCCCAGTCCCGCAGCATTCTGATCGTCTTGGCGTGCTCGTCATCGTTGGTGACGACGACGCCTCCCTCGCCACAGGCACCGAGGTTCTTGCCGGGGTAGAAGCTGAAGCAGCCCGACACGCCGATGCTTCCCGCACGGCGTTGCCTGTATTCTGCGCCGTGGGCCTGGCAGGCGTCTTCGATGACAGGAATTCCGTGCTTGTCAGCAATGGCCTTGATGGCGTCCATGTCGGCCATCTGCCCATAGAGATGGACAGGCATTATGGCCTTGGTCCGAGGCGTGATTGCTGCCTCAAGCAAGGCCGGATCCATTGTGAGCGTTACCGGTTCGACATCAACAAAGACCGGGCGGGCGCCAGTATAGCAGACGGCGGATGCGGTTGCGACGAAGCTGAAGGAAACGGTAATGACCTCGTCGCCCGGGCCGACGCCGGCAGCAAGCAACGCAAGATGCAAAGCGCTTGTGCCGGTGTTGACGGCGATCGCATGCTTGGCATCGCAATAGACCGCGAACTCCTCTTCGAAGCGAGCGACTTCTTCACCAAGCACATAGTGACCCGACGCGAGCACGCGAAGCACTGCGGGCTCAACCTCGCTCCTGATAGAGGCGTACTGAGCCTTTAGATCGAGAAGAGGGATCATGCAATCAGCCTCGCGGGTTCGAGCTCGACGACACGTCCGCGCTGGGCAAGCGACTGGGTGGCCGCCTCGAGAATGCGAACGACGCGAAGCCCCGCATGGCCATCGGCGATCGGCTGGCCATTTGTCATGACACAATCGACAAACTGCTTGAGCTCACGGCCAAGCGCTTCCGTCATATCGAGTTGTGGCGCGTACATATCGCCGGTGCGGTAGCCGACGCGCATGTCGTAAACTTTCTCGCCGTCCATCTGCGGATTGCCGTTGAGCGTGATGCCCTTGTCATAGACTTTGATCTTCTCGCTCGGCTCCAGATCGTCATAGACGATCATCTTGCTGCTGCCGCCGATCAGAGTACGGCGCACCTTGACCGGTGCTAGCCAGTTGACGTGGATGTGGGCGATCAACTTGCTCTCGAAGAAGAGCGTCAGATAGGCGATATTCTCGGGCTCGCCGGCAACATGGCCCATTCCCGTTGCCGAGACTGCCACTGGTCTTTCCGGCAGAACGAAATCCATGATCGACAGATCGTGGACGGCGAGATCCCAGATGACGCTGACATCATGCTGGAAGAGGCCGAGATTCACCCGCACGGAATCGTAGTAATAGATGTCTCCAAGACCATTCTCGATAATTTCCCGCATTTTGCGGACCGCACCTGTATGAATGAAGGTGTGGTCAACCGCGAGAATGAGCCGGCGACGCGCGGCCTCTTCAACCATCCGGCGAGCTTCTTCGGAAGTCGAGGCCATCGGCTTTTCAACAAACACGTGCTTGCCGGCCATAAGCGCTTTCATCGCCAGCATGTAATGCGCGGACACCGGGGTTGCGATGGCGACGGCGTCAACACGGGGATCGCGCAGCACCTCGTCGAAGTCGTCCGTAATCTGGACCGTGGGGTAGCGCAGCTGGACACCGGCCAGTCGATCCTTCTTGAGATCGCATACCCAAACAAGCTTTGCACCCGGCGTTTCTGCAAGGTTCCGGACCAGGTTCGGCCCCCAATACCCGTAACCGACAACGGCAACCCCGATCATCTTGCTCTCCCGGATGAAATGACTTCAACTGGCGCATCCTTTGCGCGGCCGATGATTCTTGCCGGCACGCCGGCAACAATTGCGTAGGCAGGCACGTCCTTGGTGACGACCGCGCCCGCACCAATCTGAGCGCCTTCACCAATCGTTATGCCGGCGACGATCGTCGCGTTGCTGCCGATCGAGGCGTAGCGCTTGACGAGTGTCGGCACGACCGACCAGTCCGCGTCGGACTGCAGGGAACCATCAAGGTTGACGGCGCGTGGGTGCAGATCGTTGGTGAACATCACTCCGTGACCCACGAAAACACCATCTTCGATGGTCACACCCTCGCATATGAAACTGTGACTGGAGATTTTGCAGTTTTCAGCGATCGAAGCGTTCTTCTGGATCTCGACGAAAGTTCCAACGCGCGTGCCTGCGCCGATCGAGCAACCGTATAAATTTACAAGATCTGGATGGTGAATAACGACGCCGTCACCCAACGTAACGCTTGGTGCAATCATGTCGTAACGTTCCCTTTCCTCTAACTCAGTACACAGGGAGAACCAGCCACTTCGAACGGTAGTCGGTAACATCGGCCCCTCTTGAGGCAGAAAACAACTTTATAGATCCTCAGTAAACGAGACAAAAATCGGTAACAGAGCTACCAAAAAGTCGTAGTGATGTTCTAGATTATAGTAAGTATATTTTGCATGTGGAATGATAATACGCCAACGAGATATACGTTAATCTCAAGTTGTTGTTTTCGATGTGGTGGCGTTGATCAGTATGACGGCTTTGTTACATGCCATAAGCAAGCACTCGTCTGATTTTTCGGGTGATATGAGGACCGCTCTGCGAAACGTCGTGAGGCTTGCGCGAACTCATCGAAGAGTCCCGCGGGTCAAGACTTCCGACGAGCAGTCTACATGCGCCTCGATCTATTTTTTAACCCCGGACTATCCGAAGCCAGCCGGCGGAGTTCGTGTGATCTATCGACATGTCGATATTCTGAATGAGGCCGGTCTCAACGCATTGGTGCTGCACCAAAAACCAAAGTTTCGATGCGATTGGTTCGAGAATGAAACGCGAATTGCGGCGGTTTCCAACGTAACGGTGCGGCGGGGCGATCTGTTGGTCGTCCCCGAATTGGACGTTGCGGTGCTTTCTCGTCTGCCCAAGGGGGTTCGGTACGCAATATTCAATCAAAATGCACATTTGACGTGGCAACGGCCTTCCAATTCCGACAGCTATGCAGCGACGAATCCCGATTTTGCGGGTGTGATAACAGTTTCGGAGCACAACTTCGAAATGCTTGGCTACGCCTATCCTGGATGTCGGATTGAGAGGGTTCACCTCAGTATTGACTCTGACATATTTTACCCAGGAGACGCGAGCCGTCCTCGGCAGATTGCTTACATGCCACGCCGTGGCCGCGACGATGCCACTCAAGTTTTGGAGATGCTTCGCGCACGTGGGATCTTGGAAGGCTGGCATATTGCCGCTTTGGATAACTTGTCGCACCGGCAGGTTGCCGACGAACTTCGCCGATCCCGGATTTTCTTAGCCTTCACTCATCAGGAGGGGTTTGGACTACCCGCTGCGGAAGCAATGGCTTGTGGGTGCTACGTTATTGGCAACCATGGCTTCGGCGGAGGCGAATTCTTTCGACCCGAGTTCAGTACACCCGTGAACGTGGGTGATGTGCTGCATTTCGCTCAAGCTGTCGAGAAGATCATTGCCGTTGAGAACAGGACAGAAGGATGGTGCACTGAAAAGGGAGATCTAGCGTCTAAGTCAATTACGCAGACCTATTCGCAGACAAGGGAGCGAGACGATGTTTTACGGTTGTTTTGCGACTTCATGCAGGCGAATGGTGGAGTTTCCACGTGAACATACTTGTCTATCCCCACGAACTTGCCATGGGCGGGAGCCAGATCAATGCAATCGAACTGGCAGCTGCGATGCGCAGAAGGGGACACAATGTTACCATCGCGGCGCCCGACGGCGTGCTTTCGTCCATGATTCGGCAACTGGGGCTCGACTATGTGCCAATTCCCAGGTCGCCCTACTTTCCGTCCGTCGCCACCGCATTCGAGCTATTGGCGCTCGCTCGCCGCATTGATGCAGATTTGGTACATACGTACGAGTGGCGGCCCGCGATCGAGTGTGTTTTGGGGCCACATCTTTTTGCCGGGACACGTATGCTCGCGACCGTTTTATCAATGGATATTTCGCATCTGTTCCCGCGACACGTGCCACTCATCGTAGGAACCCAACAACTCGCGGAAAGCCGGCCGACCCAGAAGATTTGGGTGCTTGAACCGCCGATTGATCCCGTACAAAACAAGGTTCGGGACGTGGCTGCTGCACGTTCGCGTTGGGGATTTGATGATGACGAAATAGTCATATCGTTCGTTTGTCGTCTAACAACAGATCTTGGGAAAGTGCAGGGCGTGCTGGAAGCAATTGAGGTCGTTGGTCAGATGGCGAGCAGTCTCAAGTTGCGCTTGATCATCGCAGGGGACGGTGTGTGCAAAGCTGAGGTCGATGCGGCGGCAGCTTTCACTAACCGGCGCTGTGGGCGCGAAATCGTTACGCTGACAGGTGAGCTCCTTGAACCCGATACAGTCTACGAGGCATCTGACATTGTCCTAGGAATGGGAAGCTCAGCGTTGAAAGGGATGGCCTTTTCGAAGCCTCTGGTCGTGCAGGGAACTGATGGTTTTTGGAAACTGTTTGATGAAACGTCTGCCGGCTTGTTCTTGTACCAGGGTTTTTTTGGCCAAGGCGGCGGAGGCGGTCCCGAGCTAAGGTTGATACTCGAGAAGCTGGTTGCAGATAAGGAAAAAAGGACAGCGCTTGGTATTTTCGGACGGTCGGTGATAGTCGACCGCTTCAGCCTTGAATCGATGGCCGATCGGCTGGTTGAAATTTACCAGCAAACAGTTTCTCAGGACCAGCCACTGGGCAAAAGGTTGCGTTCGATGGGGCGTACCCTGTTTGAAGTGGCAAAGTTTCGGGCAAAGATGGAATGGCTCGCGTTGGGATTTGCCGGCACGGACAAATCAGCATGAATAGCTTTTTACGCTTGCCTATGGATAACACGCTGTCGATGCGGCCGGGTTCAGAACAGGACGCGACCGTGCTGCGGGTGAAGGCCTCGAGTGCAGATCATCCGCGGCCGACTGTTACCGTGGTTATTCCATGCTTTAATTATGCGCGGTATTTACCAGCGGCCGTCGAAAGTGTCTTGTCCCAAGAAGGCGTCGATGTCGATGTTGTTGTGGTGGATGATGGGTCAACTGATGAAAGTATGCAGGTTGCGCTGCGGTTTGCTTTCAACGACCCCCGTGTGCGAGTTATCGCTCATGACAAAAATGCCGGACCGGTCCAAACTTTCAACGACGGGCTGGCGGTTGCTGAAGGAGAATTTTTGGTTCGACTTGACGCGGACGATATTCTAACGCCCGGCGCTCTGCAGCGCGCAACCGATGTTATGCACAGCTTTCCCTCGGTTGGCCTGGTCTACGGCCATCCAATTCATTTTAGCGGTGACAACTTGCCCTCGCCGCGAACCACGGCCACACGCTGGACAATATGGCCCGGTCGGAAATGGCTCGCTGCTCGTTGCCAGAATGGATGTAACGTTAT
Source organism: Rhizobium sp. IBUN (assembly GCF_000510625.1). NCBI lineage: Bacteria > Pseudomonadati > Pseudomonadota > Alphaproteobacteria > Hyphomicrobiales > Rhizobiaceae > Rhizobium > Rhizobium sp. IBUN. Next base: position 18,938 of record NZ_AZNV01000018.1, read on the forward strand.
TACTTCCCCCGAGGTGGTGATGCGCCGCAGCGTTGTCGATCAGGTCGGAGGGCAACGAGAATTGGCCCACACTCACGACATGGAGATGTGGTTGAGACTGTCTGCTTTCGCAGATGTTGCCTATATCCACGGAGCGGATCAGGCATGGCATCGCGAACATAGTAAGAGTCTTTCCGCCAGCGTAGACGATCTGAGAGATTTCCACGAGCGCCGCGCTGCATTTGATGTCCTTTTTGGAGGTGTTGTCGGCGCAATTCCGGAAGCCGAAACGCTGCGCAAATGCGCGAACTTTGCTCTGGCACGACATTGCTTGGAGGTGGCAATTCGATTGTATGATCATCGGCATGTCGACATGCAACGAGTTAAGCTCATGGCCTGCCTCGCGCGTGAAGTCATGCCGAATGTTGAGGAGGTTCCAGGCTGGCGGGCGCTGGAGCGGCGCATGGCGGTTGGTCCCGGGAAAGCAGCTCGCCACCCGATATTTGTGCTTGAGCGGATTTATCGAGGCTTGCGCGGCCGGTGGCACAAACTGCGCTGGCATCGCGCTGGCTACTAACCGAGGATTCGCAGCAACGAAACGCGTTGAGCAGTCACCTGTCGAGGCTCTGTTAGCGTTGGGACGAAGCACTGGCCTGCTAGGAGTGGGCGTTGCTGTTGCCCAATCCAAGCAAGCCGGTATAGTTCTATCGACGATCGATCGAGCGTCGCTCGTTCAACTTGCTTCGGTTTACTGGAACATATCGTTGAGCTTGTAAGCAACTTCCGTTCGGTTCGTTGCCTTCAGCTTCTTCATGATGTTCCGGATGTGAACTTTGACCGTGCTCTCGCGCAGATTGAGTTCATAGGCGATGATCTTGTTCGCCTTTCCCTTTCGAAGCGCTTGTACGACCTCGGCTTGCCTCAGCGTAAAGATGCGCGTCAGCTCGTTTGGCCGCTGCGGCTTCTGGCTCATGTCGATCGAGGCAGTTTCTGCTGCAGACGGAGAAAAGCTGTTACCCGCGAGGATGAAGGTGCCGCCTGCAACCGCAAGAGCAAGCGCCTCGACGCATACCTCAATTCCGACGGACGTCGGTATGAAACCGCGCGCGCCGCATTGGAGCATCTTCAAGGTCTGGTTGAGGTCATCGCCATCGGCCAGGATAACGACCGGAGCCGGCGCAAGCTCTGAGGTGATCGTCGCGATTTCTTCGGACAGGGCCGCATCGTCGGCCTTCCGGCCGGCAATGTTGAGAAGGACCGCGCCGACGGGTCGGTTCGTATCCTTCTTGCGCTGCCACTCTGCAATCGAGCCGACGGCAATAGCACCCATGCTGAGGCCGTTCGCTTTCAAGGTCGTCGCAAGGCATTCGCGCTCGAGCGTTCTGGCGTCGATAATCAGCAGGCACTGATCATCGCCTTGCTCCCTTTCACTATGCTCGAGTTCCGTGCTTGCCTTGGAGAGTGTCGGTACAGGCCGGAGCCTGTTCAATGCGATTCTGCCACTTTCAAATTCCGAAGGTACGTAATTCATACTAGCCCTCATACCCTTTAGTGCTGGGGGACGGTACGCATCAAGTATACGCAATACTTTGCGACGGTCCCCTGAACGCTGTGATGATCCCCTTTAGTATGCATAAAGTAGAGATCCAACTTGCGCCCAACAACTATTTTGTGGATGTCGAATTTCTACTTTATCAAGAAGCTACATACATACATACTAATAAGCAATACAAAAATATTTCCAAAGGTTAACGCACGAAAGGCGCATATACAAATTTATACCTGTCTTTGTTAAATCTTGAAATTCAGTTTCACCAAAGGAAAAACGCAGTATTAAAAGCCCATCTCCTCTGAATGGCGTTAGAATAAAAATCCTGAATTATGTGACAGGCTGGATCGTTATTAACCAAAAATACGCCCGAAAATCGCATTTTATATATTCTTAAAGTCATTGGTTGTGCCTAAGTAACGGTTTAGTTTTCCAGTAATCGACGAATATACAGAGGGTGCTCTACTATTCTTATATGACGTTCGGTGCGCGCTCCCGACCGATATTGTTCCTGTGCTGCCGTGGTTGCCTCGCCATGAGGGGCATCTCTCATGGCTGGTCTATTTTCTGTCACGAATGAAAGGGCCTCGGGGCTCGCAGTGGATGGATCAGGGAGCCGATTGGGATAGAGAGTTGCCTAACACCTGGGTTTAGGAGGAGACCAAGTATGCCGCTCATTCGTTTTGCCCTCAACCATATGACGGCGCCATCATTGGCGATTGAAGATCTCTTTGCGTTGGCGACGTCGCTTGGCATTGATGCGGTTGAGATCCGCAACGATCTTGCGGGCAATGCGATCATCGATGGGACGTTGCCGGAGACTGTTGCCCAGGCCGCAGAGCACCACGGTCTGACCATCCTCTCGATCAATGCGCTGCAGCGCTTCAACGAGTGGAACGCCACCCGTGCGGGCGAAGCCCGAGAACTGATCGACTATGCCAAGGCTTGCGGCGCGCGTGCACTTGTCCTTGTCCCGAAAAACGATGGCACTGGTCGTGCCGATGGCGAGCGGCAGGAAAATCTCCGCCAGTCGCTGGCTGCATTGAAGCCGATGCTCGATGCAGCCGGGATCATGGGACTTGTCGAACCACTCGGCTTTGCGATCTGTTCGCTCCGGTCAAAGGCGGAGGCTGTTGAGGCAATCGACGCGGTGGCTGGACGATCGACATTCAAGCTCGTGCATGACACCTTCCATCACCACCTTGCCGGCGAAGAACAACTCTTCGCTGACTTGACCGGGCTGGTTCATATTTCCGGTGTCAGCGATCCTGCCGTCTCGATCGCGGAGATGCGCGATCCCCACCGTGTTCTGGTGGCGGCAGATGATCGCCTGAACAATGCCGGGCAAATGCGTGCCCTTATAGGGGCGGGCTACGCCGGACCGTTTTCCTTCGAACCGTTCGCGGCTACGGTACATGACCTCAAAGATCCGGCAAAGGCGCTGCGGGCGAGCATGGATTACCTTTCGGCTGAGGTCTGAGGCGCGCAGTCCCCTCCCCTATTTCCGGCCGCGAAAGCGTCGCTGGTAGGACGCATCATAGAGCGAGCTCTCGCGAAAGCCGCTGGCAGCAAGCGTCTGGCCGACGAAGATGATCGCCGTTCGCTCGATGGGCGCGGCGGCCAGCTTTTCCTCGATGTCACCAAGCGTCCCCCGGACGATCCTCTCATCCGGGCAGGACGCCTTGGCGACGATCGCAACCGGGCAGTCAGCGCCGTAGAGCGGTGTCAGTTCGGCAACAACCTGCTCCAGGGCATGAATGGCAAGGTGGATGGCGAGCGTGGAGCCGGTCGCTCCGAATCTCGCCAGAGTTTCCTCGTTCGGCATTGGGGATGCACGGCCGGAGACACGCGTGAGCACAAGGCTTTGCGCTACGGCTGGAATGGTCAGTTCCCTGCCAAGGCTTGCCGCTGCCGCTGCAAAGGCAGGCACGCCAGGCGTCATAGTATAGCCAATGTCGTGCTTTTCGAGCCGGCGGATCTGTTCGGCAACGGCACTCCAGACGGAAAGGTCGCCCGAATGCAATCGTGCAACGTCCTCCCCGGCTGCGGCGGCCCGCAGGTACTCGGCCTCGATTTCATCAAGCGACATCGGTGCCGTATCGATGATGCGTGCGCCGGGCGGGCAATATTGCAATAATTCCGGCGAGACGATCGAACCCGCGTAGAGACAAACGGGGCATTTGGCGATGAGGTCACGGCCGCGCACCGTAATCAGGTCCGCTGCCCCCGGCCCCGCGCCGATGAAATGCACTGTCGTCATTTGCTTTCTCTCACTTCTTTATAGAGCGCCATTGCGTGATGGGCATCGCCGGACGCCAACCGGTCATATCGCCAAGGGGCGCCGCGCGCGCTATTTCGATACGTGTCAATGTGCCGCCATGCTGCCGCTGCAACGAAAACAGCAGGGATTCCATTTCAAGGGTAACGGCATTGGCAACGAGACGCCCTCCCCTCTTCAACGCGTGAAGTGCTGCCTCGAGTACACCTTCCTCGCTGCCGCCGCCGCCAACGAAGACCGCGTCGGGCTCGGGCAGGTTCGCAAGCGCCTCCGGGGCGGTTGCCTCCACGATCGCAAGCCCGGGAACGCCAAAGGCAACCGCATTTCTTGCGATGCGCGCGGCTCGCTCACTCGATTGCTCGATGGCGACTGTGCGCAGTGACGGGTCGGCGAGCATCCATTCGATGCCGATCGAGCCGGATCCGGCGCCAATGTCCCAAAGCAGTTCACCATGGCGCGGACCCAAGGCTGCAAGCGTGATTGCACGGATCTCCTGTTTGGTGATCTGGCCGTCATGTTCAAAAAGCGCGTCGTCCAGCCCCGGTGTGAAGGCGATCGCTCGCGCCCCCTCCCCTGCCACGATTTCGATTGCGCAAACGTTCAGCGGGTCAATCTCTCCGAGGTCGAAGCGATCGGCACGCGCTGAGCGCTGCCGTTCGCGATCCCCGCCAAGCGCCTCAAGGACGTGCAGGCGGGATTCGCCGAAGCCCGTGACTCGAAGCAGCTCCGCAAGTTGCGCCGGCGTCTCGCCGTCTGACGTCAGTGCGATGATCCGCCTGCCGTGGTGCAGGTGTGGCCGGATCAAATCCAGCGGTCGGCCATGCAGCGAAACGGTCGCCGTCTCTTGCAGTGGCCAGCCAAGGCGCGAGGCAGCCAGGCTAAAGGAGGAAGGCGCCGGGATGACACGCATTTCCTCGGCACCTATGCGGCGCGACAGCGTCGCGCCAATACCATATAGAAATGGATCGCCGGAGCCGAGGACGACGACCGGTGAGCCCCGGAGTGCCACGACCGCGTCAATGGACGTCTCGAAAGGGCTTTCCCAGGCGAGCCTCTTGCCGGTGATGAGCCCGGCCGCTAGCGCATGATGCCGCTTGCCTCCGAAGACGACGGGCGCGGCAGCGATCAGCCGCTTCGCCTCGTCACCCAGTCCGGCTGGACCATCTTCGCCGATGCCGATAATAGTCAGCCAGCGTTGGCCGGGAGCGGAAGGCATTTCAGACATGGGCAAAATCCGCATCCTGATGCTCGGAGGCACTGGCGAAGCGCGCGCTCTCGCTGAAGCGCTTGAGGGCAGTGGCCGGTACGAGACCTTGCTCTCGCTTGCTGGTCGAACGGAGAAACCCTCCGATCAGCCAGTTCCGCTGCGCATAGGTGGTTTTGGTGGTGCCGAAGGTCTGGCCGCCTTTCTGCGGGATGGTGGTTTCGACCTTCTGATCGATGCAACGCATCCGTTCGCGGCTCGCATCTCCAGAAGTGCCAGTGAGGCCGCCGCTGCCACAGGCATACCCGCATTCGCCTTGCGCAGGCCAGAATGGATGGCTGAGCCGGGTGATCGGTGGACGCCGGTTGCGACCATCGCGGAAGCGATAGAGCGGCTTGGCCCCTCCCCTCGCCGGGTCTTCCTGGCAATCGGGCGCCAGGAAGCCCATCGCGCCGAAGCCGCCCCCCAACACTCTTACCTCGTTCGAAGTGTCGATCCTGTCGAGCCGCCGCTCGTTCTTCCCGACATCCAGCTCGTTCTCGATCGCGGCCCCTACTGTGTTGAAAGCGAAGTTTCGCTGCTCCGTACCCATCGCATCGATGCCCTTGTCACCAAGAACAGCGGCGGTTCGGCGACTTATGCGAAGATCCAGGCTGCACGCCAGCTCGGCATCGAAGTGTTCATGGTCGCGCGGGCGCCTGCCGCCACTATGGAGACGGTTGCCACTGTTGAAGCGATGCTGGCGGCGATCGATCACCTGTTTTCCCCTGCGATGAACCGCGGAGTGTAGACGAGGTCCGGCTTTCCGTCTCGAGTGATCACCTTTGTCTCGGGCGAACCGATGATGACACAGGTTGCCATATCAGCCGTCGTCGCGTCGGCTTCGGCAAGCGGCTGGACGGTGATGCGTTCGTCGGGGCGTCCTGCAGCTCTACCGAAAATCACTGGTGTCGTTGCCGGCAGGTCCGAGCGCAGCAAGTCAAACGCCTTGCCCAATTGCCAGGGCCGTGCCTTGCTGATCGGATTGTAGAGCGCAATGACGAAGCCCGCCTTTGCCGCCATCGCAAGACGGTTTTCTATTATATTCCAAGGCTTTAGGTTGTCAGACAGCGAAATGGCGCAGAAGTCGTGGCCAAGTGGCGCACCAATTCGAGCGGCGACCGCAAGCATGGCGGTAATCCCCGGCAGCACCGCGAGGTCGATCGTGCGCCATTCTTTCGGACCGTTGTCTATGGCCTCGCATACTGCGGCCGCCATCGCAAAGACTCCCGGATCTCCGCCGGACACGACACAAACGGTAGCGCCGGTTGCTGCCGCTCGCAGCGCGGCCGATGCCCGATCCAGCTCTTCCCGGTTATCGGAGGCCTGTCGCCGCTGATCGGATCTGAGGTTCAGCCGGTCGAGATAGGGTCCGTATCCATAGAACTCGGTTGCCTTAGAAACCGCCGCAGCCGCCTCCGGTGTCATTTGATCCGGATTGCCGGGACCGGTCCCGATCACGAAGAGCCTGCCGGTCATCGGCGAGACTCCCAGCCGGGCACGAGCACCAATGAAAAGTAGGGTGCGTCGCCGTCGGGCCGGTCTGCGAGTTTCGTCATCGCCGCATTGACCATGGTGCCTCGCTCGACATAGACGGCCTCGGCAAGGCGGCCGGATGCCTCCAGCGCGCGGCGGATCTTGGGAAGGTTGCGTCCGACCTTCATGATCACCGCGGCCTGTGTGTCTGACAGTCGGCGCTGTAGCTCGGCCTCCGCCATCGTACCAGGCAGTACGGAAAGCACGTCGTCTCCCTGAACGATCGGGAGGCCGGCGAGCGACCAGCATCCTGACATCGCACTGATCCCCGGGATCACCTCGGTTGGATAACGGTTCGCCAGGCGTACATGCAGATGCATGTAGGAACCATAGAACAGCGGGTCACCCTCGCTCAAGACGGCAACGGTGCGGCCCTCCTCCAGGTGAGCCGACACGGCGGCGGCCGCTTGATCGTAGAAGGCGGTAATCTGGTTTCGATAGGCCTCGTCCGTCTTTTCGACCTCGGTCGTCACCGGATAGTAGAGCGGCAGCAGCGTCTTTTCCGCGGTCAGGAGATGCTCGACGATCGCCTTGCCGTTGCCGCCCCTGCCCCGCTTGGCAAAATAGCCAACCACGTCCGCTGCCTCGATCGCCTTGACGGCCTTGACCGTCAGGAGTTCCGGGTCGCCGGGACCGGTGCCGACGCCAATGAGACGGCCAGGATTCGTCATAGCCCGGCCCTCGAAAGGGCATTTAGGGCGGCGGCCGTCATGGCGCTGCCGCCGAGACGGCCACGCACGATCGCGAACGGTACGCCATAGGAGTTTTCAGCCAGCGCATCCTTCGATTCGGCCGCACCAACGAAGCCGACCGGCATGCCGATGATCGCAGCCGGTTTCGGTGCGCCATCTCGAAGCAATTCAAGCAGATGGAAGAGGGCTGTCGGAGCATTCCCGATCGCAACGACGCTGCCTTTCAGCCGGTCCAGCCAAAGATGGAGCGCCGCTGCCGAGCGGGTATTGCCGTTCTGTTTCGCAAGCTCCGCGGTGCGCGGATCGTGCAGGGTGCAGAGCACGTCGTTTTGGGCGGGCAAGCGTGTCCGGGTGACACCGTGCGCCACCATTTCCGCATCGCAGAAGATCGGTGCGCCATCATGCAAGGCGGCGCGTGCGGCGCTGACGAAGCCTGGCGAGAACACGAAATGCTCTGCCGCCTCAACGAGCCCGCATGCGTGAATCATGCGCACGGCAATATCGGCTTCCTCGACAGAAAACCGTGAAAGGTCGGCTTCGCTGCGGATGATCGCAAAGGATCGCTCGTAGATGGCGTCCCCGCTGTGAATGTAGTCGTAGTCAGGCATTCCTATTCCTGTCGCAGCGCCTTTATGGCGTCGTGTTTGCCGATCCGTCTAAGGCAGGCGGCAGCCGATTCGCCAGCTTGTCTCTCGTTTTTGATGAGGCGAGCGAGTTTCTCTATAGCGGAATCGATATCGCCGCCAGCAATCTGTGCATCGGGAATGTCCCATGCCACGCCGTCCAACATGAGATGATAACCATCATCCGCGCCGACAACGCAAAGAGCGGGTCGCGGATGGGCGCAGCCCTTGGCGCAGCCGGAGAGGTGAACAGTCATCGAGCCGTCCAGCAGTTCCGGTGCTTTGGCGACCAATCTCTCGGCGCAGGCCTTGGTGTGAAAGCGGCCGGAAGCACAGGCGCCGGCGCCGGCACAAGTGGCGATATGCATCGACGGATCGTCGCCGTCGACTGACAGTCCGTATCCGGGCGCCATCTCCGCAACGGTTGCGGCCGACCGGCCGTCGAGCCCCACCAGGAAGAAAATGCGCCCAGGGCCAGGCCGGACTTGTGTTGCGCCCAGCGCTTCGGCTTGTTCAAGGAATGAAACAAGCTCGCTGGCATGCATCTGGCCGAAGCGCGGCCTGAGACCCAGGATTGCCGAACCGTCAGGCAAGGCGAGGGTGCCGAGCAGAGGATCTTTGCGCTTGGGCGCTCTTGCGGGCGTCATCGCTTCCATCGAAGGAAAGGCTACCAGTAGAGATTCACGCTCGATATCCCGGCACCGTTTGTGCCGGCCGAGCAAAACAAGCTGGCGAAGAAGCTCACCGACCGCCCGAACCGCTTCAGCCGCATTCCCCGCCAGCAACGGCAGCGCGGTTCGTTCGTCGCCGTTGATCGCAACCTGCCAGACACCAACAGAAACCGCGCTCACGCGAATGTCGCCGGTAACAGCAGCAAGGCCACCGCTGCCGCCGCCATCGAGCACGATCGACAGCTTCGGGGCCAGTAGCGGCGAAAGGAGCTCGGCAGCAAGTCCTTCGCGAAGCCTGGCTTCGATCTCGGCCGGATTCCCGATCTCGTCGGGTGCGATACCATGCAGCGGCGAGAGCTCGATGGCTGGGCCGGCGGGAACCGAGATAGCTGATGCCGCGAGATCGGCTGCGAGCGGCTGGACCGAGCCTGATCGAAGGCCGCGGATCTGCAGGCTGCCGCGTGCCGTGATCTCGACGATCCCGTTTCCGTGTTTTTCCGCGGCCTCGGCCAACCCAATGAATTGCCGGACAGTCAGAATGCCGCCGCTGGGGCGCAGCCGCGCCAGGAGGCCGTCGCCGGTTTGCATCGGTTCCAGCAGCGTCGGGCAGGCGCCACGGCGCTGCCAGGTCGAGGGGACCTCTTCCCGGCCGCTATGCGCCGTCTGTTTGCCCAATGTCATCACTGCCAGTCCCTTCGATTACGTCCCTATATAGCCGGCGTGATCATCGCAAAACCTGATCCGTGTCAAAGATCGTCGAAATCATGTCCCTTGCGAAGCAGATAGATATCCATGATCCAGCCGTGACGCGCCCGTGCTTCAGCCCGGAGCCTGACGATCTCCTCTGCAACGTCAACCAATCGGCCGGCCCTGGTAATCTCGTCCGGAGTTCCGAGATAAGCGCCCCAGAAGATTTCCGCGTCGGGGTCTTCGATTTTCGAGAAGGCGGTTTCGCCATCGAGCATCACGACTGTGCTCTCGGCCCGACTGCCTTGTTCGAGGAGACGTCGGCCCGTGGTGATTTCAAGCGGTTTTCCAACAATGTTGATCGGTATGCGGTGGCTTGCGGCGAGTGCCTGGACGCTCGTAATGCCCGGAATGACACTGAACTCGAAGGCGAGGGTGCCGGCTTGTCGGGCGCGCTCGAGGATGCGGATAGTGCTGTCATAGAGACTGGGGTCGCCCCAGACGAGGAACGCACCCTCGCCGGCTTCCGGCAGCTCTCCGATGAGGCGCACATAGGTCTCGGCAATGGCGGCATGCCATTCATCCACGCTCTCAAGATAAGTCCGGTCGGTGGTGGCGCGTTTCGGTACGGCAAATTCAATGATGGCGGTGCGGCTGTTTGTAACATATCGGCTGCAGATCTCCCGGCGCACGGCCGCAAGTCCTTCCTTTTCAGCGCCTTTCGTCGGAATGAAGATCGCATCGACGGCATTCATCGCGTTGATCGCCTGGACGGTCAGATGCTCGGGATTTCCTGTCCCGATGCCGATGATGTGGATATGACGCACGCCTTTTCCTCTTTGGTTCTATCCGTTTCTGGCGCAGCCAGCCTGTCTCCGCAAGGGGCAAGGCGAGAAGTTGGCCGCGGCCAACTTGGCAAAGGCCAGGATGGCGGTTGTTGTCGCGATTCGCGAATCATGGCATCTTCGATACGCTTTTTAGCGCGATGTTGATAGAAAAGCGCATTGATAGGGATCGGGTGTTTTGGACAACATTAGCGTATCGACGACGGACGTCCGCATCGAGCGGCACGCCAATCAACTTTCTCGCCAGCTGAAGCTCCTCCGCGAAAAGCTCTTCCCGCCATTGTCGCAAAAGACGTTGCGGACATTCACTTCAGGGGAAGCAGCGCAGATGATCGGCGTATCGGACGGATACCTGCGGCAGCTCTCACTCGACGGCAAGGGGCCGCAGCCGGAGCTCTCCGGAAACGGTCGGCGTTCCTATACGCTCGGCCAGATCAGCGAGTTGCGACAGCATATGGCCAGGATCAAGCCGAAGGACGCGTTGTCCTATCTGCCGTGGCGTCGGCCGGGTGAAAAGCTTCAGACGGTCGCGGTGACGAATTTCAAGGGCGGTTCAGCGAAAACCACGACAACGCTTTACCTCGCCCAGTATCTGGCGCTGAACGGCTATCGCGTGCTGGCAATCGACCTCGATCCACAGGCATCGCTATCGTCGATGCTTGGCGTCCAGCCGGAATTCGATCTCGCTGAGGGCGATACGCTATATGGTGCGATCCGTTATGACGGGAGCCGCCGCTCGCTGAAGGACGTGGTGCGCAAGACCTATTTCGACGGTCTGGATCTGGTGCCCGGAAATCTCGAATTGATGGAGTTCGAGCACGAGACGCCGCGCGCGCTCGGTGATCGCCAGCGGACCGGCGAGGTGTTCTTCCGGCGCGTCGGCGTTGCCATTTCTGAGGTTGAGGCCAACTACGATGTCGTCGTCATCGATTGCCCGCCACAGCTCGGCTATCTGACACTCGGTGCCGTCTGTGCGGCAACGTCGCTTCTCATCACCATCCACCCGCAGATGGTCGATGTGGCTTCGATGTCGCAATTCCTGCTCATGACCTCCGATTTGCTGTCGGTCGTACGCAAGGCAGGCGGCGATTTGCAGCATGACTTCATCAAGTACGTGGTCACGCGCCATGAGCCCTTCGATGCGCCGCAATCGCAGATCGTTGCGCTACTCCGCAACCTGTTTGGCGACGATGTCCTGACGGCGACCATCCTCAAGTCCACGGCGATCGCCGATGCCGGGCTGACGAAGCAGTCGCTCTATGAGATCGAGAGGGGCCAGGTCCGGCGTTCTACCTACGACAGAGCGCTGGAGTCGGTGAACGCCGCCAATGGTGAGGTGCTTGCCGGAATTCACAAGGCATGGGGCCGGACATGAGCAGACGAGATCGACTGAAGGGGCTGTTCGACGATACCGCACAGGAGTTGGCCGCGGCCAACCCGGAAGATGAAGCGCCCATGCGCGGTCCGGCCGGTCCGGTTCGCTCGATGGCGCTGACGCTCGGACGCATGGAAGAAGAGAGCAGGGCGATGCAGGAGGCGCTGCTGTCAGGCGAGCGCGTCGTCGAGCTCGATCCTGAACTCGTGGACATGTCCTTCGTCAGGGATCGTCTTGCCGACCTGCCGCAGGATCTCGCCGATGAGCTGGTGCGCTCGATCGAGGAAAATGGGCAGGAGGTCCCTATTCTCGTTCGCCAACATCCTGACGACGATGCGCGTTACCAGGTGGTCTACGGCCATCGGCGTCTCCAGGCGCTGCGACTGCTTGGGCGCAAGGTACAGGCGATCATCAGGACGCTCGACGATGTTGATGTCGTCATTGCACAAGGTATCGAGAACTCTGCGAGGCGCAACCTGTCCTATGTCGAGCGGGCCGTCTTTGCCTTCAATCTCGAGAGCAAGGGCTTCGAGCGATCCGTCATCATGAAGGCGCTTTCAACCGACAAGACGGAATTGTCGAAATTGATCTCGGTCGCCAGGACGATCCCGATGGAGGTGATCAGAGCGATCGGTGCGGCGCCGGCTGCCGGACGGCGCAAATGGATTGCCCTTGCGCAAGGTTGGACGAATGCGACGACCTCGCGCCTGCGCAAGCTCCTTGGCTCCACTGAGTTCGCCGATCAGGACAGCGATCGACGCTTCGAGCTCGTTGTCGCCGAACTGGCAAGGAAGCCGGAGCGGCAAGCGGTGAGCGAGTATGAATGGGCTCCGAAGCAGCCGGGCAAGATCAAGGGCCGTATCAAGAGCGCCGGTGATTCGTTCACCATCACGCTGAAGACGGGCGATGCAGCAGACTTTGGCGACTATATTTCGCGCCACCTCGACGATCTCTACGACGCGTTCAGGGGCGGAAAATAACCTTCCGAGGCCGACGACAGCACTGAACCTGCCAATAAGCTCTGGATCCTCAGTATCAGGCGAGAATTTAGTCGTCCGGCGATTTGAATGTGCTCTCCACTCATGTCATACATGACGGAAGTTAACGGTCATTTGGGTTCCGTTGCGGGGAAATCGAAATAGCTAACAATGCGCTATGAAATCGACAGTCCTTTGCTGGTCAGTCTGTTGCCGACGATTGTAGAGGCCGAAGATGGCCTGGCGAGGCTCGATGAGCGTGCGGCACGCGCAGCGATCGCTGAAGGCTTTGCCGAGCGCCGGAATTTTTTTGATGCGGTCGGTGCTCTGTGGGTCGCAGGCGAGCTGGTTCACGTCGAGGACCTTGTCCTGCATGACGCACATATGGACACACGAACGCCAAGCCACGAGTTGACGATTGCCCATTCGATCCTGCGCGCACGACGGCGCATCTGGACGGCAGCGCCGGATTGGGCCTTGAGCGGTTCAGGATTGTCGATCCTCGGCGGCGACACTCAAGGGGAGGGGGCTGCTCCAGAAACCAGGAGCGCAAAGGCGTTGGTCGAAGACGACGATGCCGAACATGAAGCAGATGCGCTTCTCTCTGCTGAACTGGCCGAGATTGATGCGATCCTGGAGAGATCGCAGCGGCTATTGGACAGCCATGGCAGTCCTGGTGCGCCGGAGGCGCCTGACCGCGTTCGCGAGAAGCGGAGCGACGACCCTCTCGGTCTCTTCGACGATGAAGAATGGGATGAGGCGGCGCGCCTTCGCGCGTGGCGCAAGACCATTTCGATCGCCGACAGCCTGCCCCCAGCGCTTGGTGCGGCCTTACTGTTTGATGCGTGGGAACGGATGGAGCCACTTCGTCGTCAGCATTGGCTTGGTGGGCTTCTTGTTGCGAGCTATCTGCGCGCCCGCGGCAAAGTCACATCGCACCTTTTCGCCTTCTATGCCGGCCTCAAGACGGTACGCTATGAGCGACGACGTTCGCGCGATCGCTTGACGCGACTTCAGGCCTTCCTTGAAGCGATGGCGGAAAGCGCGGCTGCGGGCTTGAAGGAAATGGACCGGCTTTCGCTGGCGCGCACACAGATGGAAATCCGCTTCAGGGATCGTCGCTCGAACAGCAGCCTGCCGCAGCTTGCGGATTTTGTCCTGTCGCGGCCGATGGTTTCCTCGGCAATGGTGGCCCGCGAGTTGCGAATAACGAGCCGTGGCGCGCTCAATCTGCTGAATGATATCGGCATCCGGGAAATCACCGGGCGAGGGCGCTACCGCGCCTGGGGCATCATCTGATCTTCGAAGAAACGAAAGCGGCCGGGCGTGGAGACCCGGCCGCTGTCGTTAGTGAGCACCCGATCCGCGCATCCTGTCACAGAGTGCGAACCGGGTGCCTAGCGCTTCCATTGCCCCCAGAAGCGCTTAGCCCTATTCCCGCTCGCCCGTGAAATTGAGCAGCAGCTGGAAGATGTTGACGAAGTTCAGGTAAAGCGACAGCGCGCCGAAGACGGCAAGCTTCTGGTTCGATTCCTGATCATAATTCTCGGAATACTGTTCCTTGATGTTCTGCGTGTCGTAGGCGGTCAGGCCGACGAAGACGAGGATACCGATCACCGAGATGGCGAACTGCAGGGCGCTCGAGCCAAGGAAGATGTTGACGATGCTCGCGATGACGACGCCGATCAGGCCCATCATCAGGAACGAGCCGAAGCGTGAGAGATCCTGCTTGGTCACATAGCCGTAAAGGCTGGTCGCGCCGAACATGGTCGCGGCGATGAAGAAGGTGCGTGCGATGCTCGTGCCTGTAAACACAAGGAAGACAGATGCGAGCGACAGGCCCATGACTGCGCAGAAGGCCCAGAAGGTCATCTGGGCCGCACTGGCCGACATCGTCTGAAGCTTGAACGAGAAGAAGAAGACGAAGGCAAGCGGCGCAAACATCACGACCCACTTCAGCGGGGACTGGAAGATCGGCACGTAGAGCGCCGGTGTGCTGCCGACGATGAATGCGACGATGCCCGTGATGACGAGGCCGAGGCCCATGTAGTTGTAGACGCGCAGCATATGCCGGCGCAGGCCCTCGTCGAACAGCGCCTGAGAGCCGGCGGCCGAGCCGTAGCCAAAACGCGGATTGGTGGGGTTCATGCTGATCTCCTCGGTTGAACGAACTAGTAGAGGGTGCGGGCAAGCCGATCGGCTTCCGCATCGAGATTTATGTCGCGATCGCCGGTCACCAGCGCATAAGCCACTTCGCCGATCTGCCAGTAGGCTGCTTCGGCCTTGTCGAGGGCGACATGCTTTACGGACTGCACGGCAAATGCACCCGGCCGGACGGCAAAAAGCGAGATCTGCTTGTCCTCAGGCGTCTTGATCGCCATTTCGACGCTCGGACCGAATTCGGACGGGAAGATCTGTACGTCGGAGATCTTCCAGTTCTCGGGCAACTGCGGCATGACGATCGCAGTTGCTGCGCGAATGTCCTCGGCCTTGTAGCTCGCGACGGGCTGAGACGGCACGGACTGGCGAAGCAGCGCCGTCTGATAGGCGCGCACCGCATCTTCGACATAGGCAGGCGCTGGCACAGAGGCGGCTACTTCGGTCGCAGTAAACGCGCCGAAGGAAGTGTGCGCGACCCAGCCCGCGGCGATGAGAACGGCGACAGCCGCAATCCGCTGCATCGAATGGAAGATCCGACCATAGGTGAGGCCGCGCTCCAGGCGTCGAGCAGCATCGCGCGTTTCCGGGCGGCCGAAGGCGTTTTCGCTGGCAAGCGCAAGGCGCAATTCGCCCCTCATGCTGAGGTCAGCCATGACCTTGGCGGCAATCGCCGGGTTCTCTGACAGGAAGGATTCCACCTGAATGCGGCGCGCCACATCGAGTTCGCCGTCGACATAAGCATCGAGATCAGCGTCGACGATAGGATCAATTGCCTTCATTGCCGTTCCCTCCGATTAGTCTCAGGTGTACTGCGCGCGGTGTCTTCTCCTCGAATTCGCGAAGCTTGGCGCGCGCGCGCGATATGCGCGACATCAATGTGCCGATCGGTATGCCGAGGGCCGCTGCCGCCTCCTGGTAAGAAAGGTCCTCGATCGCAACGAGGTGCAGTGCCTCTCGCTGCTCTTCCGGGAGATGGAAGAACGCGTCCCGCACCTGCTGGAGGCGAACGGCGTGTTCCTGGCCGGCCTGCAAAGACTGTTCGGTCTCCAGCGCTGCCTCGTCGTGCCGGCGTGCCAGGGAGCGGTCCTGGCGGATGCGGTCGATATGAGCATTGTGCATGATCGACAGCAGCCACGTACGCAGGTTGCCGCCACGACGGAAACTCTGCTTTTTCTCATAGGCGCGCATCAGCGCGTCGTGAACGAGGTCTTCCGCATCATCCGAATTGCGCACGAGCGAGCGCGCGTAGCGCCGAAGCGCGGCAAGCTGGCTTATGACATCGAATGGGCGTTCTTTCCGTTCCATGACTGAGTATACGGATGCGAGTGAAGAGTTATTCCAGCCGCCGCCAAAAAATTCTGGTTTTCCGCGGATCGGTAGGAAGCCGGAGGGCTGACGTCGCGATGACGCTGAGGCAAAGACATGAAGGAGCTGCGGGACCTTATTCAGGCCGAGCGTCCGACAGCTCCTCAAGGATGGGGCAATCAGGCCGGTCATTGCCGTGGCATGCGTGGACCAGATGCTCCAATGTCCGGCGCAGTTCGGTAAGTTCCCTGATCTTCCGATCGATCTCCGTCAGCTTCGCCTGCGTCAGTTCCTTTACATCCGAACTCGCCCGGCTCTTGTCTTCGTAGAGTGCCAGCAACTGGCGACATTCCTCGACGGAAAAGCCGAGGCCGCGCGACCTTTGAAGGAAGCGCAGCTTGTGAACATCGGCCTCGACATAGTCGCGATAGCCATTTCCGCCCCGGTCGGGGCGGATCAGGCCAATGTCCTCGTAATAGCGGATCGTCTTCGGAGCCAGTCCGGAGTGTTCCGATGCTTGCCCAATGTTCATGGCAATCTCCTATAGTTTGGCGAGCCGCAGTCTAAGCGCGTTGGTGATGACCGAAACGGACGACAGGCTCATGGCGGCCGCGGCAATCATCGGCGACAGCAGCAATCCAAACACCGGATAGAGCACGCCAGCGGCGAGCGGCACGCCGAGTGCGTTATAACCGAAGGCAAAGCCGAGGTTCTGGCGGATGTTGCGCATGGTGGCCATGGCAAGGCGTCTGGCGCGCACGATCCCCGTCAGATCGCCCTTGACCAGGGTCAGGCCGGCGCTCTCCATGGCAACATCGGCACCGGTGCCCATCGCGATACCCACATCGGCTGCCGCGAGCGCAGGTGCATCGTTGACGCCATCGCCTGCCATTGCGACCACGGCACCCTTGCCGCGCAATTCGTCGACCAGAGCCTTCTTGCCTTCGGGCAGGATATCGGCACGAACCTCGTCGATGCCGAGGCTCTTTCCAACGGCGCGCGCAGTACGCTCGTTGTCGCCGGTGGCCATGATGATTTTCAGGCCGTGCTCGTGCAACGCCTTTATCGCAGCCGCCGTGGTTGGCTTGATCCTGTCGGCAACGGCCACGAAACCGGCGAGACCTTGATCGATGGCGACGAACATTACCGTCTTACCCTCGTCGCGCAGTAACCGAACCTGCTCGGCGAACGGCGTGATGTCCATATCGAGATCATCCATCATTGCGGCGTTGCCGAGCGCAACGACTATCCCGCCGGTCCTGCCCACGACACCCTTGCCCGTTCGTGCTTCAAAGTCGGTGACATCGCTGAGCTCAATGCCACGCTCCTCGGCACCCGATACGATCGCCTCGGCCAGCGGATGTTCGGATCCACGCTCCAGGCTGGCGGCCAGCTGCAGCAGGCGAACCTCTCCTATGCCGCCAAGCGCGACGACATCCGTAAGCCTCGGCTTTCCTTCTGTCAGCGTGCCCGTCTTGTCGACGATCAGAGTGTCGACGCGCGCGAAGCGCTCAAGCGCTTCTGCATCCTTGATGAGAACGCCTTCCTGAGCGCCGCGCCCGGTCGCGATCATGATCGACATGGGGGTCGCAAGACCGAGTGCACATGGGCAAGCGATAATGAGCACGGCAACGGCGGCGAGCAGCGCATGCGCCATGCGCGGTTCGGGGCCAACAAGGCTCCAGACAACGAAGGCAGCGACAGCCGCGGCAACGACGGCGGGCACGAAGACTGCAGAAACGCGGTCAACCGCGCCCTGGATCGGGGCGCGCGAACGCTGTGCCTTTGCGACCAGGTCGACGATGCGCGACAGGGTCGTGTCGGCGCCAACTTTTTCTGCGAACATCACCAGGGTGCCATTCTTGTTGATGGTACCGCCGGTAACCGCGTCGCCTTTCTGTTTTTCGACCGGGATGGGTTCTCCGGTTATCATCGACTCGTCGACCGTCGACTGCCCTTCACTGACGGATCCGTCGATCGGGATGCGCTCGCCCGGGCGCACTCGAAGATGATCGCCAACCCTGATATCATCGACCGGTACGTCGGTTTCAGAACCGTCTTCGTTGATGCGGCGCGCGGTCTTCGGCGCAAGATCAAGCAATGCACGGATGGCCGAACCGGTTTTCTCGCGGGCCTTCAGTTCCAGAACCTGGCCCACAAACACCAGAGCGACAATAACGGCGGCGGCCTCGAAATAGACAGGAACCGTCTCGCCATGGCCGCGGAAAGTGTGGGGGAAAATGCCGGGCAGGATCGCCGCCACGACACTATAAAGATACGCCGTCCCGACACCGAGGCCGATCAGGGTCCACATGTTCGGGCTGCGGTTGACAAGCGAAGCCCAGGCGCGGCGGAAGAAGGGCAGGGCGGCCCAAAGGACGACAGGTGTCGCAAGAACGAGTTCGATCCACGTCGCCTGCGGCTCTCCAATCCAGTCACGCAGCGGCAGGCCGATCATCGGCCCCATGCTGATTGCAAGCAGCGGGATCGAGAGCAGACCGCTCACCCAGAGCCGGCGGGTGAAATCCACGAGTTCCGGGTTGGGACCTTCATCGACGGGTGGAATTCCCATCGGTTCCAGGGCCATGCCGCATTTCGGGCAGTCGCCCGGATGATCGCTGACGACCTCTGGGTGCATTGGGCAGGTATAGAGCGTTCCTTTCGGCATCGGCTTTGCGGCGGGGCGGTTTCCGTCGCGGTAGGCGGCTGGATCGGCTTCGAACTTCGTTTTGCAGCCGGCCGAGCAGAAATAGAACCTTTCGCCCTCGTGCTTCAGGAAATGCCGGGCGTTCGCCCGATTGACGGTCATGCCGCAGACCGGATCCTTGGCTGTCAGGTAGTCTTGCGGCGCAGCCTCGAATTTTCGCCGGCAGCCCTCCGAGCAGAAATGATAGTCGTGCCCGTCATATCGGAGCGAGGGCTTGCCTGCCGCGGGATCGACCGTCATGCCGCACACAGGATCGCGTACAACGTCGTCGGTAGTGGCCGCGACGTGCTCATGCTCATGACCATGATGCGCGTGATTGTGATTGTCGTGCGTTCGATCCATACCATTCTCCCTTGCCCTGATGCGGCATTGGACAACCTTATGAACCTTCCAGCAACTGGAAGGTCAAGGGAAAAGTTGGCCAGAGACGAATGAGGATAGAAATAGCGCATTCGGACCTGCGGCCGCACGTCGACGTGCTTCTGACACGCCTGTCGTCAGGTTGCCCGGGCGAGACGGAAAACATGGTGCGGGTAACAGGCGTCTCAAGGCAAAGACAGCGGTTGCGAAAATTGAGGCTGCGGCCGGGGCCCCCCTGATCATCGACTCAAGAAACGGCGTCGTGAAACAAAAAGGCCTGCCGCGAGGCAGGCCTTCCATGAGATAATGGCCGATATTGAAATATGACTCGTAACAAATTCCGCATCCTGCGAGATATAACACCACACCCGGCTAAGGGTCGCACCTCAGGAAAAAGCAGTATCGAGGCCCGTCATTTGGTCAGGAGGTCAGTTCTTGCGAGGCTGCTCCTGATCGTCCGCTGGGCCCTCATCAGCCTGAAGAATTAGCAGGGTTCCGAGCGCTCTGGCTGACTCTCGTGGCAGGGCGTAGTGCAGCCATCCATAGCGAGGATCGCGAATGTGCAGAAGCGGTTCTCCAAGCAATGCGTCGGGCTCTGTGTACCAGCGTGGATCAAGCACGGCGTCGACCATTTGCCCACCTTCCCAGGTCTCGTCGTGAGGCGGCGGCATCTCCGCCCTGATCTGGCCGGCGCCTTCAATGAGCTTTGATACGGCCTCGGTGTCAAGCACGAAAGCGACGGGTGGATCTGTCGGAAACGTAATCATTAACGTCTTGAACTCGTCGTCGAGCTCCCACTGAGGTTCTTTGCTGTTGTTCATGTTCACGTCCCTGTTGATCGCACTGCGGGATGCAGACTTGGCTTGCCGACGACGCAAACAAGGAAAAGCCGACGAAGAGTGATGGGGTATCCAAGACAACCGATCGTTCTGGTATGATCCAATAGTGTCGCAACTTCCCTTTGATGGCACGTACTCCGTTGGATGTAGCCATAGGCAAGTACATTCCGTGGCCCTGCGCGCTCGTATCGCCACGCTCTGCGCCAACCAGCATCGGCCGGTCAAAGCTGATGGGTCGCATCTCTAGGCTGGCGCACTGATACCAAAGGGTCCGAGTGGGAAGAGACTTCGTAGGTCGTATGTTTCGGGCTTTATTTTACGACTGTTTCATTACTTACGAAAACGGCAGCTTCCTTCGCGCGATCTGACGATCCATCGACGTTTCTGTCGATTGGTTCACCGACTTCATCTCGTGCTCGTCTGCATTTCTGCTTGCAACTGCCGCAGCGCGCTCAGTCGCCTCTGAAGGGTCTCAACATGCCAAAATCTGCGTTGATTTGAGGACTTGCCGCGGTTTGGCCCGCATTGGCGCGTTTCTTGTTCGCGAATGATGCCGCTCTTTTTGATGCTGTCCGCACGCGATCAATGCCCCTGAGAATGGCCAACATATGCTTTGCTTCCTCGGCCTCCATCGCGGACAGTGGGATGCCGTCCAGGCGCGCTGGCTCGTGCGTCGCCCGATCGATGATAGACCAGCCTGCGTCTTCAGTGCGGAGACTATATTCCTCGGCCATCGACAATCCCCATTTGTAGACACCTGCAATTCTGAACGTGTTGGGTTGAGTGCGCTACTTCCCAAATTGGCCGATTTTATCGCTCAAAAGTTGTACATTCAGATGTAGTAATATTGCAACAAAGAGCACGTCTCCCTGTGGTCCAGCCATGCTCGAAGTCGGAATACCCAATCCAGTTGTCAAAAACACCTGGTGCAATGAAATGCGTGATTTAGCCGACCATCCCGACTGGATACAGCCGGAGCACTTCGCTATCCTGAGTACATGCTTTTCGACCGACTCCTGAAGATCGCCGCTTGGTTGTCGCTTGCCGCCATCCTGTTCGTGACTGTTTCGCCGATAGGTCTGCGACCGCACGATGTCATGTCCGTGCGCGATGACCGAGCGCTTGCCTTCACGACAATGGCTTTCCTGTTCGTCGTAGCCTATCCCCGCCGTTTTTGGGTTTGCGCTGTCCTGGTCATATTCGGAGCGGCCGCAATAGAGTTCCTTCAGTATCTTTCACCAACCCGGCATGCGCGTCTTGAGGACGCTGCTGTAAAGGCTGTCGGTGCAGCGATTGGTGTGGGCCTGGGGTTTGCGGCAAACTGGGTCCTCCGGCCGCGCGCGGACTAGTCTCACGAATCGCGATGGTCACCAGATTGTCGGCGAACCACGCTGGAGCCGGTCAATGCGCTCTGGATCCGGCATCCCTAGAGAAAATATGACTGATCGCTGCAGACGATCAATCGATGAAGACGCCGACGCTTGCGGCCCGGCCCATGGCGTCAATCACCGTGAGCTTTGAGTAGCCGCCGCCGTCCGGCATCCACTGATTGGTGCGGCGCCGGGAAATATCGGGCAATGGCTTGCCGTTGGCCAGCCAGCGATAAGGAGGCCTCCCACCTTGTAGCTTCAGCATCAACGGTGAGAGATCGCCGCTCTTCGCCCCAAGGTCGACATGTGCGCCCTCCGGCGGATAGACGATCTGTGGCGCCGGTTCACGGCCCGTGGTCGCCAAAAGGCCGCTTGGATTGATTGCAAAGCGACGCTGGCTGATCGGCAGTTCGGCCTGGGCGATCCGTATTGCTCCCAAGGGCGGGCGCGGGAGGGGCGTCGTCGCGATCCCTGACTTTGCGAAACCTTCAAAGAGGATCGGCGCGGCAGTGCCGTAACCGGTCAATCCCGGGACAGCGCTGTTGTCGGGGCGCCCGACCCAGACGCCGAGCACGTAGCGCCCGTCGTAACCGACGGACCAGGCATCGCGATAGCCGTAGCTGGTGCCGGTCTTGTAGGCGATCCCGCGTTTCGGAGCGCCGGCTGGTGGAATGACGCCCGATAGGATGTCGGCGATATTCCAGACGGCCACCGGATCAAGCATTCCCTCGCCATCGATCTTGCCGGGGCGGTCGTTGACGCCATCGCCGATGCGGACAGGCTGGCCGCGATTGGCAAGCGCCGTGTAAAGCTGGACCAGATCCTTCAACGTGATGCCAAGGCCGCCGAGCCCGATTGCCAGCCCGGGCGTTTCGTTCGGCGGCAGGAGGGGACGCACCTCAGCACGGCGAAAGCGGATCAGCAGCTTGACCGGGTTGACGGCATCGAGCAGCTTCACCGCCGGGACGTTCAGCGACAACTGCAGCGCCTCGCGCACCGTGACGTCGCCCTGATAGCTCATATCGAAATTCCGCGGCCGGTAGCCGAAGAAATCGGCGGGGCGGTCCTCGATGATCGTCTCCTGGCTGACAAGGCCTTCTTCGAATGCGAGGCCATAGATGAATGGCTTCAGCGTCGAGCCTGGCGAACGGTTGGCGCGCGCCATGTCGATCCAGCCCGAACGGCTGGCATCGAAATAGTCGGCCGAGCCGACCTCGCCGACAATGTCGCCCGTTTGTGCATCGGCCATGACCATGGCAATTGAGAGCTTCGGACCCAGTTTCAAGGCGGAGGCACGGGCAACGGCCTCCAATCCTGCCTGCACCTGCTTCTTCAGGGTCGTCTCGTATTGCCTTGCTTTCGGATCCTTGCGTCGTGCTGCTTCGGCAACATGGGCTGCAAGGGCCGGAAGCTGCATGCGTTGAGACGGCACCGGGACGATTTCGGCACGCGCCGCTTCACCCTCGCCGACAGCCTCGGCGACAGCGACACGCTCGAGCACCCGTTTGCGCGCCACCTCGGCTGTTGCGAGGTTGCGGTCCGGCCGACGCTTTTCAGGCAGCTGTGGCAGCGCGACGAGGAGAGCGGCTTCCGCGACCGTCAGCCGCCGCGGCTCCTTGCCGAAATAGGCGAGGCTCGCGGCCCGCACACCCTCGAGATTGCCGCCATAGGGTGCATGCGTCAGATAGAGATCGAGGATCTGCGCCTTGGATAGCCGCCGCTCGATCTGGATGGCGCGTGCCATCTGCAGGAGCTTCGCCGACAGCGAGCGGCCTTGGCGTGGCTCGATCAGCCGGGCGACCTGCATCGACAGCGTCGATGCACCGGAGACGATGCGACCATTGGTAAGGAGCTGCAGGGCGGCACGTGCTATTGCCTGAAGATCGACACCGGCATGGCTGTAAAAACGCCGGTCCTCGTAGGCGACCAGCATTTTGAGGAATTGTGGATCGACATCGGCGGCTGTGGTTTTCAGACGCCAGAGGCCTTCAGGCGTTGCAAAGGCACGCAGCAACTGACCATCCGCATCGACCACTTCCGCAGAGACCGTTTCCGCCTTGTCGAGCGGCGGCGGATAGGCCCGGTCGGCGATGTCAAGCAAGACCAACCCGGTGCCGGCAAGGATGATCCCGGCAGCGCTTCCGATCGCGAGCTTCCTTGCAAGTCTCATTTCGACGCTGCGGTAACCTCCATCTTGCCAGTCGCGGTGCGTGCGGAGAGCTGCGGCCGATACATGTCCTCGACGACGGCGGCCGGATGATCGTAGATGCCGGGTGTCACGGCGCGCACGACATAGGCGACATTGATTTCGCGATTGTCGTCCGCCGACCGATTGAACGCGGCCACGAAGCGGTCATTGCGGAATTCGGTGTGGGCCGCCGTCACCTCGCCGATCCAGTCGAAGTTCGTCAGTTGGGCGCTGTCGACCAGGTTCGGATTGTCGATCTGGAAGCCGGCCGGAAGCAGGTCCGTCACGACGATCCGCGACGGCCAGTTGTTGCTTTCCGTGACGTGCAGCACGACGACATAGCGCTCGTTCTGCTTGGCTTCGGTCACATTCGCCTGCTCGCCATCCATCGTGTAGTAGGTGCGCTCGATGGCAAAGCCGTCACCGCCCGCGGGCGGCGGTACGACAGGGGCAGCAATTGTCGTCACCACCGCCGAGACAGGCTCGCCGGTCCGGTTGGTGAGCGTGAGCGCATTGCCCATCAAGGCATCCCCGGTCATCTTCGCCATGTAGGCGCCATTGTGCAGCGCGCCGTTGACGTCGATCTTGATAGAGTCATCACCGCCCTGAATTGCGCGCGCGGCAAGCAGCATCCAGGCTTGTTCCTGGGTGCTCGTGTATTTGCTGCGGTTCCATTCCTTGGCGACCGCTTTGGCCAATTCCGGAACCACCGGCGGGACCGGACGGCTTTCTGCGGCAAGAGCAAGGATTGCGGCACCATCGCGCAGGATCGAGCCATAGTCCGTTCTTGAAAGATTGACGCGCGTCACCATGGACTGTTCCGACATCTGCAATGCGTCGACGAAGATGTTTTTCGATCGCGTCGCATCGCCATAAAGCGCCAGTGCTGCCGCGATATGAGCCTTGGCGAGCGGCGTCGGAAAGTCGTTGATCATCGTATCGGCATAATAGCGAAGGTCGCTGATCGCGGCCTTCTTGTTGCGGGCGAGAACGTAGAGCGCATAGGCAATCTGGTCGCCCTGATCCTTGACATTGACGTCATAGCTCAGCGCGTTCTGAAGGTTCTCCAGAGCTTGCGCGAATGCACGATCCGGGACGTTGTATTTCTGCTCGCGTGCGCGGGTCAGGAAATCGGTGACATAGGAATCGAGCCAGAGGTCGCCGCTGTCAGGTCCCCAAAGGCCGAAGCTTCCGGCGGACGCCTGATAGGAAAGCACGCGGTAGATTGCGTCCTGAACGCGCTTCTTGACGTCGGCGTCATCCTCCAGACCGGCCTCATGCGCAAGCTCGCTCAGATAGAGCAGCGGCAGAGCGCGGCTGGTNGTCTGCTCGGCGCAGCCGAATGGGTAACGGTCGAGCGACATCAGCAGAGCCGGAATGTCGAAGGCGGCCGAACGCGTGACGCTGACGCTGACGGAGGCGCCTTGTAGAACGCTGTCTGCCAGCAATGCCTTGTCGACGGTCAGCCTGGTTGCCGGATTGAGCGCCAGGACGCGGCGTTCGGTCATCGGGAGAACTGCTGGTCGAACAGGGACGTCAACCGTCTGATCCAGCGACAGACCGGCCGCGTCAGCGAGATTGATCGAAACGCTGCCATGGCCCGGTTGCGTGCCGGTAACAGCGAGCGTCACGGCTGATCTGGCGCCGGCCTCGAGATGAACAGTCTGTGACGCCTTGCCAATGCGCACGGCATCGTTGCCGGCAACGGTCAGCTTGAAGTCGCCCGCCGGCGCGTCCGTATTGGCGATATCGAGCCGAAGCTCGGAGGTATCTCCGGGGGCGAGGAAGCCCGGCAGGCTCGCCGTCACCACCACAGGGTCACGAATGATGACGTCCTTCGTCGCATGGCCAAGGCCGGCTTTCGACCAGGCGACTGCCATCACGCGGGCAGTGCCGTTAAACTGGGGAATGTCGAAGCTGACATTCGCCTTGCCTTGGGCATCCAGCTTCACCGGACCAGAGAAGAAGGCAACCAGCTTTTGCGTGGGCGGGCTTCCCTGAAGTGCCACAGCGCCTCCGTCGCCGCCGGTTCTCAGCTTGCCGGTCGCGCCGAGCGAACCGTCGATAAGCCGTCCGTAAAGGTCTCGAATTTCGAGGCCGAGCTGGCGCTGTCCGAAATACCAGTTTTCTGGGTTTGGTGGCTCGTAGCGGGTCAGATTGAGAATGCCGACATCAACAGCCGCAACCGTCACATAGGCGTCCTCGTTGGCGCCCGCGCCGGCAACGGCAAGGGTGATCGGCAGCGGTGCGCGCGGCAACATCTTCTCCGGCGCATCGATCGCTACCTGCAATGCTCGCTCCGCCGGATCGACCTTCAGCCATTTCACGCCGATCGCGCGCATCGGCATGTGGCTGTCCTGAGCGTCGCCGGGGCGGAACAATGTCGCGGTGACATAGGCGCCAGCCCCCCAATTTGAAGTGACAGGAATATCGACTTCGCCACCGTTCTCGCCAATGGATGCGTTCTGGATGGCCACGAGGGTTTCCGTACCGGCCGCGATCATCAATTCGCCTGCGTAGCGCGATGAGACCTTCAGCTTCGCCGTCTCGCCGATCCTGTAGCTCTCCTTGTCGAGCGCGATCTCAAGCCCGTCAGGCGTCTCCGTCGACGTTGCCTGGACGAACCATCCCGCATCGAATTCCACGCTCGAAGCAGGGCCGTCGGTCTGCGTGCTTTCGACCTCGAGGCGGTAGCGCCCCCAGGCGACGGGAGACGATATCTTCGCTCCGTCCTGGGACGCATCGAGATTGCCGTTGGCGACCTGCTCGGCGGTATAGATCGGCTCGTATTTCCAGGCGGTACCGTCGCGATACCATTGATAATCGCGGTTCAGCTTGTAGAGTTTCCAGCGCAGGCCGCTCATCGCCTGCTTCACCCCGTCTTCATCAACGCCGATAACGGTGAAGTTGGCGATCGAATTCTCGCCAAGGTCGCCGGAGAATTCCGGCTTGATGCCGATCATCGGGCTTTGATTCTTGACTGGGAGCACGAGCGAACGCTCGATGGCGCGGCCTCCGGCTTCCTGCATGCGGATATAGACCGTGGCGTTCAGAAGCTGCGTCGTCGCCGGCAGATCGCCGACAGTCAGGTCGGTGATACCTTGGCCATCTTCGTCGAGGTCGGGCAGGCCTTCTATGGTCTGGCGCGTCTCTTCGCTGGCTTCCTCGTCGGCAAGGCCAAAGAAGTAGCCGGGGAAGGCGGCCGCCTCGCGGGTCGGCTTGATCACGACATCGCCTTCGAGCGACAGCCCTGCCGCAGGTGCGCCGTAGAGATACTTGCCTGATATATTGATCGTCGCTGACGTCTCCGGACCGATAACCTTCGCCTCGGTCTTGATCTCCATGTCGGTGCGATCCGGCACGAAGTCATCGACCAGGAAGGTTTTTGTCGCGATCGGCGAGCCTTTTGGGTCGGTGTGAATGTTCATCGTCCAGGTGCCGCGCATGGCATTTTCCTGAACGGGGAGGTCGATCGCATAGCCGCCGACATTGCTGGTCTGGCTGACGACGCGGCGGTCCTCGACACCATCGGGGCGCAGAAAGATGAAGGTCAGCGGCAGGTTCTCGATTGCCTTGCCATCGGTATCGCGGGCAAGGGCGGCAGCGTGCACCGTTTCCCCGGCCCGGTAGATGCCGCGCTCCGTCCAGCTCAAGACATCGATGGCGCCGGGAGAAGCACGCCCGGTGACGCCACGATCGGAGAGATCAAAGCCCGCGCGCGTCATGTCGAGGAAGACATAGTCGGCGCCCCCTTTCCTGGCGGTGATGACAGCGGGTGTCAGGGCAGCCGTCGCACGCATCAGACCGGCGGTGAATGTCGCCCGACCGTTCTCATCGGTCGTTGCAGTGCCGAGTACTTCATTGTTCTTCGCCAGAAGCTGGAGCTCAACGCCAGCGATCGGCTTTGCCGAGGCGAGCGAGCGGGTAAAGACGTTGAGGCCATCGGTACCCGCGTATGTCGTGATGCCGATATCGGAAACCACGAACCATTGCGTCGCCTGGGCATTCCAATCCTGATCCGGGGCGTTCGGCGCCGTTGCCGTCAGAACATAGACGCCAGGCTTGCGCTCGGGGAGCGCCTCATCCACCGGGAAGCTGGTGACGACATCCTTGTTGAGGTCGTTGGTCATCTCGATCGAGCCTTGCCAGACCAGTTCGCCGTTCTCGTCTTCGATGCGCTGTGCGCTGTATCCGTCGAGCTGGGTCAGGAATTGCGAGCTCGTCAAAAGCGGAGCGATGCCGCGATCGCCGATACGATAGAGCTTCAGATTGGCGGAAGGCATGTTGACGGAAACGATCGGTATCCCGCGACGTGCCGTCGACGGCAGGACGAAGCTGTCGCCAGTGAAGCGTACGCTGGCTGTGCGGTCCTTGACGTAGATATCGAGGCTGACCGGAGCCTCAAGCACCTCGTCGACCGAAGAGGGCAGGCCGGTACGGAACGTGATCTTGTAATTTTCGCCGTGGGTCAGCCCCTCGATGCAGACCTGCTTGTCCTTGGTCTCGAGCGCCTTGGGGGCTGCACCGTTCAGCGTCACGAAGGGCGTATAGTCCTGCGTCTTGACCAGGGTTTCGGAGAATGTCGCGCAGATACGGGGATTTGCACTATCGGCATCGACAGTATGCTCGGTGATGCGAAATCCTTGCGTCGATTTCAGCTGCAGGAAGGCCGCCTGGACCTCCTTCGAGTTCACCAGCGCCAGGCTTGCCTTGTAGGCATTGAGTGCGGCGCGATAGTTGGTGTTCTTGTCGAGCGCGGCGGCAAGCACGGAGAGCGCCTCGGCACGGGCCGAGGCTGTTCGTGTCAATTCATAGCCATTGACCGCGTCGAGCACAGCCTGTCCGTAGATCTCGCTGCCATCGTTGTCGTCGGTCTTGGTAAAGCTGTCACCGGCGCGCGCCGTTTCCAGCCAAAGATCGGCATTGTCGGGGGAAAGTGCGAGCGCGCTTCGGAAGGATTTCACGGCATCAATGACATTGCCTGCTGTCAGGTCGAGACGGCCGTTGGCGATCAGGCCGTCGCCGCTCTGGCCCTGCTGGTCGTCTGCCACTTCGAGATTGGCCTTGTTATCGCGCGCCTGCTGGATCACATCTCCGGAGAGAAAGCCGAGCCGGGGGGCGGCCCCGATATCCGGCTCCGGCTTTGCGGCGGCAGTCTCGACGATCTTGCCGGCGATAGCGCCCGGGAAGGCGTTCATCGTCTTGAAGTCCGACTTCAGGAAGCACCACTTCACCTTCGGATTATAGGTGAAGGCCTTGCAGGACTTGTCGCCGATGCAGGATGTCTTGCATTGATCCAGCGTAAGGTTCTGTTCGGTCCGCAGATCGAAGCCGAAGTAATCGGCGTCCTGGATTGTCTGGATTTCACGTTTTGCGTCGGCCGCAAATGCTGGAAGGCTTGGCGTGATTGAGGCGAGAGCAACTGCGGCTATGGCGAAAAACGCGCGTACAGACATAGGTCCCCCCAAGGTGACTGGCGCTGGTCCAGAGTGCACTCTCCGCACTCCACAACCCATTGTCAACTTGGCCGGAGCGTTGTTTCGGAATGAACCAACAGTGGGCGAGGACAGTTGGGGGCGCTGCTATACATGGTTGCCATCCGAGTGGCCCATGAATTCCCAATCGGCCACTTCTGCTCGCTCCTCACATTTGTCGTTAACGGTTTGTTACCGTTAACAGCGATCTATTGGCGAGCGAATTCGCCTCCGCGCGGAACATATTGTCCTCAATGCCGTTATCCGCTCGCCAACATGCTGTTGAGCGTAATCAGTGTTGCAAAATAAGCAGAAACAAGGGGCAATCATGGACAGCGATGTCGAAGCACAACGGCGGACAGGTGGCGCCATCTGTGAAAGCGTCTTGATCGTTGAAGATGACTATCTCGTCGCGCTGGATCTTGAAACAACAGTCAGGGAAATGGGGCTCGATGTCGTCGGTGTCGCAACCGACAGAAGGCAGGCTTTCTCACTAGCCGCACAGGCCGACATCGCCTTTGTCGACGTCAACTTGGCTGACGGCGCGACTGGCCCAGAGATTGGTCAACGGCTCGTCGATGAATTTGGCGTAACGGTCGTCTTCATGACCAGCAACCCCGCGGCGGTCGTTGGCCGTGTTCACGGAGCACTGGGTGTGGTCAGCAAGCCGGCAACGCCATCGATCGTGCAGAACTCTCTGCGTCATGCGCTCGATGCGCGCCGCAGTGCGTGAGGACGCTGTAAGTCTGAAAATCCGCGATATCCGCCAGCTATCCGTGTCGCCATGCGGCCTGAGCTATATCGTCTGAACGTCCAACTCATCCACCGCTGCAATCACGCCTCGGAGCTCCGCCAGGCCCTTCAGCCGGCCGATGCAGGAATAGCCTGGATT
This sequence comes from Rhizobium sp. IBUN, assembly GCF_000510625.1. Classification (NCBI taxonomy): domain Bacteria; kingdom Pseudomonadati; phylum Pseudomonadota; class Alphaproteobacteria; order Hyphomicrobiales; family Rhizobiaceae; genus Rhizobium; species Rhizobium sp. IBUN. The sequence continues at coordinate 48,688 of NZ_AZNV01000018.1, forward strand.
GACCTTCTTGGTCTGGTCGTCGATCAGAAGATGGCCATGGTCGGGGCGCATCGGAATAACGCTGTCTGCCCTTCCGGACGCGGCCCGGCGGCGCTCCTCCCGACGTAGCACCGAGATCAGCAAGACCATGTTGACGTCACCGCCGAGGTGCTCGGACTCGATGAATGAGCCGTCCGCTTCCTTGCTGACATTTCGCAGGTGAGCGAAATGAATGCGCTCGGCAAAGCGGCTTGCCATGCCGACGACGTCGTTGCCGTGGCGCGAGCCATAAGAACCGGCACAAAGGGTTATCCCGTTGGCAGTGTGATTGACCGCTGCAAGGATGGTCTCGATGTCTTCCGACTTGGATACGACACGCGGCAATCCGAACAGCGAGAAGGGCGGGTCGTCCGGGTGAATTGCAAGACGTACATTGTTCTCGACGGCTACCGGCACGACCTCTTTTAGAAACTCGACGAGATTGCTGCGCATGTCGTCGTCCGAGAGTTCGTCGAATGCCGCAATATGCCCCCGGATGGTTTCCCGCGTGTGGCTGTCCTCGCCGCCGGGAAGGCCGGCAATAATGTTCCTTTCAAGGGTTTCCACGTCTTCCGAGCTCAGCCCCGCCAATCGCACCCGTGCCGCTTCAACGAGCGGAGCGTTGTAGCTCTCTTCGGCCGCAGTACGCTTCAAGACAAAGACGTCGTAGGCGATGAAATCGATCATGTCGAAGCGAAGCGCCAAACCGCCTGCTGGCGTCGGGTAGAGCAGGTTGGTGCGCGTCCAGTCCACGACAGGCATGAAATTGTAGCAGACCACAGGTACGCCACCTTTGCCGAGATTGGCCAGGCTCTGCTTCCACGCATCGACATAACGACGCCAGTTTGCGTTTCGCAGTTTGATCGCCGAATTGACCGGGATGGACTCGCAGACCGACCAGACCATGCCGGCATTTCTTACCAGGGCCATGCGTTCGGCAACGTCGTCCGGCGTCCAGACCCGGCCGTCATAGATATGGTGAAGCGCGGTTACGATGCCGTGCGCGCCGGCCTGACGAGCATGGGACAAAGTGACAGGATCCTGCGGTCCGAACCAGCGCCAGCTTTCCAGCATGACAACGCCTCCCTAAAATGTTGGACAATTAAGCTCGTTTTTTCTGCCTATCGCAAGAAGAAAGCGGCAGTTGTCAAGATAAGGCCAACATATTAGGCTTTCTCGAAAACGGAGGTACGCACTGTGGAGTCAGTCAATCGTGCTTCGGCGGTCGATGACGTCGTCCGGCAGATCCGGCGTCTGATCCGCGAGCGAGGGCTCGGTGTGGGCGATGTCCTGCCGAGCGAAGTCGAGCTCGCCGCGATGTTCGATTCCAGCCGAAATACGGTGCGTGAAGCCTTCCGCACCTTAAAGGCCTATGGGGTCGCCGAATCCAGACAAAAAGTCGGCGCCGTCCTGACAGACCAGCATCAGAACGCCATGCGCGATCTCTTTTCCTTTGCCATGGAGATTTCCGTCGATGCCTTCCGCGACATCCAGGGCTATCGGCGACTGACGGAAATGAACCTGTTCGATCTGCTTGCCGAGCGTCTGACGGGTGAGGCTCTTGCCGAGATGGAAGCAGTCAACGCAGCCATCCTGATGGCGGAGGACGCCGAGCGTGCCTCCGAGCTCGATTTCCAGTTTCACCGGCTGCTGGTGGAAGCGGCCGGCAATCGCACATTGTCGGAAACCTATGGAATGCTGAAGCCTGTGATACAGCGATTGATGCTCGCCGGAAAATCGCATCGACTGACTTTGGAGGCGGTTGTGGCCGAGCACGGCGATATTCTGGAGGCTCTGCGCTGTCGCGACCGGATTGCTTTTGTCTATCACATGGATCGGCACCTCAGCGCCGGTCTTGAGTTCATTGTTGAATGAGTATGCCGAACAGTGGGAGAGGCTGATGGGAGAATATGCCGGCAAGATCGCAATCGTTACTGGGACAACCGGAATCGGACGCGCGATCGCATTGCATCTGGCGCGAGATGGCGCAGCCGTTGCCTGTCTAGGCATCGATGAAAAGGCGAACACCAGGCTTGCGGAGATCGGCGTGGAGGACGGTCTGGCCCTGCGCGTTATCCGAACGGATGTTTCCGCCCCCGCAAGCGTGGCTGACGCCTTTGCTGAAGCCGTCGCAGCCTTTGGTGGCGTGGATATCATCGTCAATTCGGCGGCGGTGCACCCTTACGGCAATGCCACCGATACGCCCTTCGAGACGTTCATGCGCTGCATGGCAGTGAACGTCGGCTCGATCCATCTGACAGCCGAGCATGGCGTGCCCGAGATGCGCAAGCGCGGCGGTGGCGTGATCGTCAATATTTCAAGTGTGCAAGGCTTTGCGTGCCAGCCTGGTGTTTCTGCCTACGTCGCTTCGAAAGGGGCGATCCACGCATTGACGCGAGCGATGGCGATCGACTTTGCGGGAGACAATATACGCGTGGTGTCGATCAGCCCCGGTTCGGTGCGCACACCTATCCTGGAGCTGGCGGCACGCACATTCGAAGGAGAGGATGCCGATATCGATGCGGTGTTTCGGCGTTTCGGAAAGGCGCATCCGATTGGCCGCATTGCCGAACCCGAAGAGGTGGCCGCACTTGCGGCCTTCCTGGCGTCGGACAAGGCCGCGTTCATTACCGGATCGGATCACCGTATCGACGGCGGTCTGACGGCCGGTATCGGGGTGCGCTGAGGGCGTGCCCCTCTTGGCCGGGCAGCCGATTTGCTAGATGAGGCCGGTAAACAGCCCGATGCCGGCGAGTGCCGCCGTGCCGCCAGCCGAGCGCATGACGATTGAACCCTGCCGTTCGCTCATTTTGGCGAGCAGATAGCCGAGGGCTATGCCGGCAATGTGCAGTGTCGCCGTTGCCAGCATGAAGCCTGCCGCATAGGCAACGCCACCTGCAGCCGCGGGCATTTCGGAGCCGTGCGCATGTCCATGAAAGACAGCAAAAAGGCCGACGACACCGGCTGCGATGGCGAGCGGAGCGCGGATGTCCAGCGCGACGACGGCACCAAGGACGATCACGGAAAAAGCAATGCCGGCTTCGACAAATGGAACGGAAATTCCCATCATGCCGAGTGCGCCGCCGATCGCCATGACCGAGACAAAGGTGGTCGGCACGAGCCACAGTGCACGGCCGCCGAGCTGACAGGCAAGAACGCCGACGAGGATCATCGCGAGAACGTGATCGAGCCCGGAGACCGGATGCGTGAAGCCGTGGGCGAACCCAATTGTCTGGCCAGTGCCGGTGTGGGCGAAGGCGAGCGATGGAGCAAGGACGCAAACCGCGAGCGCGGCGCTAAATCTGGAAATCTTTGAAAACATGGGAGGCCCCTACGTTGTGCACGTTGTCCCGAAAATGGCACGCGGGATCAGGGGGATAAAGCGAAAAGATCAGCGACACCGTCATTTGACGTAGTTGTTTCACATCGAGCCGCTCAGGTCGGCTGCAGCATGCCAAACACGGCGACAAGGCCAAGCACTGTAAGACCCAGGGCTATTTCGGCGCCAGTCGCCCACTTGAGGGGCTCGAGCGACGGGTTGCGAGCAAGCCTCGGAACAAGAAGGTAGCGATTGCCGATCGCAAGCGCAATCAAGGCTAACACAATCAGGATCTTGGTGCTGAGCAGAAGCTGATACTCGAGCTGCCAGTCCAGCGGAGCAGATCCGACAATCAGTGCTGTATTGATGATGCCGGTCGTGATGACGAGTGCCACCGCAACATGGCCGGCACTCGAAAACCGCATCAAAGCCGTCCGTGCGTCCTTCTGCCATCGGGTATCTCTCAATAACGGCAGGGTGACGACGATCGGGACCAAAGCGCCGAGCCAGGCGCCACCCGACAGGAGATGAACACCGTCGTTGAGACGATGCATCATGCGTAACCAGCCGCTGTGCATCGCGGCATGGCCGCTGAGCGTGAGGCTGACGAGCAGCAAGGCGGCGCTCACCGCGCGGGCTCCGTGTCTGAAACGTCCCGTTACCAGGCAAGACACGATCAACAGTCCGGCGGCACCAGCCTGGGCAATCCAGGCCTGCCCGACATTGGTCCCTGTAAGGACGGAAGATAACACTTGCGGCGCGAACGCGTCGGCCCAGCCCTCGCCGATCGCAGCCGCTCGCAGCGGGAGCAGGAACGCGGTCGTGCCGACGATCAGAAGCGTTGAGAGGCCATAGCAATGACGGAGCCGTCGGCTAACCTGCGCCGCAAGATCTGCCGGCGCAATCCAGCAGAGATAAGCTGATGCGCCCCACAAAAATATGGCGGAACCATAGAAAAGGAAGCGGCACAGGACGAGTGCGGCGTCAGGTGTCACGGCTTGACCGTGAAGCCGTACGTGCCCGTGGTCTTATGGCCGTCCGTCGAAAGGACGTGCCATTCCACTTTATAGGCGCCGGGGCTGAGCTTTTCCGAAAGCGGAACCATCAAGGTCTTTCCGTCATCCATCAGCATGGCGTCACCGGTCTTCACTGAGGCCTTGTCCGGGCCGATGATCTTCGCGCCGGAGAACTTGAGATCCAGCTCTTCGGAAAAGTGCAGGTCGAGCTCGTCGGGAGAGACTGCGACCGTTGCCTCGTCGGCGGGCACGGCCTTGGTCAGATGAGCATGTGCAAAGGCCTGCCCGGCAAAGACGACGAGTGCAATCGCCGACAGTGCGGCAAAGCGTGAATGTTTGGACATGTTTCTATCTCATATTCTGGTCACGGTTCTGATGCGGTAGCGCATGCGAGCCTGCTGGTCGCCGCCTCTACTGTGGCTTGGACATATCCATGCCGCCCATATCCGAGTGGCCATCCTTTGCGGACGCATTCGTCCCGCCAGCGCTGCCGACGGTAAACTCGACATCGACCGGTCCCGCCTTCTCGAAGGTCAGGGTGGCCTTGATCGTTTCCCCTTGCTTGAATGGCTGCGCAACATCCATGAACATGATGTGGAAGCCACCTGGCTTCAGCTCAACTGTTTGGCCGGCGGGAATGACGAGGCCGCCGGCGACGGGGCGCATGGTCATGACGCCGTTGTTGACGCTCATCTGATGCACTTCAGTTTTTGCCGCCCGATCGGACGTGATGCTGACGAGCCTGTCATCGGCCGAACCGGTGTTGGTCAGGTTCATGTAGCCACCGCCGACCTTGGCGCCCGGCACCATGGCTCGAGTGCGGGGGTGGGCGATATCGATGGCGCCCACCTTCACGTCATTGGCGGTAGCGATTGCAGCAAAAAAACCGGCAAAGATCAGGCCCGTCATGAGGATGATTAGTTTTTTCATAATGGCTATTCTCGATTTGGCCGTCGCGTTGAGGCTGACGATGATCGTGCGCCCATCCTGCGATGTGCCTGGATATAAGAAGAATGCAAGTTGCCCGTGACCTCGGTCGACCTCTTGGGGGGCGACTGACAATGGCACTAGCGCTACGGTGTCGACCGCGACGCGGCCTATCCAAAAGCAGGAGGTTGGGGTGGCGCTCTTGGCCCTTTGTTGGGCGGGCGCGGCTCTTCGCGCCTTCCCTCAACCATTGTCGGCGGAGTGGTGCGGGTACCGATGCGAAGGACTGCGATCTTGATCGCGTCGGGCAAAGGCAGAAGGATCGACGGCCCGATCCGACACGCCTCGCAGCCAGGGACATGCGACTTATCATGTTGATCGGCCGCGTGTTTGCTGCCGTCGGCGCAGATTACCGGCAGAGTGCCGTCTGGCAGAACGTATTCGGCGAACTCCGCGGCGGCCAAGGCGCTACTCGTGATGCCCGTTTCTTGATAGGCGAAGCCAGCAAACAAAAGTGCGATCGCGCAGATCACCCGCACGAGCCACTCTGTCAATCTCGAACCGACGACACTCACCTGCGCCTTTGCTCCTCCCGTTGGCAAGAAGCTCTACGGCAGTTTCCCGCAAACCTCAATGCGGCAATTGGACGGCAGGTGTTGTCGGGAGGACCCCAAATTGCCTGGCTGGCGCCGTTGGATGCTGTCATCGTTGGTGAGCTACGAAGGATGCTTCCGCGCGCGGATGACGAGTTCCTTCACGAAGAGCTGGGTGAGCGGCGCCACCGCAAACGCGTATCGCCGCCAAAGCCTCTTGGGGTCGGACGCCAGCCGGTGCGCCCATTCCATCCCCGCGCGGCGCATCCATAGAGGCGCACGCTTTTGTGCTCCAACGAGAAATTCCAATGAGGCTCCTATGCACAATCCAACTCCACAAGCGTCTGGTCGCTGAGCCAGGGCGTAAGCGATTTTTTCCGATTGCGGGGACCCAATCGCGATGAACACGAAGCGTGCCTTCTCTGCCGCAACGAAGTCGACGCATGCCTGCAGCGCATGGGGATGATGCAAGACACCTGATGGAGGCACCATGCTTCTAAAGCGAATTCCAGGATAAGCGCTTTCCAGGTCGCGCACGATTTGAGGGTTGGCAGCGATCAGGGTTATCAGGTCGCCGTCCTTGATCACTGTCTTGAATAGTCGTGCGGTTAGGTCCGAGCCTGTAACAAGAGGCAGGCCGAGCGAAACGGCGTGTGATAAGGTCGAAATCGGCTTGCTGTCGCAAAGCGACATCCAGGCTTCGTCGTAGTACGGAGCGAGCTGGCGGTTTCCGCTGAGGCGGACCACGTGATCAACGTTGGGTGTGACGATGTAGCGGAATTTAGTCGAACCGTCGCTATCCGTGACAAGTCTGACGGCCGCATCCTGACCGATGTTATCGAACGGTGCGCCAAGAAAATAATGACGATGCCCTCGACTGACGGGCACATTTCGAGCGAGAGAATAGTCCAATATCGCCATGATCTCCCCGTGCAGATTGAGTTGCCGGACGAGCGCTTTTCCGGCTGCGGTAGCGCGCAAGCCAAGCATTTGATTTTGTGCTCGATTTACAGACTACGAGATCGCCGCAATGGCGCAATTATCCCGCGTTCAGCAATTGGGCGTATCCGCGAGGAGACGGCGGATCGGATGTCACCAGAAAGAATTACGCAGAAAGAACTACGTCGTGATTGTGGGATGAATGGAGTGATACGTGATATTATTGGAGAACAGAATGACGAGCAAAGAGGAATACTTTGTTGTATATGGCAATACTGTTCGCTTCCGCGATCTTGTCCTTCCTACTTGCTGTTCCGATCATGGTGTTTGCGATCGAATGCTTGGCCGGAAGCTTGCTTGCAGGCAAAGCCCCGACAACGGCCATAGCGATCCGACCCGCGGTAGCGGTTCTTGTCCCGGCACATGACGAAAGTTCCGGCATCGCCGAGACAGTTCGCAATATCAGGCGGGAGATGAGGCAGGGCGATCGGCTCGTTGTCGTTGCCGATAACTGCAGTGATGATACGGCTGACATCGCCCGCGCCGAGGGAGCAGAGGTTGTCGAGCGCCAAAACCGGCTTGAGCGGGGAAAGGGGTACGCACTGGATGCGGGCATTCGATATTTGAGCCAAACACCACCGAAAATAGTCGTCGTCATCGACGCCGATTGCCGCATTGGCAGTGGAGCGCTGGATCATCTGGTGAGCACTGTCGCGACAAATAGACGTCCAGCACAGGCTCTCAACCTTCAAATTGCCCCTCCGGGTTCAGGTCACAAACTCGCGGCCGCGGAATTCGCCTATCTGGTCAAGAACCATGTTCGTCCTCTCGGACTCTTGCGACTTGGTTTGCCCTGTCCACTCATGGGAACCGGCATGGCACTCCCGTGGTCGCTGCTCGAGGATGCGAGGCTGGCAAGCAGCCATCAGGTTGAAGACGTGAAGTTCAGCCTCGACCTGGCACGACAGGGGCATACCGCACGGTTCTGCCCGCAGGCGCTGGTAACGAGTTACTTCCCTCACTCAAAAGAAGGCACGGAGACGCAGCGCAGGCGGTGGGAGAGTGGCCATCTTTCGATGATATTTCATGCGAGCAAAGCTGTCATACAGCCCGCAAACTGGACGAAGTTCGGCTATATGGTCCTGCTCTTCGATATTCTTGTGCCACCCCTCACGCTTCTCGGTGCTGCGACGTTTGCAATGACGTTGATCTCAGGCTTGCTGGCCTTGATCGGTGGTCCAACGCTACCCTTTGCGGTTGCGCTAATAAATTCGATGATACTCTTGTGTTCGGCTGGCCTTGCGTGGGCCGTACACGGCCGTTCCGTTCTTCCGTTGCGAAACCTGGCGCAGGTGCCACTCTATGCCATGTCAAAGATCAGGCTCTACCCCAATATCGCGGCCAGAAACGACGTCTGGGTGAGGACCGACCGGGAAAGACGGGACCATACAGGCTGACCATCGTTATCGCACATCGTCTTATAGACTGACGGCACTACGCGCAGCTTGATCGTACTGACCGGAAAGGAGCCGCATCAGCGCCGCGAACTGGCTGACAGCGTCTTCATCGAGTGCCAACGACGTCACTGCGGAGACTAGAAGTGCTTCGCGCACTTCATGGTAACGCCGGCAGATCCTTTCGCCCTCGTCGGTGACCCGTATCGTCTTTTCCTTGCCGCGGCGGCCGCTTTCGACCAGGCCAAGGGATTGCAGCTTCTTGACCGCGTAGGTCACGACATGCGTGTCTTCTATGTTGAACATGACGGCGATGTCGGCGAGGGTTTTTTCGCGGCTGCGATGATTGGCGGCATGCAGGATGAGGACGTCGGTGGACTGAAGACCCGGCGCGCCTGCTGCGGCCATGCATCTGATGATCCATCGTTGAAAGGCATTCCCGGCAACGGTCAGTGCAAATTCCATCTCTGACAGCGCCGGCATCGCCCCCTCTGCAAGATGAGACGCCGACACGACTGGCCCGATGGAATGCTTGCCACTTTTCATATTTGCGTCACTCACGATTTATCGATATTTTATCGGCAAATTATAGCAAATTGGATTGTTTAGAAAGAGCTGTAAAGGTGGTGGCAATGAGTGAAGGAGCCTGGGATTTCTGGATCGATCGTGGCGGCACCTTTACGGACGTAATCGGGCGCGCTGACGATGGCAGTCTCCACGCCCGCAAGCTGCTGTCGGAAAACCCGGAAGCTTATCGCGACGCGGCGATTCAAGGCATTCGCGATCTTTTGGGCATCCGGAAGGAAGAAGCAATCCCGTTCCAGCGCATTGGCGATATTCGAATGGGTACGACAGTTGCCACGAACGCCCTTCTTGAACGCAAGGGGGACAGGGTTCTCCTTCTCATCACCAAAGGGTTTCGCGATGCCCTGCAGATCGCCTATCAGGCGCGACCCGATATTTTCGCAAAGGAGATCATTCTTCCTGAGCAGCTCTATGAACGGGTCATTGAGGTTGACGAGCGAGTTCGCGCGGACGGCTCCATCGAGGCTGAACTCGACCTCGCGACAGTGAAGGACAAGATCGAAAGGGCCAAATCCGACGGGATCGATGCGGTCGCTATCGTCTTCATGCACTCCTGGAGGTATCCGCGGCACGAGGAAGCGATTGCCGACCTCTGCAAAGCAATTGGATTTCGACAAATCTCCGTCAGTCATCAGGTCTCTCCCCTGGTCAAGCTCGTTGGACGAGGGGATACGACCGTCGTTGACGCCTATCTCTCTCCGATTCTGTCGCGCTACGTACAGCAGGTCGCTGCCGAACTCGGCATCGACAAGTCAAACGACAGCGCGCCGCGACTAAAGTTCATGATGTCATCCGGCGGATTAACCGCGGCTGATCTGTTTCAGGGCAAGGACGCGCTTCTGTCAGGGCCGGCGGGTGGCGTGGTCGGAATGGTGGAAACCGCCAAACTGGCAGGCTTCGACAAGGTCATCGGTTTCGACATGGGCGGTACGTCAACCGATGTTGCTCACTACGACGGCGAGTATGAGCGTGCGTTTGACACCGAAGTTGCGGGCGTGCGTGTCCGTGCGCCGATGATGCGAATCCATACCGTCGCTGCAGGTGGTGGCTCGATCCTTCACTTTGAGGCCGGTCGCTTTCGCGTCGGCCCGGATTCTGCGGGTGCCAATCCTGGCCCGGCCTGCTATCGCCGGGGTGGTGATCTGGCGGTGACCGACGCAAACGTCATGTTGGGAAAGTTGCAGCCGGACCTGTTCCCGGCGATTTTCGGCCAGAACCAGGACGAGCCGCTCGATGTAGCAGTTGTCCGCGAGAAATTCGAGATCCTTGCCGCCGAGGCGGGCAGCGAGCTTACCCCTGAAAGCGTGGCTGAAGGGTTCGTCAAGATCGCCGTCGAGAACATGGCGAATGCGATCAAGAAGATTTCGGTCCAGCGTGGCTATGACGTCACTGGCTACCTGTTGAACTGCTTCGGTGGCGCCGGCGGCCAACATGCCTGTCTTGTGGCCGATGCGCTTGGCATGTCGGCCGTCCTCATCCACCCGTATTCGGGCCTCTTGTCGGCATACGGTATGGGGCTTTCGACCGTGTTTGCCTCCCGCCAGCAAGCATTCCTGCAGCCACTGTCCGAACAAGTCAGAGCCGAGATTGACGAGTTGATCGCTTCCCTTAGCGGTGAGGTCTCTGGGGAACTGATGGCTCAAGGGGTTGCAGAAAACGCGATCGATTTCAGGTCCGTCTTGCACATACGCTATGACGGAACCGATACGACGCTGCCTGTGAACTTCGAAGAAGGATCGGTTGACCGCGCAAAGAGCGATTTTGAACGAGCTCACAAGGCGCAGTTCGGTTTCATCTATGACGCAAAGAATATCGTCGTCGAGTCAGTGGGCGTTGAAGGTACCGATAGAAGCAATGCCACGTATGGCGAAAGTGACCGTGCAGTGGATCGCCGGGTTGCCGCTCCGCGCGAAAGCCGGAATGTCTTCGTTGAGGGGTCATGGCAGGATGCTGGTGTTTTCCGACGAGCCGATCTGACGCCAGGGTCCCTGATCACCGGCCCAGGACTGATCATTGAAGCCAATCAGACGATTGTCGTGGAGCCAGGCTGGCAAGCGCAGATCACGTCCAAGGATCATGTGCTGTTGCGAAGGACCGAGAAGAAGCAAAACGCCGCGGCATTGGGAACCGATGCGGATCCGATCATGCTGGAGATCTTCAACAATCTCTTCATGTCGATTGCAGAGCAGATGGGCGTGACGCTGCAGAACACCGCTTACTCGGTGAACATAAAGGAGCGGCTCGATTTCTCTTGTGCGGTTTTTGACCGTACCGGGGCGCTCGTCGCCAACGCTCCCCATATGCCAGTGCATCTCGGGTCAATGGACCGTTCGGTCGAGACCATCATTCATTTGAACCGGGGCAAGATCCGTCCCGGCGACGTTTTCGCATTGAATGCACCTTACAATGGTGGCACTCACCTGCCTGACATAACGGTCGTCACGCCTGTTTTCGATGAGATCGGACAGGACATTCTGTTCTATGTCGCGTCTCGGGGGCACCATGCCGACATCGGGGGAACCGCGCCAGGGTCCATGACGCCGCTTGCTACAACGGTGGACGAAGAGGGAATTCTCTTCGATAACTTCAAACTCGTCGATCGGGGTGAGTTTCGCGAGACAGAACTCTACGATCTTCTGACCCGACACCCTTATCCTGCCCGCAATCCGCAACAGAACATCGGTGATATCAAGGCGCAGATAGCATCGAACGAAAAGGGTGTGGTAGAGTTGCGCAAGATGGTTGTGCATTTCGGGCTGTCCGTCGTCGAGGCATATATGGGGCATGTCCAGGACAACGCCGCCGAGAGCGTGCGCCGGGTCCTGGAACGTCTGCCCGATGCCTCCGAGTATGAATATCCCACTGACACCGGTCAGATCATCAGGGTCAAGATTACCATTGACCGGACCAAGCGTGAGGCGACGGTCGATTTTACCGGAACGTCAAAAGTTCAGAAGAACAATTTCAATGCCCCTGAACCTGTAACACGAGCCGCCGTGCTCTATGCCTTTCGCGTGATGGTCGAGGACAATATCCCAATGAATGCCGGCTGCCTGAGGCCGATCAGAATCGTCATTCCAGACGGCTGTATGTTGAAGCCCGCTTATCCTGCCGCTGTCGTGGCCGGCAACGTCGAGACCTCGCAGCATGTGACGAATGCGCTTTTCGGGGCCATGGGAGCAATGGCCAACGCTCAGGGGACCATGAACAATCTGACCTTCGGCAATGAGCGCTATCAGTATTACGAAACGATCTGCTCGGGGTCGCCGGCGGGCCAGATGAACAATGGGCGCGCATTTGCTGGCACGTCCGGTGTTCATACCCACATGACCAATTCCCGGCTGACGGATCCCGAAATACTTGAACTCCGTTTTCCGGTCCTGCTTGAAGACTTTCATATCAGGCAAGGGTCGGGAGGTAGGGGAAAATGGAAAGCTGGAGACGGCACGAAACGGACGATCCGCTTTCTCGAACGCATGGAATGCGCAATCCTGTCGTCTCATCGCAACCGGCCGCCAAAGGGTGGCAATGGTGGCTGCGAAGGGGAGGTTGGATCCACAACAGTTCGACGTCTTGATGGGCGTGTTGACACGCTGAAGGCTAGCGATCAGACGGTCTTGGACGTGGGCGAGGCTGTGACGGTTACGACCCCCACTGCAGGTGGTTTCGGCATGCCCTAGCCGATAGGCTACCGATTGCAAGCATTGCCTGCCTGGCGCTTTCGCCCATGCGTTAAGGCAGCCGGAACCGGTACCTCCTTAGGCGGTCAGCCGGAAAGCTTACGCTTCGTTTCAAGAGACGCACTTCTCAATGGTTCCTGCCTGCTCCATCCTGCCGCTGGCAAGACGCAGTCTTGGGGCTGGTGGACAAAGGTCGACTGGGGGAAAGATCGATGCACATGAAACGATCTTGGAACAAGCTTCGCCGGCGGGATGCTCTCAAGCTTGCGGCATTGGCTTCGGTGGCGATGGGAGCGCTGGCATTCAGTAGAACGAGGCGGACAAGTGCAAATGACCGCCCACTCTTCCCTGGACCTCCTTTTTTTGTAAAGGGTGTCTACCAGCAGCCCATTGAGAAGATGGCGGAATGGCGTGACCGTGGCGTAAACACCATCTTCACGGTAAACGGCGGCGGGAACTATATCACATGGACGAACGAGGCAATGAAGCAGGGCCTTTATATCGTTCGTGCTCCAGCCGGTGTCGACGATAAATACCGAGTCATTGACCGGGCGGCATTCGAGCAGGATGTCCGCAATCCCTTTCTTCTGGCAATTGCCCTCGTTGACGAGCCCTCAAATCTGAAGCCTGGCGGTGCAGGCATTACCTATTATGACGTGATGGTGCCACCTGCGGAGGTTGATGTCGCTGCCCAGGAGTTGTCTGGTGGTGGAAAACCCCTCTGGATCAACCATATCGGAGCCCACATCAACAATGTTTACCTCGAAAAAATCATGAGCGATTACGCCGACAGTCCTTATATAGATTGGCTCGCGCAGGATAGTTATCCTGTCGCATCCGGCTGGGATCTGGTCCTCGATCTTGACGATTACACTTCCACACCGCAGGGTCACTCGATCGATCGGTTGCTGCGATGGAGCGGTGGGCGGCCGCAATTCTCTTTCTTGGGCGTCACCAAGTATAACGCCGACGTGGGCCGAGACACGACGCCGGAGGAGTTTCGCCTGCAGGCCTGGTCATCGATCATTCACGGTGCGACGGGCCTCATCTACTTCTCCTTCATGTTCTCGCCGCAGTTTTCCTATGACGCGACGCCGGAAAACCTCGTTGCCGAAATCAAGATGCTTCACGCGCAGATCGACGAGATCGAACCCATCCTGATGGACAAAGACAAGGGCGGTCGTCGTCCCTGGGTTCTCCTGAAGTCGGTGCACGGCGAGGCCAATGACCCAACGTCTTTGCCGTATCCCTTCGAGGCCTGCTCGATCAAGACCGATCGCGGCGAGTACAAGATCATCCTGAACCTCGCGAACGAGCCGGCTGAACTGACCTATGAGCCCTGGGGTCTCGCCAAGGTCTCGTTTTCTCCCTATCAATGCAAACGAGGATATTCCGCCAAGGAAATCATGTAGATGTGGACACGAACTGACCACCTTCAGCGCATCTGCGCAGGAGATCAGACGGCGTTTCGGCAAGGCCCTCTGCGGCGAGTCCCTCGAGTCTTGCGGCGATTTCGGCAAGTCCGCGCCCTTTTGCATAATGCATCAAACCGCCGCGCCAGCGCGGGAAGCCATATCCGTGGATTTCCACGAGGTCGATGTCCTCAGCTCTTAACGCCACCTTCTCGTCGAGGATCTTAGTGGCCTCGTTGACCATCGGCAGGACGATGCAGTCGATGATGCTGGCTTCGTCCCACGCTCGCTGCGGCGTTTCCCGGGCTTCCCCGGCAATGATGTCGGCGACGATTTCCGAGTGTCCGGGCGTGCGATCGCCCTTCGCGTAGTCGTACCAGCCGCCACCGCTTTTCTGGCCAAAGCGTTCCAATGCGCAAAGCCGTTCCGCGATTGGAGCGAAGGGGGTCTCGCCACGGGCACGCGCCGCCTTGCGTTGGAAAGCGGCAATGTCGAGGCCGCCAAGGTCCTGTGCCTCGAAGGGCCCCATGGGCAATCCGAAGCTGCGCATCGCTGTATCGACCGCCTGTGGCGTCGCGCCAGCCAGCAACAGCCGTTCGGCCTGGGCGCGCGTAACTTTCAGGATCCGGTTGCCGATAAAGCCATCGCAGATGCCGGCGCGCACAGGGATCTTGTTCAGCATCCTCGCAAGTGCAAAGCCCGTTGCGAGGGTCGCGGGTGCGGTATGAGCAGTCGGTACGATTTCCAGCAGCTTCATGACATGTGCCGGGCTGAAGAAGTGCAACCCGAGGAAGCGCTCCGGGTGCCTGATGCCTGCCGCGATCTGATCGGGATTAAGGTAGGACGTATTGGTGGCAAGCACCGCATCGGCGCGGCAGACCGTCGAAAGCCTGCTGAAGACCTCGCGCTTCACGTCGAGATCCTCAAACACTGCTTCGATGACGAGGTCGGTTGCGGAAAGCTGGCTGTAGTCGGTCGTTCCTGTTACGCCGGCCAGGCGGGCTGCCGCAACGTCTGGACTGATCTTGCCGCGCTTGACCGAGCCTTCGAAGATCGAACGCAGGTTGGAAAGGCCGCGCTCGACCGCAGCCTCGTCCCGCTCCACCAGCGTCACCGGCAGGCCCGCATCACGAAGGGCGGCCGCAATACCTGCGCCCATCGTGCCGCCGCCGATGACGGCGGCAGAACGGATCTTTCGGGGCTCCACGCCTGCAAGCTCAGGCGGCCGGGGCGCTGCCCGTTCTGCGAAGAAGACGTGGCGCAGGGCTGCGGCCTGGGGTGAGCCGCGCAATTCGAGAAATGTCTGGCGCTCGAAGGCCATCGCGGTGTCGAAATCGGCCTCCGCCGCCTTCCTTACGCAGGCGAGCGCGCGAAGCGGCGCGTCCTCGCGTTTGGCGCGGCTGGCGACCGCCCTTGAGGTCGTTTCCCAGAACGTCGCGTCGACGGCCGGCACGCCGCGCTGGCGGAGTGGAAGCGGCAGGGACTGATCGATGGCAGAACGCGCAAAGTCGATCGCCCCCTTTTCCAGATCACCCTCGACAACAGCATCGATCAGCCCCTGAGACCGCGCCTTCGGCGCCGCCACGGGCGTACCTGTCGTGACCATCTCGGTTGCAAGCGCCGGTCCGATCAGCCGTGGCAGGCGCACGGTACCCCCGGCACCCGGAACAATGCCGAGGCGGACTTCGGGCAACCCGACGCTTGCCGACGGCACGGCTATGCGAAAGCGGCAGCCGAGCGCCACTTCGAAGCCACCACCAAGCGCGCTGCCATGAATTGCGGCAACCCACGGCTTGGCTGCCGTCTCGATACGAGCGACGAGGTCGGGAAGGTGAGGGGGCATCGGCGGCTTGCCGAATTCGTTGACATCGGCGCCGGCAATGAACGTCCGTCCGTCGCAGATCAGCACCACTGCGCGCACCGAAGGATCGGCGTCCAGCGTCTCGGCCGCATTCCACAGGTCCTGCCGCACTGCCTGCGACAAGGCGTTCACGGGCGGGTTGTCGATGGTGACGATGGCGATGTCGCCGTTTCGTTCGATGGTCACGGTCATGATGTCAAATTCCCAGGTAGGCTTCGCGAATTCGTTCGTCGGCAATCAGGTCCTGAGCTGGTCCCGACATTGTAATACGGCCGGTCTCCATCACATAGCCGCGGTCGGCAATCGACAGTGCGCCAAAGGCGTTCTGTTCGACGAGCAGCACGGTGACGTTGAGTGCACGCAGGCCCTTCACCACCTCGAAGATCTGGGCGACGAGGATCGGCGCCAGTCCCATGCTTGGCTCGTCGAGCAGCAGGCAGGAGGGGCGGGCCATCAGGGCACGCGCAATCGCAAGCATCTGCTGCTGGCCGCCGGACAGGCCCCCGGCCGCCAGATTGCGTTTTTCGCGCAGCACCGGGAACATGACGAATGCCTCCTGCATGTCCCGTTCAACCTTGTCGTCCGAGAACAGGAAGGCGCCGAGGCGCAGATTTTCCTCGACGGAGAGGTTCGTGAAGATCTGCCGTCCCTCGGGCGATTGTGCAAGACCGCGCGCCGGGCGGCGATAGGCTGGAACACTGTTCAGGCTCTCGCCGCGAAACACTATGGAACCTGATGACACCGGCTGTATGCCGGAAAGGCAACGCAGAAGCGTCGTCTTGCCAGCGCCGTTCGCCCCAACCACGGTGACGATTTCGCCGGAGCCGACCTCAAGATCAATGCCGTGCAGAACCTCGATGCGGCCATAGCGGGAGCGCAATCCTTCAACCGTCAACATCAGCCGCCTCCACCGCTTGCGCGCCAAGATAGGCTTCGATGACCCGCGGGTTGCGGGCGACCGCTGCCGGTTCTCCTTCTGCGATCTTCTCGCCGTGATCGAGCACCACGATATGGTTCGAAATGCGCATCACCATCTTCATGTCGTGCTCCACAAGCAGAATGGAAACGCCCTCAGCCGCGACCTCGCCGATCAGGTGATCGATCTCCTCCGTCTCGACAGCGTTGCAGCCGGCAGCCGGCTCGTCGAGAAGCAGCACGCGTGGTTGCAAGGCAAGCGCGCGGGCGATCTCCAGCCGTTTCAGCGCGCCGTAGGACAAGGAGCCCGCAGTTCTCTCGGCTGCCTGGGCAAGGCCCACACGCTTAAGCAGTTCGCGGGCTCCGGCTTCCGAGGCCTGGCTTCTCAGGCGCGAGCCCGGGAGCCCGAGGAGATCGGCGAGAATGGATCCCCGTTCGTGCAGGTGATGACCGACGGTGACATTCTCCAGCACCGTCATTGTCTGGAATATCTGCAGGTTCTGGAACGTGCGGGAGAGACCGCGTTCGGCGAGCAGATGCGGCCCGAGGCCAGTGACATCCTCCCCTGCGAGCAGGATACGCCCGCGGCCTGGCAGGTAGACGCCCGAAATCATGTTGAAGAGGGTCGTCTTGCCGGCGCCGTTCGGTCCGATCACCGAGACGATTTCGCCCGCCTTCAGGGAAAAGCTCACATCATTGACGGCACGCAGGCCGCCAAAGTCGATCCCGAGGCCTTCGACTTGAAGCAGGCTCATTCTCCCCTCCCTCTGATCAGGCGCGCAAGGCTCGGAAGCAGGCCGTCGCGCATGAAGATCATCACGAGCATCATGATGAGGCCGAGCACGAGCTGCTCATATTCCTGAAAGACGGTCAGGACCTGAGGCAGCGTCGTCAGGATGGCGGCCCCGAGGATCGCCCCGACGACAGAACCCGCACCACCGAGAACCGCCATGGTGACGAGCTCGATCGAATGCATGTAGCCGGCAACATCCGGGGTGATGAACTTGTTCTGCAGCGCCAGCAGGGAACCGGCAACCGACGCATAGACGGCGGAGATCACGAAGGCCCTCAGCTTGTATTTCGCGACATCGACGCCGACGGTGCGGGCAGCGACCTCCGAGCCATGAAGGGCGCGCAGCGCACGCCCGGTCGGGCTGTGAAAGAGGTTGAGTGCGAGCCAGGCGCCGATCAGCATGATGAGACCGGTAAAGGCATACCAGAAGACCGGGTTCGACATGTCGAGACCGAGTGACTTCAGGAGCGGCCTCAATCCGAGGTCGGCAACAGCAATGCCGTCAGGACCACCGGTCAATCCCGCTTCATTGGCAAGCACCATGGCAACCAGGGCACCAAGTCCGAGACTTGCGACGGCCAGGTAGTACCCCTTCAGCCGCAGGATAGGCCGTCCGACCAGCCAGGCGACAAGGGCGGAAAGCACGGCGCCAAGGATGACGGCCAAGGCTGGATGCAGACCGATGTGGAGAGGCGCAAGCGCACAGCTGTAGCCGCCGATCCCGACGAAGCCGGCATGGCCGAGGCTGATCTGGCCGGCATATCCGGTGAGGATGACAAGACCCGTCACCGCAAGTCCGTTGACGAAGATCAGCGAGCCGACGCGGAAATAGTAGGAGGAGGGAAACAGGAATGGCAGGGCGACGACGACGAGCGTCAGCACAAGCAGCGCGGTGGTTTTCGAGGACAGCTTCATCGTCATACCCGATCCGTGACTTTGCGGCCAAAGATGCCCTGCGGCAAGGCGAAGAGGACGGCAAGGATGACGATGAAGGCAGCCGCGTCCTTATATTGTGAGCTTATGTAGCCGGCGGTCATTGCCTCGAGGACGCCGAGAAGCAGGCCTCCCACGAGAGCTCCCTTCGGGTTGCCCATCCCGCCCAGCATGGCGGCGGCAAAGCCCTTGAGCGCCAGCGAGATGCCGACATCATAGCTGGTCAGCGTGATCGGCGTGACGAGCACACCTGCCAGGGCGCCGATCGCGGCCGAAAGCGCGAAGCTCAGCGTCATGATGTAGCGCGTGTTGATGCCGACCAGTTGCGCGGCAATGCGGTTATTGGCTGTCGCCAGCACCGCGCGGCCGGTGAGCGTCTTGGTGAAGAACAGCCAGAGGCCAATGAAGACCATGAGCGCGCCGGCAACGACCCACAGGCTCTGCGGCAGGATCGTCGCGCCGCCGATTGCGATCGGCGTATCGCCCGAGAAGGCGGGGAAGCGATGCAATTGCTTGTCGAAGGCGATCTGCGTCAGGCCGCGGATGAAGATCGAGGCGCCAATCGTGATGATGATCAGGGACACCACGGGGGCACCGCGCGCGGGCTCGATGGCGAGCTTGTTGAGCGCGACCCCGATCGCCGCCGTCACGAGGATGGCAAGGATCGCCGCCAGCGGCAGTGGAATGCCCGCCTGATAGGAAAAGACGGTGATCATGCCGCCGAGCATGACGAATTCGCCCTGGGCGAAGTTCACGACATCGGATGCGTTGTAGATGATGGTGAAGCCGAGGGCCACCAGCGCGTAGACCGCACCGACCGTCACCCCGGACAGCAGAAATTGCATGAACTCGGCCATGGCTGCCTCCCTTTGCACCGCGCCTGATCGGGAGCGTCACACGCTCCCGAAAGCACGGTTCAGCACTTAGTCGACGATCTTCCAGCTACCGTCACGGATCTCCAGCATGCGGAAGGCCGTGAGATCGAGTCCGAGGTGATCGTCCGCCGTCATGGTGACGGTTCCGGTCGTTCCGACGAGGCCCTTCGTCTGCTCAATGGCTTCGCGAATGGCTGCGGGATCGGCTTTGCCCGCACGGTTGATCGCGTCGACGAGGATGCGCAGCGCGTCATGCGCATAGCCACCGAAGGTCGATACCGGCTTGCCCGTCGCTGTTTCGAAGCTCTTCTTGTAGGCGGCAACGACCGCGCGCTGCGGATCGCTTTCCGGCAGGAGGTCGGCCACCAGCAGGGCGGTACCCGGCAGGCGAATGCCTTCGGCCGCACTTGCGCCAGCCAGATCGATGAAGCCGTTGGAGGCGACACCATGCGACTGATAGAGCGGCAGACCGACGGCAAGCTGAGCGTAGTTGCGGGTGACGATTGCCGGACCCTGGCCGAAGCCCGGGTTGAGGATTGCCTGCACGCCTGACGTGTTCTTGATGTTGGTGAGCTGCGGGGTCATGTCCGCATCGCTCGGCCCATAGGTTTCGTCTGCAACGACCTCAATGCCATAGTCGCCAACGATGGCCAGGCACTGCTTGTGCATGGAGGCGCCGAAGCCGTCGGACCCGGAGATCATGCCGATCTTCGTGAAGCCCTTCTTCTTCATGTCGTCGAAGATCTTTGCGCAGGCCATACGATCGGTATGCGGCGTCTTGAAGGTATAGGGCTTTACCGGGTCGACGATTTCGATGGCGCCAGCAAGCGAAATGAAGGGGATCTCGGCATCTTCGGCAACCGGGATGATTGCCATCGAGGTGCCGGTGGTGGTGCCGCCAATGACCGCGGTGACTTCGTCGTCCTCGACCAGACGCGTTGCGAAGGTGCGTGCCTTGTTCGGATCGCCGCCATCGTCGTAGATGACGAGCTCGAGCTTCTCACCGAGAACGCCGCCAGCCGCATTGATCTCGTCGACCAAGAGCTTCAGCGTCTTGGCTTCAGGGTCGCCAAGGAACGAGGCGGGTCCTGTTTCCGAGACAGTCGCTCCGATGCGGATGTCGGCAAGGGCTTCGCCGGCAAAGCCAAGCGCAAGCGCAAGCGTACCCGCGAGCGCGGTGGTCATCGCAAATTTCATGTCAGTCTCCTCCCAAGAGAACAAAGGTTAGGTCAAAGTCGTCACGCCGCCTTCGGACGGCGCCACATGACGGTTCGGAAGCGGTTGGCCACGAAGGCCGCGTCTGTCAGGCTGGCATTGCCGGCCGGGTTGGCGCCGGTGACGTGGAAATCACTGAACGCAGCACTCTGATTGACGAAGATGCCGCCGGTCAGATTGATCGAGAGATTGACGCCCGCCCTGGCGAAGGCGTCGACAGCAGCGTCGATGCGGCTGCTGTCGGTGTCATAAAGTGCCGCGGTGATCGCACCTTTCCGGCGGGCGAGGCTTGTCGCCTTTTCGATGCCCCCGGCAACATCCGCAACGGCGACGATGAAGGCGATCGGACCGAAGCGCTCTTCCTCATGCGCATCCGTCTTGTCGGTATCGACGGCAAGGACGAGGGGCGTTGCCGTGCGGGCGTCGCCTGTCGTGAGCGAGGCAGAATCGCGAACCAGGGTTCCGAGGCTACGGGCGGTCTCGATGCGCTTAAGCGTCGCCGGGTTGGCTATCGCGCCGCAGACGCCGGCCGCGCGTGTGGGATCGGCAAGAAGGTCGTCGATCGCAGCGGCAATTGCCTTTGCTACGTCGTCGAAGCTCTTGTGGCCCTCATCGGTCTTAATGCCGCTCCTTGGAACGAAGATGTTCTGCGGGGCGGTGCACATCTGGCCGCTGTAGAGCGAGAGAGAAAAGGCGATGTTGGCGCACATGCCGGCAAAGTCATCGGTGCCGGCGACGACAATCGAATTGACACCAGCCTCTTCGGTGTAGACCTGAGCGTCTCCGGCATGCTTGCGCACCCAATCGCCGAAGCTGTTCGAGCCGGTGTAGTCGATGAGCTGCACCGCATTGTTCTCAACGAGATCGCGGGTGATTTCGGCGCCCGGCGCATCGGCTGCCAGGAGCGCGATATTGGCGTCAAATCCCTCTTCGGCAAGCACCTGGCGAATGACCGAAACCGTGATCGCCAATGGCAGGATTGCGCCCGGATGCGGCTTGACGATGACGGTGTTGCCGGTCGCGAGGCTGGCAAACAGGCCTGGATAGCTGTTCCAGGTCGGAAATGTCTGGCAGCCGATCACCAGCGAGATCCCGCGCGGCACGATCCGCCAGTGTTTTTCCAGAACGATCGGCTCGGCCTTGCCCTGCGGTTTGGTCCAGATGGCCTGAGCCGGCGTGCGGGTCATCTCTGCGAAGGCATAGGCAACGGCTTCGAGGCCGCGGTCTTGTGCATGGGGTCCGCCAGCCTGGAATGCCATGGCAAAGGCCTGTCCCGTTGTGTGCATGACGGCATTGGCGATTTCGAAGCTGATGCGATTGAGGCGGGCCAGAACTTCGAGGCAGATGCCGACGCGGGTCTTGACCGCCGCATCCGCCCATGCGGGTGCCGCAGCCTGCGAGGCGGCGATCAGCGTGTCTGCATCTGCAGCCGGGTAGGTGATGCCGAGCGTCGGGCCAAATGGCGAGACTTCCGCGCCGACCTTCGTCGTCTCGGGATGGCCGGGCAAGGCAAAAGGCTTGCCGAGCCGGGCATTGTAGGATGCCAGGCCATCGTCCTTGGCGGTTTCGCCATAGATCTTGCCGCTTGGGATTTCAGGATAGGCCGACCAATAACCGCGTTCCTGCGCAGCCTTCAGGGCTGCGGCAAGGGTTGGCTGGTGGCGGTCGAAAAGGGCATCCATTCACATGTTCCTCTCATGCTGTGGATTTATAATTGACCGGCCGGTCGGTTTATGCAAGAGTTTTTTCATGAGCCGCCCGATCCTGGCGGAACTGGAGGAAACATGTCCGAATCCGACACCGTCCAATCGGCATTTGCCGATGGCGTCCTTACGTTGACGCTCAACCGTCCAGACAAGCTCAACGCCTTCAATGAAGAAATGCACCTGGCGCTCAGGGCAGGCTTCGAACGTGCGCATCAGGATGCATCCGTTCGGGCTGTGCTTCTGACCGGCGCCGGTCGCGGCTTCTGCGCGGGGCAGGACCTCGGCGACCGCGATCCGCGCAAGGGTGGGGCGGCCCCCGACCTTGGACGCACGATCGAGCTTTTCTACAACCCGCTGATCCGGCTGATCAGGACACTGGAAAAGCCCGTCGTCTGTGCCGTCAACGGCGTTGCCGCGGGTGCGGGCGCCAATATCGCGCTTGCATGCGATATCACTCTGGCGGCGCGCTCGGCGCGTTTCATTCAGGCCTTTGCCAAGATCGGCCTCGTACCCGATTCCGGCGGCACCTGGAGCCTGCCGCGGCTGCTTGGCGAAGCGCGCGCCAAGGCGCTGGCACTGACCGCCGAGCCGCTCGACGCGGAAACGGCGGCAAGCTGGGGGCTGATCTGGAAGGCGGTCGACGATGCGGCACTCCTCGATGAAGCCAGGACCCTTGCCACCAAACTTGCTGCCGGACCGACAAAGGGTCTCGGCATGACCAAGCGCGCGATCCAGGCAGCGGCAACCAATTCGCTCGATGAGCAGCTTGAGCTTGAACGCGATCTGCAGCGCGAAGCTGGACGCAGTGCCGACTATGCCGAGGGCGTCGCCGCCTTCCTGGAAAAGCGCAAGCCGGAGTTCAAGGGACAATGACCGACAGGATCATTCTCACGGCCGAGGAGCTTGCGAACGCCTGCGCAGACGCCATGTGGCGCGACGACAATGCCTCCCGTCACCTTGGCATGGCGATGGAACGTGTGGCACCCGGCATGGCGGTCATTTCGATGGTCGTCAAGCCGGCGATGACCAACGGCCATGGGACCTGCCACGGCGGATACATCTTCACGCTGGCCGATTCCGCCTTCGCCTTTGCCTGCAATACCTACAATCAGCGGGCCGTCGCGCAGCATTGCTCGGTTACCTACATTGCACCGGCCTTTGCCGGCGATCGCTTGACGGCAACCGCGCGGGAGGTTTCACGGCGCGGGCGTGGCGGCATTTACGATATCAACGTGACCAATCAGAACGGCGAGCACATTGCCGAGTTCCGTGGCCATTCGCGCACCGTCAAGGGCACCCTTTTGCCGGAAGAGGCGTAAAGCCGCCGGTCATTCATCTCGGAGGAGAGACAGACATGGAAGACCTTTCACCCCGCCCTGGCGACCTCGACGCGATAGAAACAGCATCGCGTGACGAGATCGCCGCACTTCAGCTTGCCAGGATGAAGTGGTCACTGAGCCATTCCTATGAGAATTCGCCCTTCTACAGGGCGCGTTTCGACGAAGCGGGCGTCCATCCGTCGGATCTGAAGTCGCTGGCCGATCTCGCAAAGTTCCCCTTCACGACCAAGAAGGATCTTCGCGATACCTATCCCTTTGGCATGTTTGCCGTGCCGCGCGAGAAGCTGACGCGCATCCATGGATCTTCGGGAACCACAGGCAAGCCGACGGTCGTCGGCTATACGCAGAAGGACATCGACGTCTGGGCGGATATGGTGGCGCGCTCGATCCGTGCTGCCGGTGGCCGGCCTGGGGACATGGTCCACGTCGCCTACGGCTACGGGCTCTTCACGGGCGGCCTTGGCGCCCACTACGGCGCCGAACGGCTTGGCTGTACCGTCGTGCCGATGTCGGGCGGCATGACAGAACGTCAGGTCACGTTGATACAGGATTTCCGGCCGCGCATCATCATGGTGACGCCGTCCTATATGCTCTCCATCCTCGACGAGTTCCACAGACAGGGCATCGACCCGCGCGAGAGCTCGCTGGCGGTCGGCATCTTCGGCGCCGAACCCTGGACGAACGCGATGCGCCAGGAAATCGAGCAGTCGTTCGACATGCATGCGGTCGATATCTATGGCCTTTCCGAAGTCATGGGTCCCGGCGTTGCCAGTGAGTGCGTCGAGACCAAGGACGGGCTGCACATCTGGGAAGACCATTTCTATCCTGAAATCATCGACCCGGCGACGGGCGAGGTCCTTCCCGATGGCGAAATGGGCGAGCTCGTCTTCACGACTTTGACCAAGGAAGGCCTGCCGATCATCCGCTATCGCACGCGCGACCTGACGCGGCTGCTGCCGGGCACGGCCCGCTCCATGCGCCGCATCGAAAAGATCACCGGCCGCTCCGACGACATGATGATCCTTCGCGGCGTCAACGTCTTCCCGACCCAGATCGAGGAGCAGATTCTGAAGTGTCAGGGGCTTGCTCCGCACTTCCAGATCGAGCTCAGCCGCGCCGGTCGCATGGATCAGATGACGGTTCATGTCGAGTGCACGCCCGAGGCTGCGGACGAAATTGCACGCGCCTCCTCGGCAAAATCCCTTGCCCACTACATCAAGAGCGTCGTTGGTGTTACCACGAAGATCGAGATTCGCGACCCGGGTGGAGTCGCACGATCCGAGGGCAAGGCAAAGCGGGTCGTCGACAACAGGCCAAAGGAATAAGGCTACTGCTTCCCGGCGTGACGATCATTCCGGGAAGCTGAAAATCACGAGCCCTTCGGCTCATCGCGTGGGGGCGCGGAGGAAGAACAGGAACGCAGGATAATATGGCACGAACGCGCGCGATCGACTTTGAAGAGAAACAACGCAGCCTCTTGAGCAGCGCCGCTGCCGTCTTTGCTGAAATGGGAATGGAGAAAGCTTCCATGGCCCACATTGCCTCGCGCAGCAACGTGTCCAAAGCCCTGCTCTATCACTATTACCCGAGCAAGGACGCGTTGATTTTCGATATCATTCGCAACCATCTCGAGGAACTGGAAGCTGCCGTTGCTGCCGCAGACGAACCCAGTGTGACGCCTCAGGAGCGACTTCGGCTGCTGGTCCGGCAAGTCCTGGAGAATTATCGCGATGCGGACAACGAGCACAAGGTGCAGCTGAACGGCACGAGTGCGCTGTCGCAAGAACAGCTGGACGAGTTGCGCGCCATCGAGCGCCGGATCGTCAAGCGCTTCTCCAATACCATCATCGAGATCAACCCCGACCTCAACGCCAGCAAGCCTCTGCTGATGCCAGTGACGATGTCGCTCTTCGGCATGATGAACTGGGTCTACATGTGGTTTCGCCCAGGCGGCCAGGTCAGCCGTGACGAGTATGCCGACATCGCCACGACCCTGATCCTCGAGGGCGTCAAGGCGGTCCGCTAGGGCCCGCGGCGTTTCGCCTATTGCGCTTCGATCGCGCATAAGGCCCCTTGAGATGATCATGACCGGCGGGCCGAGCCTGAAGCTTGATCATTTCGGCTTGGGAGCCATGAGATTGCCGAACTCCATCGGAAAGGGGAACAGGATCGTCGAGCTCTTCTCGCTTGCTATGACGTTCAAGGTGTTCAGATAGCGAAGCTGCATGGCCTCTGGCTGCCTGGCAAGCACTTGGGCCGCTTCGAGGAGCTTTGCAGCCGCCTGCTGTTCACCCTCGGCATTGATGACTTTTGCGCGGCGCTCGCGCTCGGCTTCCGCCTGGCGGGCAATCGCGCGGATCATCGATTCGTTGATGTCGACATGCTTGATCTCGACAGTGGCGACCTTGATGCCCCAGGCATCCGTCTGGGCGTCAAGGATTTCCTGAATGTCCAGGTTGAGCCGGTCACGTTCCGCCAGCATCTCGTCGAGATCATGCTTGCCGAGGACCGAGCGCAATGTCGTCTGGGCAAGCTGGCTTGTCGCCATCATGAAGTCCTCGACCTGTATCGTCGACTTTCCGGGATCAATGACCCTGAAGTAGATCACCGCGCTGACACGGACCGAGACATTGTCATGAGAAATGACGTCCTGGCTCGGCACATCGAGTACCCGCGTGCGCAAGTCGACCCGGATCATTTGCTGGACGTAGGGGATCAGGAGTATCAGGCCGGGTCCCTTGACGCCTGTGAAGCGGCCAAGCGTGAAAACGACGCCGCGTTCGTATTCCCGCAGGATCTTGATCGCCGATGCAATGACCACGAGCAAGATAAGGATCGCCACAAGATAAAAGGCAAGATCTGCAAACATAGCCATGACGTTCTCCTGCTCTCTTCAGGCCGCTAGCTCTTGTCGGGGCGCCTCTCGACCTCCAGCGTCAGACCGTTGCGGGCGATCACCTCGACAGCGTCCCCGGCGGCGAGCACCTCGGTGGAAATTGCCTTCCAGCGCTCGCCATGCGTGATGACATAGCCTGTAGGCCCGGCCCAACTCTCGACCTGGCCCGAAATACCGATCATCTGCTCAGCGCCCGTCGCGACTTTGCGCCACCGCGAGGCAAATGCCAGGCGTGCAACCAGGAGGCTGAAAACGAGGCTGGCAAGAGCGATTGCGCCAAGTACAGGGCGCGAAACCTGAAGGCCCGGCATATCCGTATCAAACAGAATGGTTGCGCCGAGGATCATGGCTACCCCGCCGCCGATGCCCAGAGCGCCGAAGCTTGGCGAGTGCATCTCGGCCACCGTCAATCCGACGCCGAGGATAATGAGCCCGATGCCGGCAAAACTCACCGGAAGCAATGCCAGGGCATAGAGACCCAGAAGGAGCGAGATGCCGCCGATCGTTCCGGGAAACATCGTCCCGGGCGCAAGAAACTCGAAGATAAGGCCATAAATACCAACCATCATCAGGATGATTGCGATGTTTGGATCGGTAATCACCGAAAGCAGGCGTGTTCGCCAGTCCGGCTCGAATTCCTGTACCGTCAAACCGGCGGTATCAATTCGCATGTCTGTCTGACCGACCCGCACCACGCGCGCCTGTGCTTGCGCGAGGAGATCGTTGACATCCACCGCCGTGAAATCGATGACATGTTCGCGCACCGCTGCGGTCGATGAAAGGCTCGCGCCTTCCCGCACGGCCCGCTCTGCCCAGTCGGCGTTGCGATTGCGCAATTCCGCAAGCCCGCGAATATACGCCACCGCGTCATTGATGATCTTCTTTTCGCTGGCACTGGCTGGAGGCTCGACTTGCTTGTCATTTTGCTTGTCCGGTTCTTTCCCGGGTTTTGCATCGCCGCCAAA
Source organism: Rhizobium sp. IBUN (assembly GCF_000510625.1). Taxonomy (NCBI): domain Bacteria; kingdom Pseudomonadati; phylum Pseudomonadota; class Alphaproteobacteria; order Hyphomicrobiales; family Rhizobiaceae; genus Rhizobium; species Rhizobium sp. IBUN. The sequence continues at coordinate 76,130 of NZ_AZNV01000018.1, forward strand.
AGGGTTCACCCCGAGCGCGATCGGTGTCGCTGCTCCGAGGTTCGTGCCTGGCGCCATCGCCGCAATGTGGCTTGCATAGAGAATATAGGTGCCGGCGCTGGCAGCCCTTGCGCCGCTCGGTGCGACGAAGCCGGCGACTGGGACGGGCGAGGCAAGGATGGCGCGAATGATGTCCCGCATGGACGTGTCGAGGCCACCGGGTGTGTCCATCTCAAGGATAATCAGGCTGGCATGTCCGCCGGCACGCTGAAGGCCCCGTATGACATAATCTGCCGTTGCAGGTCCGATGGCGCCGTTCACCTTGAGGACGACCGCAGCGCGATTGGATTGCGCCGACGCCGACAGCGTGAAGATGCCTGGAGCTAAGAGCAGCAAGAACAACGAGATCAGGATTGGCGGCACCCACCGCCAACGCTTCAAGCTCAGCGCTACCACATGCGGAACGCTCATGATTTTCCAGTATATCCCAGAAATCACAAAGAGCCAGAAATCACAAAGAGAAAGAAAAGCGTCGCAGTCCGGGGCGAACAGCTTGAATGTCTTCGAGGGTATCGAGGATCGTTTTGCTCTCGATTTTCAAGGGTATCCGGATGTGAAAAACTTCCCGATCGGGGTGATTTTTATGCCGTCGGACACACGCTTCCCGATCGGTAAGGATTGCGTTGATCTACGGAAATCTTCCTGTACGGTAAGCCACCTCAGGAGATGCTCGATGTTCAGGTCCGCACGCGATTTCGGCGCCGCCATCCGGGAAAATCGGAAGGCGCTTGGCTGGACACAGACCGAGCTTGCCGCCCGGTCCGGCACCGGCGAGCGCTTCATCGTCGAGCTCGAATCCGGCAAGCCAAGCTGCCAGCTTGAAAAGTCGTTGATCGTGGCGCGCACTGTCGGCATCGAGATCGGCGATCTCAGGACGGCCCAAGCCGCCCCGGCCTCGCCTGACGATGACCTGGACTTCCTGCCGACCTTCGGTGACGGTCGATGACGACGATCTTCTACGAAGCCCTCCCCGTCGCCCACCTGACCTTCGAATCAAAGGATAGGTCCAGGAGGAAGCCAAGGACCATCCCGGCACTCTCGTCTTGGACTTCGTGGTGCGCTTAAGGTAACGTCCGCGCTACACAAATCATCATAGACCCATGGCAGCCAAGACGACACTTAATGCGAAGAACCTTGAAGCTCTCGGCGTGCAACGCCTCGCCGAGCTTCTTATGGAAATCAGCACCGGCAGCGCTGCGCACAAGCGTCGGCTTCGTATGGAGCTGGCCGGCAACCATAGCAGCGCCGAAGTTGCCAGGGAGGTTCGCAAGAGGCTTTCCAGCATTGCACGCGCCAAGACCTTCGTTGATTGGCGAAAGGTGAAGGCGACCAGGACCGACCTGGAGACCCAGCGCAAGTCGATCGTCGAAACCGTCGCGCCCGACGATCCCGCAGGAGCGTTTGAGCTAATCTGGCAGTTTTTAGCGGTTGCGGATCCTCTATTTCAGCGATCGGACGATGGCAGCGGCTCGTTGATCCAGAGCTTCCATCAAGCCTGCACCGACGCCGGCGCGATCGCCAAGGCGGCGAATATCGATGCCGATGTGCTGGCCGAGAAGATATTCAAGGCAGTTCAAAGCAATGCTTACGGCCAGTTCGACCGGCTGATTACTGCAATGGTGGCGGCGCTGGCGAATGAAGGATTGGAGCGTCTCAAGGCTCTCTTTGTCGGCTGGTCGAACGAGCCCAAGGAGAAGCCGGCCAAGAAAGATCAGAAGGTCATCGGCTGGAGCAGCGCTGGCCCGATCTACGAGGACGAGGTTTACGGCAATCACCAGGATCTGACCATTCGTATCGCGCTGCAGGAAATAGCCGACGCCCAGGGTGATGTGGATGCCTATATTGCGCAGCAGCCGGAAAGGACACATGGAGCGCCGATGGTCGCGGCTGACATCGCCAACCGTCTGGTCTCGGCGGGACGGGCTGAGGAAGCACTGAAAGCCCTCGAGAAGGTTGATGCGAAAGGCCGGGCGGATGTCCCCTTCGAATGGCAGCTTGCCCGCGTCGAGGCACTCGAAGCTCTGGGGCGCAACGACGAAGCCCAGGCGTTTCGCTGGGAGTGCTTCGAGCAGTCCCTGAACGTCGACCACCTGCGCGCCTATGCGCGCCGCCTGCCGGACTTCGACGATCTGGAAGCGGAGGAGAGGGCGTTCGCATACGCCCAAGCGTTCCCGGACGTTCATCGCGCTCTCTACTTCTTCCTGCGCTGGCCTTCATTGGCGGAAGCGTCAAAGCTCGTTACGAAGCGGGCGGCGGAACTGGATGGCGACCTCTATGAGTTGATGACGCCGGCTGCGGAAGCGCTTGCGACGAAACAACCACTGGCCGCGACGATCGTGCTGCGATCAATGATCGACTTTACTTTGGAGAGCGGCCGATCGAGCCGTTACAAGCATGCGGCACGACACCTTGCAGAATGCCGGTCCCTGGCGAGTCAGATCGAGGATTTCGGCAGCCTTCGGCCACATGAGGTGTATATGGTGGACATCAAGCGCGACTACGGAAGGAAGTCGGGATTTTGGAGCCTGGTGTCGTGAGTATTGCGCTCATGTCGGCCAATGTCTTCTGAGCTTCCTCATGGTGGCGATCCAACGGATGTTGTCGATCACGCGCAGGACGCATCTGGAAGGGTGCCAAGGATTATCCAGGCGCAGTAAGCGAAATCAATGTCTTGCCCGCTGCCAAAGACAATCCTAAAAACTTCTGACACTCGAGTATCCGTCGCCCTTTTTGGGTGAAGCGTGCTTTGGCTCAATCGCGGAATTTCAGCCGTTCCAGGATCAATGGATCATATTCGGGTGCCTGGATCCGTCGCCGGTCTTCCTCCGGCTCGCTGAGTGGTTCGGCCGGTTGAAGCTTGTCTCTGGCCTCCAAGGCGAGGCGTTGGTAAACGCCGGTGCCCTGGCGCTTCCAGGCGATTTCCTTTTCACTGAGCTCGCGGATGACCCTGGCCGGCGATCCGACCGCCAGGCTGTTTGCCGGGATGTCGGCCCCTGCCTTGACGAAGGCCATGGCGGCAACGATCGAATTTTCGCCGATGACAGCCTCGTCCATGACGACCGCATTCATCCCCACCATGGCATTGCGACCGATCCGGCAGCCGTGCAGCACGGCGCCGTGCCCGATGTGGCCTTCCTCGCCGATCACCACCTCGACATTGGGGAAACTGTGTACGACGCAGGTCTCCTGGACGTTCGAACCGCGTTCCATGACAATGCGCCCGAAATCCCCGCGCAGCACGGCGCAAGGCCCGACATAGCAGGCTGGTCCGATGATGACGTCGCCGATCACCACCGCGGCCGGATGGACGAAGGCCGCCGGATGGATCACAGGCACGACGCTATCATAGGAATAGACCATAGCCATCGGATCAGTCCCTTGTCTTAGACCCTTGTCTTAGTCTCTTGTCTTAGTCTCTTGTCTTGGCGACCATCGTCAAGACATCGTATTGGGCGACCGTCGCACCGTTCTGATTGGTCACATTGCAGTCCCAGCGCACCTCGCCGTGCTCGGCGCCGATGCGCGGATTGATCTCCTTGCAGGTCAATTTCACCTGCAACGTATCGCCCGGATTGACCGGCGTGAGGAAGCGCAGGTTGTCGACGCCGTAATTGGCGAGAACCGGGCCGGGGGCCGGGTCGACGAAGAGGCCGGCAGCAAAAGAGACGATCAGGTAGCCATGGGCAACGCGACCATCGAAGAACGGATTGGCGCGGGCGGCTTCCTCGTCCATATGGGCGTAGAAGGTGTCGCCGGTGAAATTGGCGAAGTGCTCGATATCCTCAAGCGTGACGGTGCGCGTTCCGGTGACGAGCTGGTCGCCGATCCGGAGTTCGGCGAGAGACTTGCGGAAGGGATGTTCGCCATCCTTGCGCACCTCGGCATCCGCAACCCAGCGGCCGGTGACCGCGGAAAGAAGCGTTGGCGAGCCCTGGACCGCGGTGCGCTGCATGTAATGCTTGACCCCACGAAGTCCGCCCAGCTCCTCGCCACCGCCGGCGCGTCCCGGGCCGCCGTGCACGAGACCCGGCAGCGGTGAGCCATGGCCGGTCGAGGTCTTGGCGCTGACCCGGTTGCCGATCAGCACGCGGCCGTGGAAGGGCGCCATGCCGAGAACAACCTCTTCGGCAAAACCCGGATCATTGGTGAAGACCGAGGATACCAGGCTTCCCTTGCCGCGGCGGGCAAGGTCGACAGCCTCCTCGGCGCTTTCATAGGGCATGACCGTGCTGACCGGGCCGAAGGCTTCGACGTCGTGAACAGCCCGGGCGTCCCAGGGTTTGTCGCAGTATAGCAGCACTGGGTTGAGGAAGGCTCCGGCCTCCGCGTCTCCGGAGACAACGCGGGGATTGTCCGGATCACCGGCAACGATCTCGGCATCGGCAAGAAGATCGCGGATGCGGGCGCGGACCTCGTCGCGCTGGGCAAGGCTTGCGAGCGGGCCCATGCGGACGTTTTCATCGGCCGCATTGCCGAGCGCCGTCTTGCCAAGACGATCGCCGAGAGCGGCGACAAGAGCGTCGCAATAGGCGCGGGGTGCGATGACGCGGCGGATCGCCGTGCACTTCTGGCCGGCCTTCGCCGTCATCTCGCGGGAGACTTCCTTGACGAAAAGGTCGAACTCCTCGGTGCCAGGGGCCGCGTCAAGACCGAGGACAGAGGCATTGAGACTGTCGGCCTCCATGGTGAACCGGACCGAATTCTCGATGATCGCCGGATGCGTCTTCAGCTTGCGGCCGGTCCAGGCCGAACCGGTAAAGGTGACGGCATCCTGGCCGTCGACATGATCAAGAAGATCTCCGACGGAGCCGCAGACAAGTTGCACGGCACCTTCGGGAAGCAGGCCCGTCTCGACCATGCGGCGCACGACCAGTTCGGTCAGATAGGCCGTCTGGCTCGCCGGCTTGACGATAGCCGGCATGCCGGCAAGCAGGGTCGGCGCCAGCTTTTCCAGCATGCCCCAGACCGGAAAGTTGAAGGCATTGATGTGAATGGCGACGCCCTGCAGCGGCGACAGAATGTGCCGGGCGGCAAACGTGCCGTCGCGCGACAGGTTTTCCACGTCGCCGTCAACGAGCACGCGCGTATTCGGCAACTCGCGCCGTCCCTTTGAGGCATAGGACAAGAGAGTGCCAATGCCGCCATCGATATCGATCCAGCTGTCTGCCTTGGTCGCACCGGTGGCCGAGGAAAGGGCGTAGAATTCTTCCTTCCTCTCCATCAGCGCCTGGCCAAGTGCCTTCAGCATGGCGGCACGCTCATGAAACGACATGCGACGCAGGGCCGGGCCAGCCTTCTTGCGGCCGTAGGCCAGAGATGCGGCAAAGTCGACGCCGGTGGAATCGATCAATGCAACCGGTACGCCTGTCGAAGCGTCGAGCAGTAAGGCGCCATCCTTCGTGCCGGGAACCCAGCGGCCATAAACATAGCTCTCGAGGCGGCGCGGCGGGTTTACCAGGACGTTCATCGTCTTATCCTTCCGGTCAGTTCAGATTGCGCGCAGCAAGCTGCGCATCAACGGCCGCCTGCCATTCGGATAGCAGCGTCTCGTTGGGTGTGTGGCGAAGGCCGAAGCGAGCCAGCGTTTCGTAGCGCGCCGAGCCGGAGAGCCCGAAGCTTGCCGCAACGCGCGGGCGCCAATAGGCGATTGCCTTGCGCGCTGCCGTTGCTCCGTCTTCCGTCTCGGCAATTTTCTTCAGTCCCTCGATGCCGAGTTCGGTGTGATGCGCCTCGCTGGGTAGAATGGCGCGGAACACTTCGGCAAGTGGCTGGTAGGAAACGCGGGCAAGCTCGCGCAGCTGGATGGTGCTTGCGGTACCCATCAGCACGTTCATGACAACCGCGTCGATCCAGCCATGCAGGGGATAGTGGAAGACCGAAAGGCGCATGTCGCCGCCCTGACGCGCCGCACCGATATCGGCGTCGCGCTCCAGCCGGGCGTCCCAGGGGTGATGGACGGCGTAACGGCCGGTGTCGGCGCCAAAGCTGCCCATGATCTCGAGGACCCGACCGGCATGGTCGGTTTTTTCGAGCACGATCTTGGCAGAGGCGATGCGCTCCTTGATTCCTGGCGCATCGTTGATCGTGTCGGCAAAGCCGGCTGCACCCGCAAGCTCGCTATCGACGAAACTTGCCATCAGGCGCAAAAGCTCGCCGCGATAGCGTGGGGTCACATTGTCAGGCGACGTCAGCACGCCACCTTTCAGCAGGTATTCCTCGATCGGCATCGTATCGGACATTGGCTATTCCTCCCTCGCTTTCGCGCCTTATTGGTCGTAGCTGACCACGACCCGGTCGCTCAGCGGATAACATTGGCAGGTCAGAACATAGCCCTGGCGCACTTCGTAATCCTCGAGCGCATGGTTGACCTCCATCTCGGTCTCGCCTTCGATCACCTTGGCCCGACACGTGGAACAGACACCTGCCTTGCAGGCGTAGGGCGCGTCCATGTTGTTCTCGAGCGCGGCTTCGAGCAGGGTTTGCCCCTGCTTCGGCATCTTGAAGACACGGGTTGCACCGTCGAGGGTGACGGTTGCCTCGCATGCCGCGTGGCGATCCGCAGAGGCAGCGCTTTCGCTCTTGCGCCGAGCCCGGCCCGGCTGCGATGACGCAAAGAGCTCAAACTTGATCTGCTCTTCGCGCATCCCGTGGTCGCGAAGGGCAGCGGCGATCGTCAACATCATCGGTTCCGGACCGCAGATGAATGCGGTGTCGACGGATTTCAGATCGATCCAGTGCCTGAACAATGCTGCGCACTTTTCGGTATCAATACGACCCGTGAAGAGGTCGATATCCTGGGCTTCGCTTTCCAGCACGTGCAGGATGGACAGGCGACCGAGATAGCTATTCTTCAGATCGTCCAGCTCCTCGCGGAACATGATCGAGCTGATCTGCCGGTTTGCGTAGACGAGCGTGAAGCGCGAATGGGGCTCACGCGCCAAGGTGGTCTTGATGATGGAGAGCACCGGCGTGATGCCGCTGCCGGCTGCAAAGCCGATGTAGCTCTTGGAAACTTCGGGCTCGATCGCCGTGAAGAACGCGCCCATCGGCGGCATCGCTTCCATCGTGTCGCCAATCTTGAGCTCTTCATTGGCCCAGGTCGAAAAGCAGCCACCGTCGACCCGCTTGATGCCGACCCTCAAGATACCTTCGTCACGTCCGGCACAGATCGAGTAGGAGCGGCGGAGTTCCTCGCCATCGAACTTGCGGCGGAACGTCAGATACTGGCCCTGCGTGAAATCGAACGCACCGCGGTCCTCGTCCAGCGGAGCAAGGGTGACGACCACGGCATCGCGCGTCTCGCGCTTGACGTCGGTGACCTGAAGGGAATGGAAACGTGCCATATTGCGGACCTCACTAGGCAAAGGGTCAGATGCACTTGAAATAATCGAATGGTTCCAGGCAGTCGGTGCAGCGATAGCTCGCCTTGCAGGGCGTCGAGCCGAACTGGCTGATCTTTTCGGTGTTTGCCGATCCGCAGCGCGGACAGGCGATCGTCAGATTGGAGCGGCCAGAGAGCCGGTCGACGCGCTGGCGCAGGATCCCGTCGATCGCGGTGCCATCGACAGGCGGCGCAATGCCATAGGCCTTGAGCTTTTCGCGACCTTCGGCGCTGATCCAGTCCGTCGTCCAGGCCGGCGAAAGCTGGCGTTCCAGCCGCAGCTTTTCGATGCCCTTCTCATGCAGCGCCCGCTCGATATCGAGATTGATGATCGCGGTTGCCGGACAGCCCGAATAGGTCGGCGTTACCGTCACAACCAGCGTGTCGTCATCGAAGGCGACATCCCTGATAATGCCGAGATCGACCAGGGAGATCACCGGAATCTCGGGATCCGGAACCTCCGCAAGCCACTGCCAGACGTCTGATGTCGAAGGCAAAGTTACGGCCGTCATGACCGCCTCCTTCCGTTACCAGGTCGCGCCCGGATAAGCGCGCTGCAGGAATTGCAGATCGGCCAGGATGAAGCCCATATGTTCGGTATGAAGGCCGCGCTTGCCGCCCTTGTGCATGAAGCCGTCGGAAGGCTTCTTGAGCGTTGCCTCGGACAGGGCCTCCCCGACTAGCTCGTCCCAGGCGGGCTTCAGGCTTTCCGGCTCCGGTGCAATGCCGGCAGCGACGAGCTCCGCGTCCAACGCGTCGCCGATGAAGAGTTCGCCGGTATAGGCCCAGAGATCGTCAAGCGCTTCCTGCATGCGACGATGGCTTTCGGCGGTACCGTCGCCAAGGCGGATGATCAGATCGCGGCTGCGATCGAGGTGATAGGCAACTTCCTTCGTGGCCTTTTCCGCAATCTCGGCAATACGCTTGTCGGTCGAGCCGCAAAGCGCCTTCAGCATCAGGAAATGCCAGGCGTCGAACAGAAACTGACGCATCAGCGTCTTGCCAAAATCGCCATTCGGACGCTCGACCAGCAGGACGTTGCGGAAGTCGCGGGCATCACGCAGATAAGCGAGATTGTCGGCACTGCGGCCCCGGCCTTCGACTTCGCCAGCAAGACCGAGCCAGAGTTGTGTCTGGCCGATCAGATCGAGCGCGGTGTTGGAAAGCGCAATATCTTCCTCGAGCGCCGGCGAATGCCCGCACCACTCGGAAACGCGATGACCGAGAATCAGCGCATTGTCGCCCATGCGTGTCAGAAACTCGAAAAGTGCCGACTGGCTGACGGCCGTGTTGGAGGCAGCGCTCATCACATATGCCCCACTTCTTCGGGAACGTCGAAGAACGTCGGATGGCGATAGACCTTCGAATTCGAAGGATCAAAGAGTGGTCCCTTGTCGGACGGCGCGCTGGCGGTGATGTCGCTCGAGCGTACCACCCAGATGCTCACGCCTTCGTTCCGGCGGGTGTAGACATCACGTGCGTTGTTGACGGCCATTTCGGCATCGGGCGCATGCAGGCTGCCGACATGCCGGTGATTGAGGCCGTGCTGGCCGCGGATAAAGACTTCCCAAAGAGGCCATTCGCTGGACATGGACATTTCTCCCGTCTTGCGTTTCTCACGGGCCACGGCCCGGAAATCGCGTATTGTTAAGACTTGCGACTGCTTGGAGCGGACGCCGAGGCGTCCGGACGCATCATTCGGCTGCGGTGCGCTGAGCAGCGCGACGCGACGTCATCTTCTCGGCGTGGGCAACGAGACCATCCCGGAACCAGGCGCCATCGTTCCATGCCTTCTGCCGGGCGCCGAGGCGTTCGGCGTTGCACGGGCCGTTGCCGGCGATGACGGCGAAGAACTCGGTCCAGTCGGGCTCACCGAAATCGTAGCCGCCCTTTTCCTCGTTCCACTTCAGATCCGGGTCCGGAACCGTCAGGCCGAGATATTCCGCCTGCGGCACGGTCTGGTCGACGAACTTCTGGCGCAGCTCGTCGTTCGAATTCTGCTTGATCTTCCAGGACATGGACTGGGCCGAATGCACGGATGCGTCGTCGGACGGGCCAAACATCATCAGCGATGGCCACCACCAGCGGTTCAAGGCGTCCTGGACCATTTCCTTCTGGGCGGGCGTGCCCTTGACCATCTTCATCAGGATGTCGAAGCCCTGGCGCTGATGGAAGCTTTCTTCCTTGCAGATGCGGACCATGGCGCGGGCGTAAGGCCCGTAGGAACAGCGTTGCAGCGGTACCTGGTTCATGATCGCCGCGCCATCGACCAGCCAGCCGATGGCGCCGATGTCGGCCCAGCTCAGCGTCGGGTAGTTGAAGATCGAGGAGTATTTCGCCTTGCCACTGTGCAGCTGCTCGTACATCTCGTCCCGGCTGATGCCGAGCGTTTCGGCCGCGCAGTAGAGGTAAAGCCCATGGCCGGCCTCGTCCTGAACCTTGGCGAGCAGGATCGCCTTGCGCTCGAGCGTCGGGGCACGGGTGATCCAGTTGCCTTCGGGCAGCTGGCCGACGATTTCGGAATGCGCATGCTGGCTGATCTGGCGCATCAGTGTCTTGCGATAGCCTTCCGGCATCCATTCCTTCGGCTCGATCTTCTGGCCGGCGTCGATGCGCTCCTGGAAGGCGCGTTCGACCGGATCCATTTCATCGAGCGTCTTGACGCGGGCGCTGTCGGTCTTGACCATCTGTGCGTACATGGTTCGTCTCCTTTGCCTTGGCGCGTCAGACGCGCTCGAGAATGATCGCGATGCCCTGGCCGACGCCGATGCACATGGTGCAAAGCGCGTAACGACCGCCCTGGCGATGCAATTGGTAGGTTGCCGTCGTGACCAGCCGGGCACCGCTCATGCCGAGCGGATGGCCCATCGCGATGGCGCCGCCATTCGGATTGACATGGGGCGCATCATCGGGGAGGTCCAGATCGCGCAACACGGCGAGCGCCTGGGCGGCAAAAGCCTCATTCAACTCGATCACATCCATCTGGCCGATCGAAAGGCCGGCACGCTCGAGCACCCGCCGCGCGGCCGGTGCCGGGCCGACGCCCATGATGCGCGGTTCGACGCCGGCTGCTGCCATTGCCACGATACGCGCCTTCGGCGTCAGGCCTTGTGCCTTCGCGGCCACTTCGCTTGCAACGACAAGGGCGGCTGCACCGTCATTGACGCCCGATGCATTGCCGGCCGTAACGCTGAGATCAGGGCCATTGACGCCCTTCAGTCTGGAAAGCTGGTCGATCGTCGTGCCCGGACGCGGGTGCTCGTCGCGATCGACAATGATGGGGTCGCCCTTCTTTTGCGCGACCTTGACGGCGACCAGTTCGTCCGCGAAGAGGCCGGCCTCCTGAGCAGCCGCCCAACGGGCCTGGCTGCGGGCCGCGAAAGCGTCCTGGTCGGTGCGGCTGACGCCAAAATCGGCTGCCACATTGTCGGCCGTCTGAGGCATCGAATCGACGCCAAAGCCTGCCTTCATCTTCGGATTGACGAAGCGCCAGCCGATCGTCGTGTCGTAGATGGCGTTGGCGCGGGAAAAGGCGCTGTCTGCCTTCGGCATGACGAAAGGCGCCCGGCTCATGCTTTCAACGCCACCGGCAATCACGAGATCACAGTCGCCGGCGCGGATTGCTCTTGCTGCCATGCCGACGGCATCCATGCCGGAGCCGCACAGGCGGTTGACGGTTGTTGCGGGGACACTGATCGGCATGCCCGACAACAGCACGGCCATGCGGCCGACATTGCGATTGTCTTCGCCCGCCTGATTGGCGCAGCCGTAGATCAGGTCATCGACCTTGCTCCAGTCGACGTCAGGATTGCGTTCCATCAGCGCAGTGAGGGGGAGGGCGGCCAGATCGTCTGCGCGAACCGTTGCCAGCGCGCCGCCATAGCGACCGATGGGTGTGCGAACGGCATCACAGATGAATGCTTCCGACATGCGCGATTTCCTCCTGCTCTCGCAAAGCCGACCAATTCAGTATTGATTAACCGACCGATCGGTCATGTTATTAGCATGCGATATGTCACAGAGCAATGCAATTTTGTGGAAAGTTTGTGATATTTAATATTCTGCAGGAAAAACCTTAGCACGAAAGCCGCGCCGGCGGCCGAAAAGCTGATCGCGAGTTTGCTAGAAAGCCTCGTGTGCCAGCATCTCCAGCCGTAGCTCCGTCGCTGCGGTTGCGGCGGGCAACGGACCGGAGGCCGTGACGAAGGTGCGGGCCACGTGGGCATCAGCGGCCGGGGAAAGTTGCCTGTAAGCCCGCGCAAACAGCCGCCGCGCTGCCTTTCCCGGCCAATCGTCGGGGAGTGCGCCTGAGGGCAATCTTGGATCATGCAGATGAACGGCGCGGAAGCGATGCACGAGCAGGAGGCGGATGGTCAGCGCCATGGAAGGCGAAAAACTGACGGAGGCAGCCGGGCTGAGCAGAGCGCCGAACTGAGCCAGAAAAACCTCGTACGCTTCCGCATGCACTGTCAGATCCCAGTACTCGGAGGCGAATGCTTGCAGGGCTTTTGGATCTTGTGGCGGTTCTGCGCGGAAAACCAGGGCAGGCACTGTCGCGGGCACCGCCCTTGCAGGACCGACCGCCAGGCCGTCGTTGAGACGCGCGTGGCCAGCCCGCTTCAGCGCCTGCATGGCGTCTTCGACCGCTGGCCCCGTCACATGAACGAACTGCCATCCGCTATCCTCGGGAGCAGAAAACAGCACGCGGGCCGCCGCCGCGAACTCGCTACCGGCCGACCGTGACAGCCGGTAATAGCTGCGCCGTCCTTCTCTTTCGCCCGCAAGCTGGCCTGCGGCGACGAGGCGTGAGACGGCAGTACGCACCAGCGTCTCGCTGATGCCAACGTCCGCGCAGGTCTCGATCAGGTTGCCGATCCAGGCAATGCCGCCGCGCGGCTCGACGACGTCACCGTAGATGGTCACGATGAAGCTCGCTGCCTTCAGCGGGCTTTCATCCAGAATGCGTCGTATCAACTCGCTTGCCCGAGCATCTGCCGGATTGGTCGCTACCGTCACCGATTCCTCCCTGGATGATGACAGTGCGACTAGCATATTGTCGAGGCCGCTGCATCCCCGCTGGACGCAAGGCGCTGAGGCGGAGCCATCACGCATCCGCCTCCCACGACCGCTCCCCAGCAGACCGCTGTCGTATCAGGGTTCTCTGATTGCGCTGTCGAGCCCTCGCAAGATGGGATAGAGGAAGTAGGAGATGACGGTGCGACGCCCCACCATGATCTCTGCTGAAACGGTCATGCCGGGAAGCAGTCGCACGGGCTCGTCCGAACCTTTCAGCCTTGGATCTGCAAGCGGTATGCGTGCCTTGAAGTAAGGCGCTGGCGTCTGGGTCGCTGCCTCCTGCTGCGACGGCGTGAATGCATCGCGGCTCACCGTCCTGACCGTTCCGGATGCGGTGCCGAACTTCTGGAACGGATAGGCGTCGAACTTGATCCGTGCATCCTTGCCCGCCGTGATACGTCCGATGTCACGCGTATTGACGTTGACCTCTGCCTCAAGCGGGACGTTGAGCGGAACAAGCGTCAAGATCGGCTCTGCCTCCCGAACGACGGAGCCGACGGAGCGCGCCGCAAGGTCAAGCACGACGGCATCAGCCGGTGCCGACAGGACCACCATGTCGCGGCGAAGCTCCATCTTCTTCAGTTCCTCGGCCGCAGTGTCGCGTTGGCTGCGCAGGTCGACAAGCTGCTCCATGGCTGCGCGCCTGAAGTCTTCGATAAATGCCTGTCGGTCTGCCTTGAGCTTGGCGAAGGTATGCTCGGCCTCATCGGCCCTGCCCTGGACGGCCGAAAGACTGGTCTCAACGTCAAGGCGGGCGTCACGCGACCCCAGAAGCGTTATCAGGGATCCGCTCTCGCGATTATAAAGCCGCTCCCTGGCGCCCTCGATCTGGGACAGCGTTTCGCGTCGATTGGTGAGGACTGCCTCCTGGTTTCGGCTGGAAGCAATCGTCGCTGCCTGGGCCGCGATCTGCTGATCGTAGTTCTGCAACTGTGCCATGAAATAGGCGCGGCGCTGCCCGAACAGCTGCATCTGAAGCAGTTCGTCGCGCGATCCGCCCGCCGTCTGGGTGTAGTCCGCACCGGCAAGCTCTGCTTCCAGACGCTTCACCTGGGCGTCGAGTGCAACAAATTTTGCCCGCTGCTGATCGGCGTCAGCCTGGCTGAACGTCGCGTCAAGCGTGGCAAGCACCTGGCCCTTCTGCACGATCGCGCCGGCCGCCACATTGATCGTTCGGATGATTGATGTTTCGAGCGGCTGCACGACGATGGTCGGCTCAGTCGTGATCAGTTTGCCGGGGGCAACGACGACCTCGTCGATCGATGAAACCGACGCCCAGACGATGGCCGCTGAAATCAGCGCGGTGATGCCGTAGAGCGTCATGCGGGCAACCCTTGGCGGAGCGCGCTCTTCCAGTTCCACGGCATCCGACTGGAACTCCGCAATCGCTGATGGCAGCGAGCGCCTGAGCGCCGGCTGCGTGACCGGGGCGGTCGTTGGAACAGGCAGGTTCTCTCCTGGCTTTTGAGCGCGCGCGTTCATGCTACCTGCCTCATCTGCTGTGACCAAAGGTGACGATATGTCATGCAGCGTGTGACCAGCTGATCGTGCCTGCCGATATCGGCGATCTTGCCGCGTTCGACGACGAGAATGGCATCGGCGTCGACGAGCGTGGAGAGCCGGTGAGACACGATGACCACCGTTCTTCCTGCCGCAATCTGGCTGAGGTTCTGACGAATGATCGTCTCGCTGTCAGGGTCGAGCGCGCTGGTGGCCTCGTCGAGAATCAAAAGTTTCGGGTCGGTGATGAGCGCTCTGGCGATTGCCAGACGCTGCTTCTGACCGCCAGACAGGTTCGAGGCGTTTTCTTCCAGCATCGTGTCGAAACCACGCGGAAGCCTTTCGATGAACTCCTCGGCTCCCGCAATGCGTGCCGCCTCCATGATTTCCTCGATGCTTGCATCGGGCTTTGCTGCCGCGATGTTTTCGCGAACGGTGCCGCGGAAGAGAAAGTTGTCCTGCAGCACGACGCCCGTACTCGTTCTCAGATGCACGAGGTCGATCTCGCGGCTGTCATAGCCATCCATCCGCACGATGCCCTGCTGGTTCTGATAGAGACCCTGGATCAGCCTGGTGATCGTCGTCTTGCCGGAACCGCTCTTGCCAACGACACCGAAGACGGAGCCGGCGGGAATGCTGAAGGAGACGTTGTCGAGCGCCGGCGGGCCGTCCGGCCCGTAGCGGAACGTCACCTTGTCGAATTCGATGTTGCCTCGAAGGTGCGGGCGGATACCACGACCGCGACCGGCCTGTTCCGGGCGCTGGTTCATGATCTCGCCGAGCATGCGCACCGAAAGTGCAACTTCCTGGTACTCGTGCACCATCGTCACGATCTGGACAAGCGGGCCAGAGACGCGACCAGCCAGCATGTTGAATGCGACCAGTGCGCCGATCGTCATGGCACCGTTGAAGACATCGAGCGCGCCAAGCCCGATGATGGCAACACTCATCAGCTTTTCGAGCAGCCCGGTCATTGATTGAGCGGCCGTCGAGATCTTCTCGACCCGGAACCGGACAGAGATCGATTGCGCCGAATAGTCGTCCCAGGCGCGACGCTGGCGGGGTTCAAGCGCCAGCGACTTGACGGTTCGCATGCCGTGGACGGTTTCAACGAGCAAGGCCTGTCGGTCGCCTTCGGCCTTGTAGAGTGCCTGAAGACGGCGCTGGAAGGGGCCGACAAGCAGCATGACGACGAGGCCGACAAGGGCTGCAAAGCCGATGACGACGAGCGTCAGCTTGACGCTGTAGAGAAGCAGGATCGGAATGAAGACCAGCAGCGAGACGCCGTCGAGAAGTGTCAGAAACAGGCGACCGGTCAGAAACTCGCGGATCCTGCCGGTCTGCTGCATATGCTTGACGAGGACGCCTGCCGATGCCTGCTCGAACAAGGCAATGGGAAGATTGAGCAGATGGCCGAAGGTGCGCGTCGCAATGCGGATATCGATCCTGTTCGTGGCATAGAGCAACAGGTAGCGGCGCAGGAAGCTGAAAGCCGCATCGAAGACAAGCGCAATGGCGATGCCGATCGTCAGGACCGTCAGCGTTGCGTAGCTTTGATGGACCAGCACCTTGTCGATGACGAGCTGGAAGAAGATCGGCGTCATCAGGCCAAGGCCGTAAAGAACGATGGCGGCAAGGGCGACATCGCGGAAGAAACTGCGCTGCTTGATGATCTCAGGAATGAACCAGCGGAAGCCGAAGGGCTGGTCGGCATCATTGATGCCGAAGTTCCGCTTCATCATCACCACAGATCCACACCAGGACCTGATGAACTGCTCCTGGTTCAGGAGAATGAAGTCAGGGCGCTCGGCGAGCGGGTCGAGAACCCTGATCTTTGCCTCTTCCTCACCCATGGCGGGGCCGGCAATGACGACCCAGTTGCCGTTATCGAGTTCCGCCAGAACCGGGAAGGCTTCGCCCAACTGCAGCAGCGATGTCCAGGAGAGCTTGATCTGCCTTGCGCGCAGTCCGGCATCCTTGGCCATGCGCAGCAACTGCCGGGTTTCGACCGGGCGTTCGTCGACTGCATAGTCGTGCTGCAGGCGCTCGGGCGACAGATCGACGCCGTGATGGCGTGCAACGAGAGCAAGGCAGTGTAGATTGGTGTGCAAAAACGTACTCATGGCCCACCCGGGTGTCTGGGTTGAAGAAGTGGCGTTGGTCAGTTGAAGTTCGGCGATGCGTTTGCCGAGCTGCCCGACGGCTGGATGATTTCAGCCTTCGGGCTTGATGGCAGATCGTTGATCCGGCGCACCGCACCGGCTTCGACCAATCCAACAAGGGCCTTCTGCATCAGATCGACTGCATTCGCGAAAGCGTCGACCGGCATGATGATGCGCTGACGGAAGACCGGCTTCGGGTTGTTGTTCTGATCGCGCTCTGTGGCCGACAGCGACATCAGATCGATGCGCACGATGGTGCCGGTGACAGTGATTTCGCCAATTCCGTCTGCATAGAGTTCATTGCTCATTGTCGTCTCCTCGTTTTGATGAGTGGTCATGGATGGTGATGCTGTGCATGTTGCCAGGCCGGGAACGGGTCCGTCAGATGTCTGCCGAGATCCGGGTCGAAGCTTGCCTCGTCTCCGATCAGGCAGTCGTCGAGTGCTGTTCTGATCGCCTTTTGATCAAAGCCCGCGCCGATGAACACGAGTTCCTGGCGGCGGTCGCCCCACACGGCATCCCAATACCGGTCGAGCAACTGGCGGAATTGCGGGTAACGCGGCCAATGCGCCCTGGATACGCTCGCCCACCAGAAGCCCTTGGTGTCCATCCGCCGCTGTGTGCCGGCAATCGAAAGCAGTCCGATTTCGTTTGGCCGTGTTGCCAGCCAGAAGTGCCCCTTGGCGCGAATGAGGCCCGGCCATTGCTGCGCGAGAAAGCGGTCGAGCGCAGCAGGATCAAAGGGGCGGCGTGCGCGATAGACGAAGCTCGAAATGCCGTATTCTTCGGTTTCCGGAACATGGTCACCCCAGCCGTAAAGCTCCTTGTGCCAGTACGGGTGCCGGGCGGACTTCGCCTCGCTGAAAAGACCGGTATCGAGAATGGTGGAAAGGGGCAGGTGACCGAAATCCGTCTCGACGACGCACGCATCGGGATTGAGTGCCGCAACGATCTGGCGCACCGTCGCGCGTGTTTCCCGACTGACCTCCGAAACCTTGTTGATCACGACGACATCGGCAAATTCGATCTGCTCTACAAGCAGATCAACGAGTGTCCGTTCGTCGTCGGTGTCCCGGGTTTCTCCACGATCGCTGAGGAAATCTGTGCTCGAATAATCGGCAAGGAGGTTGGCCGCATCGACGACGGAAACCATCGTATCCAGCCGCGCAACATCGCAAAGCGCGCTGCCGTTTTCGTCGCGGAAGGAGAATGTGGCGGCAATCGGCAAAGGTTCGGCAATCCCGGTACCCTCGATCAGCAGGTAGTCGAAGCGATCGTCGGCAGCAAGCCGGCGCACTTCGCTCAGGAGGTCGTCACGCAACGTGCAGCAGATGCAGCCGTTCGTGAGTTCCACCAGCGTCTCATCGGTGCGCGACAGGTTGGCGCCGCCATCACGAACGAGCTCGGCATCGATGTTGATCTCGCTCATGTCGTTGACGATGACGGCAACCCGGCGTCCTTCCCGGTTACGCAATACATGGTTGAGGATGGTTGTCTTTCCCGCGCCGAGGAAACCCGCCAAAACCGTTACTGGGAGGCGCTTGTCGCCACCTGTCATTGATACTCCCCCACTCGCTGTTACGCTGCGAGCTGCTGCCTGAATGCTACGTCCACGTAGTAGTTGGTGCTGTTGTATGTGCTCGTCGGGAACAACCCGCTGGAGCCATATGCATAGAGGCCGTTGCCACCGCTCAGCGCCGACGACATGGCCTGCAGGTTGCCGTTGGTCGTGGTGTCGCTGAAGTAGTCGCCCGTTGCCGAATAATTGCCGTTCGTGCTGTAGGAGACGACGTATGTCGTGCCTGCATCGATTGCGACCTGCTGCGAAAGATTGACAGACTGCCAACCGCTTGCGCTCTCGTTGGTGAAGGTCGCGCTCGCCAGCAACGTGCCGCTTGCCGTCCAGAGATAGCCCGTATGGGGTCCGGTATTTTCCTCACCCTTGTAGAAACGAATACCGGTGATCCAGCCAGCTGCGTCCGACTGGAACTTCATGCCGAGATTGACTGGGCTGTTGTCATTAACCGACGCGATGGCAGGCGTTGTGCCGGCGGCAAAGACATTCTGCTCGCTGCCTTCGTTGATCACGTTGAGCGAGACATTGGCGGTCGACAAAGCGCCTTGAGTATCCTTGATCGTGTAGTCAAAGCTCGCAGCACCGGTATAGCCGGCCAGAGGCGTGAATGTGATCGCTCCGGATTGGCTGTCAAAAGCCACCGTACCATTGATCGCGTTGCCGACGCTCGCAACCGAAATCTGATCGCCATCGGGGTCGTTGTCGTTGGCAAGCAGGGTGGATGCCTGGATGACGACCGGGGCTCCGACACCCGTCGAAATTCCACTGTCGTTCGCCGCAACCGGCACACCATTTTGCGACGACTGTTGATAAAGGACGTCGACCCAGTAATTGGCCGAACTGTAGGAGGCTGATGGAAACAGGCTTCCGGTACCGTAGGCATAGACACCATTTCCGCCGCTCGTCGAACTGGAGGGCGCTGTCAGAACACCGTTGCTATGGTCCGTCGTGAAGTAGTCTGGCGTTGCTACATAGAAGCCGTTGGAATGATAGCTTGCGACATAAGTCACGCCCGCAGAAATGGTGACCGGCTGCGAGAAGGTCACCGTTTGCCAACCGCTCGCCGTTTCGTTGGTGAACGTCGCCGTTGCGAGAAGTTGGCCGGTGCTGCTCCATAGCGAGCCGACATGGGTGCCAACGTCCTGAGCGCTCTTGTAGTACCGCAAGCCCGTGATTTCGCCGCGCGCAGACGCTACAAACTTGACGCCCAATTCCACTGAGGAGGAATCATTCCCGGCGGGAACACTTGGCGTGTCCGATGTGGCGAACAGACCGGCACCAGTGGGTTGGGCTCCGACATTGAGAGAGACTGAGGCAGTTGATGTTCCGCCGCGACCGTCGGAAATGGAGTAGCTGAAGCTTGCCGCACCTACATAACCTGTTGTTGGTGTGAAGATGACGGAGTTCGTTTGGCTGTCAAACGTCACCGTGCCATTCGTTGCACCATTTGCCCCTGTGATCGTCAGGCCATCGCCGTCAGGATCGGTATCATTGGCAAGCAGGCTTGCTGCTGCGATTGACAGGGCTGTGTTCGAAAAGGTGGTAAACCCGTTGTCATTGGCGGCAACCGGCGCGTTGTTGACCGTCGATTGGTTGAAGACGACGTCCACCCAGTAGTTCGCTGCCTGGTAGCTGGAGGTTGGGAACGTCGTGTTCGCCCCATATGAAAAGACGCCGTTGCCGCCGCTGGCTGCGCTCGACAAGCCGGTCAGCGCACCACTGGTATGAGCAGTCGAGAAATAGTTGGCGGTCGCGACATAGCTACCCGTCGTATGATAGGAAGCGATGTAGGTCGTTCCAGCAGTAATCTGGATTGGTGAGGAGAATTTGGCTGTCTGCCAACCGCTCGCGGACTCACCTGTAAACGTGACCGTGGCGATCAGCGTCCCGTTCGAAGCCCATATTGAACCGGTATGGGCGCCAGTATCGCCTGCCGCCTTATAGAAGCGAATGCCGGTGAGGGTGCCGCTCGTCGAGGCGGTAAACTTCATGCCCAGCTCGATTGGAGTATTATCGGTGAAGCTGGTATTGCCCGGGCCGTCGCTGGCCTCGAACAGCGATTGGCCGACTGGTCCGTCCTCGACGGTCAGGCTGACATCGCCCTGATCAGTGCCCCCGCGGCCGTCGGACAGTGTGTAACTGAAGCTTGCCGGTCCGGCGTAGTTCGCATTGGGAGTGAAGATGACCGTGCCGTTCTGGCTGTTCAGGGAAACCGTTCCGTTCAAGGCATTGCCAACGGCCGAGATGGTAAGCGCGTCACCGTTCGGATCGACATCGTTGGCGACGAGGGAAGCAATGGAAATCGTCAGTGTGCCATTGCGTGAGATCGAAAAACCGCTGTCGTCGGTGGCAACGGGCACGCTGTTCGGCCCAGCGTCGAAGACGACATCGACCCAGTAATTTGTCCCCCCGGGATTGTTGCCGGGAAAAGTGCTGGTCGAGCCGTAGGCATAGACACCGCCACCATCGACTGCCTTCAGCGCACCATTGGCGTATGTCGAACCGAAATAGTTCTCGGTGACGGAATAGAAACCGTTGCTATGGTAGGAGGCGATATAGGTTGTTCCCGCAGAGATATGGATCGGCGAGGAAAACATGACGGTTTGCCAGCCCGAGAGAGATTCGCCTGTCGATACACCGGTTGCAAGCAGCGTGCCATTCGCATCCCATAGGCTGACCGTGTGCTCTCCAACGTTATAAAAGCCCTTGTAGAAACGAATTCCCTCGATGGAGCCGCCCGTCGTGGACTGAAAGCGGACTCCGAGTTCGACACCGTCGCGGTCAATCGCAGTCTCGAGCGCAGGCTTGGAAGCCAGCGTCCAGAGGCTATTGGTGTCGGGCAGGATGATGCTGACCTGCTTGCCAGCCGACGGTGTTTCCAGGTTGACACTGTCGTCCACGGCACGTGACATGATCGTATATGTGCCGCTGGCCTGGACGACCCAGTTGTAGCTCCAGTTCTCGCGGCCGGTTGCCTTGAACCAATGCTGTCCGCCATCGGTCGAAACCTCGATGCCGGCGATGATGCCCCCGCCAAAGTCCTGGGCAGTGCCGGTGACGGTGACATGCTGTCCTTCGACGAAACTGGCACCGACGATTGGCGACGTAATCGTCGATGTTGGTTTGATGATATCAGTGGATTGCGTGGCGAGGATCAGGCTTGCATCCAGTGTCGTCGGCTGGATCCCCATGTCCGCGAACATGTTGACCATCGCCTGCTGGACATTGGGATCAGTCGGGGTTTCAGTGCCTTCGTGCTGGTCGTTCAGTCCCCACGACCAGAAGACCGTGCCTGCGCCGAACACCAGAGCTCCACTTTCGGCTCTGTACATCGTCAGGCTATGGGTTGCGACGGCATCGCCGATGGTTGTGCCGTAGTCCCGGAGGTAGGTGTTAACCGCGACCGAGGAAAGCGACAGATTGATCAGGCCATCCGGTCGGAACCCATTTTCGACATCGGAATCCCATTCGTAGCCGAGCAGATTCTGTACGAGATTGTATGTTTCTCCGGGCTGCAGATTGGCAACATCAGTGTTTCGCCAGAAGCGAAGGTTCGAATAATCGTAAGGTATCGTAATGGTATCTGCGCGATAGCTGTCGACCGTGAACATGGTTCCGGTGAGCGAATTTTCTGGCTCCTGTCCGGGGTCGGCGTAGCGGGGATCGCGCCATGTCCCTGTGCCGGTATTGCTTGGATCCGTGCTGGTTCCCCAGGTTTCCTTATAGCACACCATCGTCCGGTATGCCTGGCCGTTGCCGTCGATGCTGCTCTCCCAACGGACCTTCCAGTAGCACTCGTTGCCACTCCAGAAGGCAAGGTTGACGCCGCTATCGCGCGCAGCCTCGACGTTGGTGCGCTGTTCAGCAGACCAATACTCATCATGACCGACCGAGAGATAGGCCTGGTGGTTAAGCAGCAGGTTGCCATTCCTGCTGGCGTCGACACCCGAGATGTAGGATACGTCGTAGCCGTTCTGCTCCAGCCACTGGATTGCTGAATGCTCGGCACCGAAAATGTAGTCCCAGGCTCCGCCAGCCGGGCTGGTAGTGGTGATGATCGGTCGGTTGTAGCTGATTGCCGATGCACGCCCAATTGCAGTGAGACCGCAACTGCAGTTCGGAGGCAGGTAGCCGATCATGTTTGCCGGATCGACTGGTACCTCTCCGTAGTAGAGGCTCGCCCCACCCCAGGCATTGTAGGCCTGCCAGGTCGTATCGGATGTCTGGAAGACGATGTCGCTCGTTGAGGCGTCGTCACGCACGACAAACGGAATGATGCTTGCATCCTCGACGCCGTCTTCGCGTACGAGCTTGGCAATATAGACACCGGAAACGGCATCCGCCGGGATCTCCCAGCTCGCCGAAACCGACCAGTTCCCGCAGTCGATCAGGCCAAGAGACATGTCGACGATCGGATGCGGCTGGATTTGTGCTGTCGTCAGTGACTTGTCGATCGACGCGACCTTGCGCGCACCATCTCCGCCGTAATAGCCGAGGCGATAGATATCGATGCGGTAGTGGGTCGAGTCAGTCGCTATCTTGAAGTCGACGGTCTGGCCGATATTGGTACTGATTTCGGTTGCGAAGCCCTGGATGGTCCCGCCGCCGTCGCCGTCGAGACCCCATTCGCTTCTGGGGTTGCCCTGTTTCAGGTTTTCGAGGGCGATGATGTTCAAGGTAGGAGCCGCGGCTACTGGCGCTGTGACGGCCACAACCGTCGTCGTCGAAGCTGTTGCGGCGAGGGTTGCCGGTGCATCCGAAGTCGCCGCTGCTGACGCAGATGACGTATCCTCAGCCGTTCCCACACTTGCGACCGAGAACCTCAGAACCGGAACACTCGACGTATCGCTCGCGTCCGCGACCGGCAGCACAACCTCGGGAGCAGCTGACAGAGCCGGCTCCAGCGAGGTCGTGGTGATTGAAGTGGAAGGATCTGGTGGCAGCACGGTGCGTGGTTTTGTCGTCGTCTGCGGGTCGGACGTCGAAGAGCTTGTCGTCGTGGCGGTGGTGAGCGCCAAGCTCGCGCCGCCGGTCTGGTCGCCTGTGGAGGTGGCGCCTGAAGCCGGTGACGTTTGCGCCGCGGCTGGATCATTGGTCAAAGGAGACGCAGTGGTCGTCCCCGTGAGCGAGGTCACAGATCCGACCGCACTCAAATCGGCAATTGCACTATCGCTGGCTGAAGAACCCACTGTTGCGGTCACGAAAAGAGCGCTGCCGGTGGCTGCTGCGCTATAAACATTCAACGAGCCGCCGTATCCGCTCAAATAGTCGCGGTCCTTGATGTTGATCCTCAGCATGACAGACGCCCTCACTTAAACTGCGGCACACGTTCAGGTAACTATCCTGTCATGTTTGCGGCGAGAGAGAACGACAGTAATCTGCGGTATGATGCATCGCGGGGCATACCCCGATAGGATTATCGATAAGCTATTGAACGGCTTTTATTTAAGTTGTCTCCGTTCCGCTGAAAGTAATACTTAAAGCAGAGCTGGTCGGAGTGTCGTTCGCAGGGAAGATGGCGGCGTGGCCACGTATCTTTGAGGCGACGATGTGCGGAGAGCCGAGGAGCCGCCTCGATGACAAAGACATTCACGACTTCTACGCGAACACCTTGCTCTAAATTCGACGATAGCGCCTGATCATTGATGGCTGGAAATTGTAACCGGCAGCTCGATCAAATGAAGTCTCGAGCCGCTCTTTTGAGGAAGTCAGCATAGGTCGCGCGCAGCCCATCGCGCAGTGTTGTTCGCGCGCTCCACCCCAGGTTGCGCAGCCGATCAACATTCAACAGCTTTCGAGGTGTACCATCTGGTTTGGAAGAATCGAATACGATCGCGCCCTTGAACTCGACGATATCCATCACAGTCTCGGCCAATTCCCGAATGGTGATATCTTCGCCAGTTCCAACGTTAAATAGGCTTGGTTGGATCCCTTCCTGCTCCATCAAGAAGACGCAGGCGTCTGCCATGTCATCGACATACAAAAATTCACGCATTGGGCGCCCGGAACCCCATACCTCGTAGCTGCGATCACCACGGAGTTTCGCCTCGTGCGCCTTACGAATCAACGCGGGAAGCACGTGACTGTTGTTCAGGTCATAATTGTCATCGATGCCATAAAGGTTCGTCGGCATCACAGACATATATTGGGTTCCGAATTGCCGGTTGTAGCTTTCGCAAAGCTTTACGCCGGCGATCTTGGCAATAGCATACGGCTCGTTGGTCTGTTCAAGCGCGCCGGTCAGCAGGTATTCCTCTTTTATCGGCTGAGGGCAGTCCCGCGGATAGATACAGCTAGAACCAAGGAAGAGCATGCGCGCGACCCCAGCTTGCCAAGCGGCATGGATCACATTCGCCTCTATCATCAGGTTCTGGTAGAGGAATTCCGCACGGTAGACATTGTTGGCATGAATACCGCCTACCTTTGCGGCGGCCAGGAAAACATAGTCCGGTCGCTCCGTGGTCAGGAACTCGGTGACCTTTGACTGTTGCGTCAAATCGAGATCGGCATGAGTGCGCGTCAGTATATTCGAATAGCCTGCAGATTTAAGTCGGCGCACAATGGCCGATCCCACCATGCCACGATGACCGGCCACATAAATTTTGGCGCTCTTATCCATGAAGCTATTCGTGATGCTGGAAGGTATGGAATCCATGCTTTCGAACCACCTCGTCACGCTCGGCGGCCTTGAGATCCTCACGCATCATTTCCGATACGAGCTCTTCAAACGTTATCTTGGCTGCCCATCCCAATTTCTGCTTCGCTTTGGACGCATCCCCCAGAAGGGTCTCCACTTCCGCTGGACGGAAGTAACGTGGATCAACCGCGACAACGCAATTGCCTCTTGCATCGAACCCCTTCTCGTCGACACCCGTTCCAGACCAGCGGATGGTCATGCCGATTTCCCGAGCGGCAGCTTCTACAAACTCGCGCACGCTGTATTGGATGCCGGTGGCAATAACGAAATCTTCTGGTTGTTCCTGCTGCAGCATTAGCCACTGCATTTCAACATAGTCTTTCGCGTGCCCCCAATCGCGTTTGGAATCCATGTTACCTAGATACAGGCAGTCCTGAAGGCCGAGCTTAATGCGCGCCAAGGCACGTGTAATCTTGCGGGTGACAAAGGTTTCACCTCGCACTGGGCTCTCATGATTGAAGAGAATGCCGTTGCAAGCATACATTCCGTAGGATTCACGATAATTGACGGTGATCCAGTAAGCATAGAGTTTCGCAACAGCGTAGGGGCTGCGCGGATAAAATGGCGTCGTTTCCCTTTGGGGCGTTTCCTGGACAAGTCCATACAGTTCGGACGTGCTTGCCTGATAAAAGCGCGTCGTTTTTTCCATTCCAAGAATACGGATGGCCTCAAGAATTCTCAGAGCGCCGAGCGCATCCGAGTTCGCAGTATACTCCGGTTCCTCGAACGAAACGGCAACATGGGATTGTGCTGCCAGGTTGTAAATCTCATCCGGCTGCACTTGTTGAACGATGCGGATCAGGCTGGTGGCATCCGTCAGATCACCGTGATGCAGTATGAATTTGCGATCCTCGACATGGGGATCCACGTACAGGTGGTCGATCCGATCTGTATTGAAGAGAGACGTACGCCGTTTGATTCCGTGAACCTCATATCCTTTGCTAAGCAAAAGTTCGGCAAGGTAGGAACCATCTTGTCCGGTTATACCTGTAATGAGTGCTCTTTTGACGGCTCTTCCTCTGCCTGTACGCGTTGCAAGCGATTTATCTTGGCGCGAGCCATCCATCGTACCCACTCCTCTTATACTAGCTAGGCGCCCACCCGATACTTTCTTGGGTTCAGATAGGGTGGCGGCCGTGTTTCCTGGTTCTGACGGTCGCACTAGCACGGCATCGTTGAGTACACATTTTTCCCCCGTCCCCGCCAACGCCCTATTTCGGGCATCATCCTAATGGCGTGGCGTGTGTCCCGCCTCAGCCTGAGGTTCTGGCGGGCCTAAGCCTATCACCGGTTTGAAACGCTCGATATCTTTCGCTAATCTATCGGCACTCGCGGATGACGACCGACGCAGACAGCAAGTCGGTGAATGTTAGGAAGTTTCATGAAATTCGGCACCAGCGGTCTTCGTGGCCTCGTAACCGACCTTCAGGGCCATGCATCGGGTCTTTACGCAACCGCTTTTGCAAGACACCTACTGGATGCCCGATTGGCAAAGGCGGGAGACCGCATTTTTGTAGCTGGAGACTATCGTCCCTCAAGCCCCGATATTGCTGCCACCTGCATCGGAGCACTGGCACGAGCCGGCCTGCAGCCGATCGATTGCGGCGCGATCCCGACGCCGGCGCTGGCGCTTTATGCCATGTCGAAGGGCTGCGCCTCGCTGATGGTCACCGGCTCGCATATCCCGGCGGATCGCAACGGCATCAAGTTCTATCGACCGGATGGCGAGATCGACAAGGCGGATGAGCTCGCAATCACCCGTATCGCGGCCGATATCGGCGACACGATCGTTGACCTGACCCCTGGCACCGCTCAGAACGAAGAACGCCAGGCCAGTGAGCTTTTCCTGTCGCGCAACCGCGCGCTGCTGCCAGCCGGCGCCCTTTCCGGCCTGAAAATCGGCGTATACCAGCACAGCACCGTTGCCCGCGATGGCCTGATTGACGTGATCGCCGGTTATGGTGCGCAAGTCGTGGCGCTCGGACGATCCGATCATTTCATCCCGGTCGATACAGAGGCCGTGTCGGGGCAGACGATCGAATTGCTCCGCGGCTGGGCTGGGGAGCATGGTCTCGACGCCATCGTTTCCGCCGATGGCGACGGCGACCGGCCGCTCGTCACCGACGAGGCGGGTACACCGCTGCGCGGTGACCTCCTCGGGCTCATCGTTGCGCGCTTCCTTGAAGCAAAGGTCATTGTCACCCCGGTGACCTCCAATTCCGGGATAGAGGCGGCCGGCAGCTACCGCGTCACCCGCACCAAAGTCGGGTCCCCCTTTGTCATCGAAGGCATGAACAAGGCGACCGCCGCGGGCGAAACGTCGGTGATGGGTTTCGAGGCCAATGGTGGCGTGCTGACGCAGTCGGATTTTGCCGTGGCAAATGGAGCGCTGACCGCTCTTCCGACGCGCGACAGCTTTTTGCCGGTCCTGGCGACGTTGTTTCTCGCCAAGCAACAGGACAAGCCGCTTTCCGCGAGCGTCGCAGATTTCCACCTGCCGGTGGCGGCCGCCGACCGGCTCGAGAATTTTGCAGTCGAGAGGAGCGCTGCGATAATGGCGCATCTGCGTGCTTCGCCTGCAAACCTTGCGGCCTTTGTTAAGCCGCTTGGCGCCGTTGGCTCGGTCAGCGATATCGATGGCCTGCGCGTTACGCTGGCCGATCGCACTATCATCCACTTTCGCCCTTCCGGGAATGCGCCGGAAATGCGTTGCTATGTTGAAGCCGAGGATGAGGCAGCTGCTTCGTCGTTGCTTGAGAAAGGCCTTTCCCTCGTCCGCGACTGGACAAACACATTGACCCGATTGCCTATTGAAGGTTGAACTTCATAAACACGGTCCGTCCGTACCCGGAGATTTCTTATGACCAAGAAGATCATTCCAGTCATCATGGCCGGCGGCAAGGGCACCCGCCTGTGGCCATTGTCACGATCGAACGCGCCGAAGCAGTTCATCCAGCTCGTCGATGAAAAGACGTTGTTCCAGCAAACCCTCGAGCGCGTTTCCGACGCCGCCGTCTACGAGGCGCCTGTCGTCATCACCAATCAGGATTTTCGATTCACGGTGGCCGAGCAAGCCCGCGAAGTCGATGTTGATCTGTCCGCCATCATCCTCGAGCCGGTGGCTCGCAATACGGCCGCCGCCATCGCCGCCGCTGCTTTCCACTTGAAGAAGAAGTTCGGTGAGGAGGCGATCCTCCAGCTTCTGGCCTCCGACCACGTGATCGATGCAGGCAGGGATTGGAGCGAGGCGATCGCGACTGCGCGCCAGACCGCCGCATCAGGCAAGATCGTCACATTCGGCATCAAGCCGACCGAGCCTGCAACCGGTTACGGCTATATCGAACAGGGCGAGCCGCTTTCGTCCGGCGCGCACAAGGTAAAGCGCTTTGTCGAGAAGCCGCAACTTGCTGCCGCAGAAGAGATGCTGACCGCTGGCGGCTTTTTCTGGAATTCCGGCATTTTCATGTGCCGGGCCGACCTGCTCCTGAATGAGCTCAGAATATATGCGCCTGCGGTGTACGAGGCTGCGGAAGCTGCCGTCGCCAAGGCTACAATCGATCTTGATTTTGTCCGTCTCGATGGGGCCAGTTTTCAGACAAGCCCCGATATTTCTATCGATTATGCGGTGATGGAAAAGACCGCCAATGCCGCCGTGGTCACTTCAGCTTTTGCATGGTCAGACCTCGGTAGCTGGGATGCCATCCGAAAGCTCGTCGAAAAGGACGAGAACGGCAATGTCGTTATCGGCAATGCCACCGTCATGAACACCGAAAATTCGCTGGTCCTGTCGCGTGCCTCGCATCTCGCGGTTCAAGGACTGAAAAATGTGGCTGTCATCGCCAGCGAGGATGCCGTCTACGTTGGTCGCCTCGACGAAGCCCAGGAAGTCGGCAAGCTGGTGAAACTCCTTGCCAAGGCCAAGGAAACATCAAGCCTGACGGAAACCCACCCGACCTGCTATCGCCCTTGGGGCGGTTATACATCGCTTTTCAACGGCGATCGTTTCCAGGTGAAGCGCCTGTTCGTGTCGCCGGGCAAAAAGTTGTCGCTACAGAGGCATTTCCACCGTTCTGAACACTGGGTATGCGTCAAAGGCACGGCTGAAGTAACGGTCGGCGACCAGGTGACATTCTTGCGTGAAAACGAGTCGGTCTATATTCCGCAGGGCGAGTTGCACCGGCTCTATAATCCCGGCCGGATTGTGCTGGAGATGATCGAAGTTCAGACCGGCTCCTATCTCGGCGAGGACGATATCGTCCGTGTCTCCGACGAGTTCGGGCGGGGATAAGCTCCCCGCGCGGATCGGCCCGGCGCCTGGGCATCAGCCGACGCGCTGATCGCCCTGATGCTGAAACGGAAGCTTCCTTGTGCTGTTGCCAGTGGCTAAGGGTTAGCTCCGCATTTCACACGCCTGGGGCACGGGACGCGTGCTTCCGCGAAATCGCCTTTCCGCTTGCTGTCTGCCTCGCCTGGTCGAAACGCGAACGCGGCGTTGCGGTCGGTTGGCGCAATTGATCGGTCCGCTGACGCACGTCTAAAGGGGTGTCTCAAGTGCTCACCAAGCTTGCGGCGCGGTCGTCTCAAGCCTCCTCGACGAGGATGCCGTGCCACCCTATACCCACAGAGGGCAATCTTCCCCGCTGGGTCAGTATGGCTTCGTCGAGCAGTTGGCGAGGACGTATCGCGTGCGAACCCTCCCGCCGCTCAGCGCGGATTTATGGGCGACGTGTTGGCCGCTCGTGCGATGCCTCGATAACGATCGGCACATCACCGTCGTGCATAGACATGTCTCTGGCTGCCCGCAGATCGTCGGTGTCGTGGCCCTCGTCGAACTCATCAAGGACTAGCCGAAGGATCATTGTGGCTTCCTTTTTCTTTCCGAGGTCCGCTTCGAGTGCAGCGAGATCGCACGAGGCGCGCAGTTCCCAACTGCGTGCGCACATCTTTCGACTGGCGGCGATGGCGCCTGCAATGCAATGGCGTGCCTCATCCGACGCGGAAATCGATCCCAAAAGGTTCCCCTTTATTCGCAGAAGTTCCGGGCCGTAGCAGAAGTCCCCTTTGGTTTCGACCGATTGGATGGCTTTCTCGACCCGCTCCAACCCTTCGTCGATTTTGCCGAGCGCCAACAACCCTTTTATCAGCGAGATTTCAAGCATGGTGGTGAAGACCTCATAGGTGGAGGCATGCAGCCGCTCAATGCATCGGCGGAGGCTGTCGATGCCTGCGCTGGGATCTCCCCGGCGGATAGCGATTTCCGCCTCGAAGCCTCTCGCTACTGACACGTATGGCGACAGGGAGTGCAGCCCGGCACGCGAAATCAGCCAATCAATGTGCTCTTGTGCACTCTCCAGGTCGCCGCGCCAGAGGAAAACGGCGATGCCACCGAGCAGCGCGATGCAAAGTGTCAACGAATGATCCGCCTCCGCCGCTTCCTTGATCGCTTGCCGCGCCCGGACGGCCGCCTGGTCAGGGAAGCCTTGAAGCCAGAGATTCCTGGCAAGGATTCCGCCGGCGAGCCCGCGTCCCTGGAAACCGACATAGCTTCCCGGCGCGCGGCTGGGAAGCGGATCGCTCGCTAACGCAGCCTCCAGTTCGAGCCTGGCACGGCCAAGTTCGCCGCCGAAGTGCAATGAATTGCCCAGAAAGAAGTGCCCAAGCGAAATCGCGGACGGTTCTTCGGTCGCCTCAGCGACGGAAGAACAGCGATAGGCACACTGGAGTGCCGATTTGAAATCTCCCGTTCGCAGATGAAACATGTTCAATGGGCCGAGGATCTTGAGCTGATCGACCGCATTCCCTCGACCTTCGGCAATCTCCAGACCCCTCGTGAGCGCGGGGAGCGCGTCACGGCCGCCGTGGAGATACATCCGGGAGATTCCAAGGCCAGCCTGAAGATGCATCTCCTCACGGCTTTCCCGGTAATGGTCGCCCATGGCAGAAAGCGCGCGTTCGGACCAGCGCTGGCATTCCGGAAAGAGCGACATCGCCTGAAATACCGGAACAGCCGCGGCAGCCAAGCCGATACCGACATCGACATTGCCGCTGTCGCCAAACGCCCATTCCAGGGCCGCCCGGACGTTATTGATGCCAAGGAAATAAGGCAGCCGTTCGGGTCCGCTCGAGAGCGTTGGCCAATCCGGGCCAAACTGCTCCAGCCAACGTCGGTAGTACGAGGCGTGGCTCGCAGCCAGATCGGCAAGCTCATCTTCGATCTGGCTATTGAGTGCGTAGGCGCGCGTTGTATCGAGCAACCGATAGCGCATCATCGCGCCGAACGAGTTCGCGCTCAGCAGCGACTTCGCAACAAGACTGTCGATGGCACCAAAGAGTGCAGGTCGGTCAAGTGACGGTGTTGCGATCACCTCCCAGGCGGCATCAAGCGTGAAATCGCCAACGAAGATGGCCAGTCTCCGAAGAACAGTGCGATCGAGGTCGGACAGCAGCCCGAAACTCCAGTCGAGCGTCGCCTGCAGGGTCTTCTGACGTGGCGGCGCGTTGCGCGATCCCACCCATGCCAGGGCAAGATGCTGATCGAGCAGGGCAGCCGTCTGGGAGAGGCCATAGGCCTCGACCCGCCTCGCGGCCAGTTCCAGCGCAAGCGCCATGCCATCGAGTTTTCTGCAAATCGACGCAATGATGCGAGCATCGTCGTCGGTGAGGGACAACGGCACTCCGCTCGCGGCGATGCGCTCGGCGAACATCTGGGAAGCCGGATAGGAGAGAATTTTCTCGGCAGTCATTTCCGGATCGACCGGAGCGCAGGAGAGCGTGTCGAGCTTGTAGATACTTTCGCCTTCAATCCTGAGGGCTTCGCGGCTCGTGACCAGGATGCGGACGTGTGGCGCGGCATCGACTATGCTTGACGCCAGGTCTGCTACGGTATCGACCAGATGCTCACAGGTATCGAACACAAGAAGGATACGCTTATCTCTGAGGTAGGCGAGCAAACTGGGGCGCACGTCATCGGAACCGACGGGTATTCCGAGCATGGACGCAAGCGCGGGTGAAACGAGCGATGGATCGCTTAGCGTCCCGAAATCAGCAAGCACCGCAGCGCCATCAAACGTTCCCGCCAGTTGATTGGCCAATGCTATTGCGACGGTCGTCTTGCCGACGCCTCCACCTCCCACGATGGAAACGACAGGAAATCTCGACAACCTCTCGGAAAGGTCAAGGATATCACTCTCGCGTCCGACCATACGTTCCAGGCGGTTGGGAAGATTGGCATGCCTGAATTTCACCGCGTCATCACCGGGGACCAGCGCAGCGGACGAGCCTGAGATCGGGGCAACGAAGCAGTAGCCGCGGCCGGGGATCGTGGTGATGTAGCGTGCACCGTCCCGCCCATCGCCAAGGGCTTTACGCAGCCCGGTCATGTGAAAGCGCAGGTTACCTTCTTCAACGACAACGTCCGGCCAAATCTGCGACATGAGATCATGCTTGCTCAGAAGAGTGTTCGGAGCGGATACGAGCGCGATCAAAAGGTCCAGGGCGCGTGCGCCAAGCTCGACAGGAATCCCATCCTTCGCAAGGAGGCGCTGACCCACATTCAGACAAAAGGGGCCGAAGGACAGGTCACCTGCAGCATCGCCTGTCGCCCGCGTCATTTCATCCCCCCTGACCAACTCCACCGTTCTGTTTATACTCCAACCTCTTTTTCGGAGCCACGGTGGCTCAACATCCGGTTTGCGCACTTCGGGACTTAGACGAGATTGTAGAAGGCATGGATGTTGCCGTGTGTTGCCCGGCAGTATGGGCATTCAAGTCGAGCAGCTTCAACCAAAGCAGATGCAATTTCCCGATCCAGGCCGGGCAGGTAGATATCCAGGCGAACGCCGACGACGTATCCCTGGTCGTCGGAGGATAACTCCACATTGGCGTATATCCTGACATCCGCGTGGAGCTTGATCCGCCTGATGTCGGCGACATGTTTCAATGAACTTGCGAAACTCGCCGACCATGCAATTGCGACAAGCTGCTCCGGGTTCGTGCCTAGCCGATTGCCGGCAGGGTTTGAAAGCCTGATATCGAGAGCCCCGTCCGAGCTGCGTGCGAAGCCGTTCTCTCGGCTGCCAATCGTCTCGGTCCTGGCAGTATGCACATGTTGCATGATCGTACCCCGGGTGAAGGAGGGAGGCGCGCGCATATGCGCGCGCCTGAAAGGTCAGCCAGACTTCCGCAGACCACGGAACCCGGCCCGCAC
This sequence comes from Rhizobium sp. IBUN, assembly GCF_000510625.1. Lineage (NCBI taxonomy): Bacteria > Pseudomonadati > Pseudomonadota > Alphaproteobacteria > Hyphomicrobiales > Rhizobiaceae > Rhizobium > Rhizobium sp. IBUN. The sequence goes on from NZ_AZNV01000018.1 coordinate 108,767, forward strand.
TTCATCGACGAACAGTTTGGGTTGTTCCCAGGCGGCGAAGTGACCGCCCTTTGCCACCTTGTTGTAGTGGACGAGGTTGGGGTAGGCGGCTTCGGCCCACTTGCGCGGCGTCTGGTAAAGCTCATCCGGGAAGACACTCACCGCGACTGGCACCTTGACGCCCTTGGGCGCAAAGAAAGCGAGCTTGTTTTCCCAATAGAGGCGGGCGGCTGATACGCCTGTGTTGGTGAGCCAGAAGAGCGTGACGTTGTCGAGCACGTCGTCCGGGCTGAGACCTTCCTTCTGGCCGTCGAAGGAGCGGGCGATCAGTTCAAGGCTTCGGGCGTCGTGGTCGAGCATGTAGGTCGCAAGCGCAATCGGCGAGTCGGCCAATCCGGTCAGCGTCTGCGGCCGCGTTCCCATCAGGAAGGCGTAATAGACGTGCTTGTAGAAGAAGACGAGCTGGTCGTAGGACCTCCGCTCCTCGTCCGACAAGCCTTCCGGAGCAGGAGCGCCGGCAAAGGATGCGTTGTTGATCTCCACAGGAATTGCTCCTGGCATGTTCGTATGGATGCCGAGCAGTTCGGGCGGCGCTTGCACGCCGATCATGTCGGTGACCACCGCACCCCAGTCGCCGCCCTGGGCGACAAAGTTCTTGTATCCCAGCCGCCGCATCAGGGTTGTCCATGCGGCGGCAATGCGTTCCGGCCCCCAGCCGGTGGCGTCGGGCTTTCCGGAAAAGCCATAGCCGGGCATGGACGGGATGACGACGTGGAACGCGTCAGAGGCATCGCCCCCATGGGCAGTCGGGTCGGTGAGTGGGCCAGTGATCTTCAGTTGCTCGACGATCGAGCCCGGCCAACCATGCGTCACGATCAGCGGCAGCGCGTTTTCATGCTTTGAACGAACGTGGATGAAGTGGATATCCAGGCCGTCGATCTGCGTAATGAAGTTCGGATAGCTGTTGATCCGGGCCTCGACCTTGCGCCAGTCGTAGCCTGTCTGCCAGTGGCGCAGTACCTGCTTGATGGTCTTGAGCGGTACGCCTTGCGAGAAATCGCTTACCGTTTCTTTCTCCGGCAAGCGGGTATGTGCAAGCCGGTAACGGAGATCATCAAGGTCGGCTTCCGGAACGTTGACCCGGAACGGGCGGATTGCTTCGGGATCGGTCGACGCGATTGAACGCCCAGGCAACACGTTTGCGATACCGAGCGCGGCGATGCCGGTTGCGGCGGCACCCAAAAGGCGGCGTCGATCGAGGTCGATAACTTCGGTTTTGGTGGTGGTCATGGTCTCTCTCCTTGAGAATGGCGGTTGAGAGTCTGCACCGTTGTGCTGCCCGAAAAGCTACGCCGCGGAGCTGTGAAGCTCACGTTAGGCGTTGTTAATCCTTGTTTGTTGGAGGGCTGCGGCAATCAACGTCTAACAACGCCTAACGTGCGATTTCGGTCGTGCGGCAGTACTTCTGTTGGCAGCACAACGGTGCAGACACTCAACCAACACAGAGGAGTTTCGCCATGACACACAAGGTTCTGTTCACGGGTAGGACGCACAACACAAACGGCCGCGATGGCGGCGCACGCAGCAGCGATGGTCACCTGGACATCAAGATGAAGCAGCCACATCCGGCAGCGGAAAACCTGTTCGGCGCTGCCTGGTCGGCCTGCTACATGGGTGCTATCGAATATGCTGCCTCGCAGAAGCAGATCAAGCTTCCGGCGGGAGTTGCCGTCGATGCCGAGATCGATCTGAACCTGGAGGAGGGCTCGTACTTCCTCAGCGCTCGCCTCAACGTCAGCGTTCCTGGAATCGACCCCGCAGTGGCAACCGAACTGCTGCACGACGCCCACAACATTTGCCCGTACTCGAAGGCAACGCACGGCAACGTTGATGTTGTGACAACCCTCATCTAACGGAAGCCCCCTGGCCTGGCCTGCCACGATGGCAGGTCAGGCAAGCAAATCTTTGATGCAGGAGGCTTCAATGAACAAGGCATTCCGACAACTCGACGCCAGCAGCGATTTCGGCGAACTGCTGGTCACGACAAGCTACGCGCCGTTGCCCGACGACTGGCTGATTGGCATCACCGACGTCGTCGATTCAACCTCGGCTATTGCCCGCGGGCGGTTCAAGGATGTCAATTACGCGGGCGCTTCGGCGATCGCGGCGCTGGGCAATGCTATCGGCAGTTTCGACTTTCCGTTCGTGTTTCGCGGCGACGGCGCGGCTTTTGCCTTCGATCCCGATGCAAAAGAAGCTGCGATCGGAGTCCTGCGGCGTGTCGCCGGTTACGCTCGAGATCAACTGCAGCTTAACCTCAGGATCGGCCTGGTGGCCGTCAAGGAAATACGTGCCGCCGGGAGCGACGTGAAAGTCGCGCGTTACGCCGCGTCGGAGACGGCAACATATGCCATGTTCGCCGGCGGCGGGCTGAACTGGGCTGACCGGGAGATCAAAGCGGGAAATCACGCGCTCCTGCCGTGCCAGGAATACGCAACGCCCGATCTCGAAGGGCTGACCTGCGAGTGGGCACCGATCCCCAGTCGGCGTGGCGATATCCTCTCCCTTCTCGTGGAGCCACAGGACAACATCAGCCCCGAGGCCTTCACCTTGCTGACTAGGCGATTGCTTGCCTTACTCGGTGTAGAGGATGGCTCATCACGTCCCGTTCCCGAGGATGTCGTGATCACCAACTCCGTTGCGGATTACCTGGGCGGCGAGGGGTGGACAGACGTCGTTCTGAATTCCGACTACAGGAGATACGACGATGTCCTTCGCCTGACCCTGGACTGTATGCCGGAGCAGATCAAGGACGTCGAAGCGCTCTTGACGTCGGCCTACGATCGGGGCGAAGTCTACTTCGGCATGCATCGCCAATCTCATGCGCTGATGACCTGCCTCGTCCCAGTCGGTGCTCGCGGGTCCCATCTGCATTTCCTGGATGGGATGGGCGGCGGCTATACCGCCGCGGCCTCATTGCTGGAGGCACAGAGGCACGCTCATCATGCGCGCTGAAGTGAGCGTCAAAACGTCGGCCTGAATCCGAAAATCACAATATTTACAATTGCTAAGCTCTCGAACATTAGAGATATTTCATGACCCTCGACCGTTTCGCTCCCGGTATTTTTGTATTTCTCTGGTCAACTGGTTGGATCATTGCGAAGTACGCGGCTCATCACTCCGAGCCATTCTCGTTCCTCACGGTCCGTTACGTGCTCTCGGCGGTTGCCTTCTGCGCTATCTCCCTTGCCATCAGGGCGAAATGGCCCAAGGGCGCTTTGGCGTGGCGGGCGGTCTATTCGGGTGTTTTCCTGCACGGCTTCTATCTTGGGGGTGTCTGGTGGGCGGTGGCGCGCGGGGTGCCGGCCGGCATTTCCGGCATCGTTGCAGCCATGCAGCCTCTACTCACGGCACTGGCGGCCAACGCCCTCATCGGCGAACGTCTGCGCTCCTCACAGACGGCGGGCCTGGCACTCGGCTTCGTCGGCATCGCTGTCGCCATTTCACCGAAGCTCATGCAACCCGATGCGTCCGATCTCCTTCATGCCGGCATTCCGCTCGCCGTTAATCTGGTGGCTATGTTCGCCGTCACCTATGGGACGATTTATCAGAAGAAGCACCTTCAAGATGGTGACCTGACCGCAATTGCGACGTTGCAATATCTCGGTGCGTTGGCCTTGACCGCTCCCTTCGCGCTCGCCTTCGAGACGTTCCGCTTCGATGGCAGGCTCGAGACCTACGCCGCTCTTGCGTGGTCGGTACTCGGGATATCGGTGGGGGGCATTGCGCTGCTTCTCTTTTTGATCCGCCGAGGTCAGGTCTCGCGCGCTGCGTCCCTGATCTATCTCTGCCCTCCTACGGTAGCGGTTCAGGCTCTCATCGCGTTCGGCGAGCCACTTACCCCTCCACTGATCGTTGGCACGGTGATTGTCGCCGCTGGGGTTTACCTTGCCAATCGGAAGGCACCCCGAGCCGCGAAGGCATGAGGTATTCCATCTGCTCGCGGTGGCGATGGGCCGCTGCGAGCAGAGAATATTTTCAGCCAGCTTTCCGCAGGCTTCGAAAACCTGTCCGAACCCCCATCGACCTCAGTGGCTGTCATCGCCAGCGAGGATGCCGTCTACGTTGGTCGCCTCGACGAAGTCTGATCCCGTCAGGCGTAAAGGTGTTTCTGGCGAGCCATCCGATCGACTTCCGCAATTATGTGAAGCGTGCGGTTATGGGAAGTCCGTCGCGGCTCAAGCTGCTTCCTCGTTTTTTGTCCAATAGCTTAGATCGGTCATGAGCCTTCCCCGCTCGGCATAATTGTTGTCGTCTCGAGACGGTCTTTTTGTCATTGAGAGGAGCCGACGGTTTGCCCTGCAGAGGCGCGCTTTGACGACGCGGACGGGAGCGAGGCCGTCGGCACAGGGATGGACTTAATACGCTTGGACGGGCATCATCGCTGAAACGAGACGGGTACGGTTACGCAAGACTGGCTTGGAACGGACGTTGGCAATTTCATGCTTCAAGAGCATTCGAGACCGTCACCCTGTCTTCCGGTCAGGAGAGGTTGATCGACCTAAAGTCATGGCAAAGTCGCCCGGCACAACTGGTAGCGATGCGAAACACTGCCAATGCCGGCGGTAAATACACTGCAACTGTCGGGAAGCATCGTGAAGCCTGCCTGTGCAACAATCTGCGCAGCCCGGTCGCGACGCGCGCGCTCCGAGGCGTCGACGTCAATTTTCCTGGATTGCGGCACGTCGATACGGCAAGTTGCGTCGCTGGCCTCCGAGGAGACAACGTCAGCTCGCAGGTGTAGCCGGGTGATCATAGTCCGGAGAAAGTCGCAGCCCTTCTGGCTCGATGTTAACTGAGCCCGGCCTGCCAAGTTGTCGTAAAAGGCCATATTGGAGGCACGTGTGTTGTCTTCGCCGTCAGTAATGACCAAGATCGGGCCACCGCGCCCGCGTGCTATCCCCTGCGCTTTCTGAATATACGCCGGCGCAGCCGGAAAGTTCACCAAACCGATAAAAGCGAGTTCAGGGGGGAACAGGGTTGCCAACCAAGCCAGTGATTTTTCGGTGCCGGGGCTGGCCAGCAGCACAGTCGCTCGTTTGGGATCAGGCAGCGATGGGGCTTCCATGTGGTAGAGAGGATTGGCCCATCCCTCATGGCCCCACGTGCGAGCTCCGCCCACCAGAACGACGGCGGCAGCGGCGACCAGCAGCCAAGCTGTCATGCGGCGTGCTTGTGCATACGGACGCAGCTGTGTCAGTAGAATAAAGAGCGCGAGCGGCAGAAGAACTTCGAACGACACAATGTATCTGGAGATGCTAAAGAGCTTCATCCACAGGAGATATGCTGCTCCGATGAAGAACAGCACGAACGATGCCTCAGGCCTGAGGGTCGGTATCGTGCGGCTGCGCCATCGTGTCCAGAGTGTTTTTACCGCCCAAATCCAGAACGTCACATAGACGACGGGCCACATGATGTGCCTCAGGGGTAGCTCACCCACCCTGCGAGGGTTTGCCGAAAAAACGAAAGGCCAAAGAAAAGTCTCGAAGAAGCCTTGCGGCCCCCAACGACCATCAGCGATCGCAAGTGGTGTGACCATTGGATGGGGGAAAACCGCACTGAACTGCGGGAACACCGGATTGCCGAATTCCTGCCCCATCCGTATCATCCAGTAGCCGCCAGTGATGACGAAACCAACAATCGCCGCTAGGCCGAAAACGATGGGGAGCCTCAATCGCCGACTTAGCGTGCCGTGATAGCAAAACAATAAGGCCAGACAGATGGAAAAGGCCGGTACCACATTGGTCAGCTTTAGGCCCATGCTAAGGCCGGCAATCAAACCAGCGATCGACAGGAGCCCTATCGCCCTGGCGTTATAGTACCCGAGGGCCGACCAGCGCGAAACGATGATATAGATGGCGCCTAGAATGAAGAGCGCGGTTGTGTTGTCTCCCATGGAGTTGCCGATCTCCGACAGGAAAACGGCCGTGAGGCATCCCGAGAGCGCCAATAGGATCGGCAGGCGATATCGATCCTCAACGGGCCTTTCGGGAAGGACCACAGCGGCAATACCCATGACAAGAATAAAGACCGCGCCATGAAGCATACCTTGCAGGAAGCCGAATAGTGCCGGCGGCAGTGCTCGGTTGAGGATATAAATCGGCAGGTCAAGTATCGGGTTGAAATATGATTGGAAACCGGCCGGTGCCAAGTCAATTAACAGCTTGTCGTGTATCAACGCGAATGGATTGTAAAGATGGTAGTTGTAAAGGTCCCAGTTCGCATCCGCGCCGAGGATCAGAGAATAGAAGCCGAACAGTAGCGGTACGATGACAGCTGCGACCGCGGGCGCCTGCGGTCTGCTTAGCAATCCCAGTCGCGTAGTCTGGCGAACCTTCAAAACCCGCGTTTCGGCAACCGCATTAAGACGAGGTTTGAACACCCACAATTTTGCACCTATGAAATTGAGACTCATGCCGGCGAGAGAGCCGGCACCCACGGCAAAGGCCGGCAGCAACCACAGCATTGGCAGTGTCAAGACGACCAAGCAGTAGACCAGGTAGTTGAAGAGCCCGCCCAATGACATGGTGGCAAAATAACGCCACCATTCCTTATGGACCTCCTGACTGCGGTGATGCCTAAAAGTAAAGTGCCTGTTGATGCACCAAGTTACCAGTACCGCAGCGAGAAAGGACATCGCCCGCCCGACAAAGAACCCAAAGCCCAACTGTAGCGTAAGCAGCAATACGCCTAGGTCGACGGCAAAGCCGAGAATGCCTGCCACAGCGAAACCTAGGATCTGTCTGGGCAGCTCAGCCACGGGGACGCCAAAGGCCTGGCACGGCGAGGTAGGCAAGACGTTTTATTTCCATGCGGCCCCGCGTGACGGTGTTCAATACGATGCCACAGGTCAAAAGCAGAGTGCCAAACAGCATCAGCGACGCCGCAAGCACCGCGGTTGGGAGACGTGGAACTAGTCCCGTTTCCAGATAGGTCTTAAACAACGGGACGGAAAGTATTATCGACGTGGCGGCGCAGAGTATAAAGCCAAATGCAAAGAATATCAGCGGTTTTTCGGCTTTGAAAAGACGGACGATCGTTAGAAGGATCCGAAGTCCATCACGATAAGTATTGAGTTTGCTGGCGGAACCTGGCGGGCGCGACCGGTAGAGGGTTCTTATCTCTGATACCGGCATCCTGAGTTCATACGCATGCACCGTCAGTTCCGTCTCCGTTTCGAAGCCAGAGGCATGGGCAGGGAAGGATTTGACGAAACGGCGCGAGAACACCCGATAACCAGAAAGCATATCAGTTAGAGACCGCCCGAATATCATCATGACGCAAGCGGTCAGAAGCCGGTTTCCAAACCTGTGTCCAAGCCGGTATGCTTCCCGCTCGTTGGATGTTCGGCTGGCTACGACCATATCTAATCCATGCGCCGCCAGTTCTTCAATCAAAGTCGGTGCTGCGCTCGCGTCATAGGTTCCGTCCCCATCGACCAGCACATAGATATCCGCCTCAATATCAGCGAACATGCGCCTTATGACGTTGCCTTTGCCCTGCTCCCGGACCGTGTTGACGATCGCGCCTGCCTCCAGTGCGCAGGGAATTGTCCGATCCGAGGAGTTGTTGTCGAAAACATAGATGGCTGCATCGGAAAGCGTCCGGCGAAAATCGTGGACGACCGCCCCGATCGTGACCTCTTCGTTATAGCATGGGATAAGAACGGCGATATGCCTCCGCAATCCCAGCTGTTCGGCCTCGTTTGAGCCGGCCAGTTTGCCCTCTGGCCGTTTGTCCGTCATCATTCCGCGATTGTTCCCAATTGGAGGCCGGTCGTTTTCGACCAGCGTCGAGTTGCGTTTCTTGTGTTGACAATACCAATGGTACGTGGCCGTCAAGTCTCGCGGCGTGTCTAAATGTCAGTTTCTGCCTTGACAGCCGTCAAACGTCGAAAATTGCACCGCGCCGACGATTTTGACGATAGCATCGTCGTTGGGGAAGATGCCGACGACCTCGGTGCGTCGCTCAATCTCGCCATTGAGCCTCTCTATCGGATTGCTGGAGTGAAGCCTGACGCGATGCTCTTTGGGAAAGCTCGTATAGGCGAGGACGTCGTGTTCGGCCTCGTCCATGATTGCGGCGAGCTTTGGTACCTTCGGACTGATCTGGTCAGCAACGGCGCGCCACTGCAGGCTTGCAGCCCCCTGGGCGAAGGCGGTGGCGATGGATGCCGACACGACGCGGCGGCCACTCTTTCCGGCTTGTGCCAGCACGTTACGGGCAAAATGAACCCTGCAGCGCTGCCAGGTCGCGCTGAGAACCTTGGATGTTGCCGCCTTGATCCCTTCGTGAGCATCGGAGACGACGAGCCTGACGCCGCGCAGGCCGCGCCAGGTCAGCTTGCGCGGGAACTCCGTCCAGATCCGGCTCGGCTTCGGAGGTGCCGACCTCCATGCCCAGAACCTCGCGCCGACCATCGGTGTTGACACCGACGGTGACTATGCCGGCAACGGAAACGATCCGGCCGCCACGGCGCATCTTGAGGTAAATCGGATGAGTAGGCGATACGTGCCTTGCCGCATTACGGCGGCAGGTCTCGCATCGCCTCTTGCCGAACCGGACGTGCGCCTTTCGTTACGCATCCGGCTCTCCAGGAGACATGGCAAAGTCAGGCTTGGGGTCTGTCCGATCTCGCAGCCCCCGGATCGATACTCCCCAAACCACCAGGATCCCGTCAATCAGCTTACGCTTGCGGGGTGCGCGTCTGAAAACTTCGATGCTTTCATCGTCTTCCGTTCCTGTTCCCAGCCGGAAACTAGCGCGGAAAACTCCAATCAAAAACGATCCAGTTTTAAGGGCTCAGAGCAAATGATCAGAGCACCCGGATTAGCTGTGAGGGCCACTTCGTCCAATCAAACCGTGCCAAATGCCCCGGGCCATGTGGCGAACATTGTCCCATCGACCCGGCACTAGAAGCGCGAAGATTATAAACTTGAACGGAATCCGCAGGAGATCCTGCGCAACCCACTTTGGGGTAACATGTGGCATCCAATAGAGCAAAATGCGGTTTCGCATGATGTAGTAGAGCCGGACCGGTCCATGAACTAGAATTTGCTTCCTGCCAAATCCGGGGACCTTGATAAGACTGTCACCGATCTCGTGGCCCATCGTCGCGTTGGCTGAGCCGAAAATGGAGAAGCCCTTACTCTTTGCGCGGAAACACCACTCAATATCAACACTATCGATAAATAAGGCTGCGTTCATTGGGCCAATTTCTTGAAGCGACGCGAGCGATATTAGGCTCCCGGATGTAATAACGAAGTCGCACTCTACCATCTCGCTCGAAGTGATCCATTGATTTCGCGGAAAACCGTATCTGACGAAAGGATACGGCCGTCCGCTACGTGTATCAATCAAGGCGGGGCCAATCGCGCCCACTCGTTTGCCTGATCTCTGCGCGGCGATTTCATCAGCTAGTAGGGCAGCCACCATGCCGTCACCTGGCAAACTATCCTGATCCATCAAAAGGACATGTGAGAAGCTTCCCAAGATTGCGGAAGCGATGCCCTTATTCAGTGCTGCTGCCAAGCCGACGTTTGCGTCGGTGTTGTCTATGATTTCGATTTTATCAACCTGATCTTGGATCGCACCGAGGAGTCGACCAAGTTTCACTTGATCGGGCTTGTAAGTTACGATGATGGCACAGACGCGCACTTTGTGTCCTTCGCTTATGTGTTCGCTAGTGCTGGCTGTCGAAACGTGCGCAACCATAGCTGGTCAAATCCCTGTCGGCGTGATCAGGCACCAATAGTGGGGTCGGCCTCGATCTGCAACGAGTAGCAAGAATTTCATCGCGGTCTGCCGTTTTTCGGCCTCGTGCTCCACCGGTGGTGCAAGCCTGGCGTTAACGTCGTTCAGGATCCGTTCGCTTTTTTGCAGAAGGATCCTCGAGATCCCGTGGGGGCCCTGCCAAGAATGTGACGGCTTCCGACCGACCGGAGCAAAGCGGCCCAAGCCGCTGTGTTTGCACCACTGTCCGCGCCCATGCCCGCCGGTCCTACCGCCACCGCGGTCTCGACCGCTTCGCTCTCTGACGCGGCGCCCAGTCGCCCCTTCGCAAGCCGCTTCACGGCGGTCGTAGAGGCACCGGTGATGCGCCAGCACCCGCACGTCGTCCGCTATGCGGACGTCTTCGACGCATTGGTCGACAAGGCAGTTGCCGAGATCGGCGACGGCGAGCCAGTCGCCGACGAGATCCTTGGCCACTGCGTTTAGGTGGCGTCGCTAGTCCGCGCCATTTCGTTCCGTGAGGGCAAGCTTCTCGAGCAGGCGATGGTTCGCCTCGAGCACACGGCGTATCTCAATCTTCAAGTGGTCGCTGCGGGTTCGGACCGAAAGCCGGTACACGTCCAGGCACTGGAGACGTTCTCGTAATAGTTTGACAAGCAATCGGGGCAGCAGTCTGCAGATCGGCTCGACCCCGAACACTCAGGCGAAGGAAACATCAAGCCCGAGGGAAACCCACGCGACCTCCTATCGCCCGTGGGGCGATTATAGTTCGCTTTTCGATGGCGATCGTTTCCAGGTGAAGCGCCTGTTCGTGTCTGATTGCGACCGGCAGTCACTATTAAGTCCAATTCTAATGTGCTAACCGCGAGCCGAGCAATCGAGCCCGACCTGGAGACTGGTACCACATGACTAAAGCGACCTCGCAAATAATCACCGGTTGGGGGGACGTGTTCGGCTCAATAGCGAATTTCCATCTACCCGCACTTCTCGGCTGGCAAGATGTTGCGCAAAGATATCGTCGTTCAAGGGTCGGGGCATTCTGGCTTACGATCAATATGGGAGTGCTGATCGGCGCTCTGGGATTGGTCTTTGGAACGATCTTCAATTCACCGATGTCGGAGTTCTTGCCTTTCATATGCGTCGGTATGATTGTCTGGGGATATTACTCACAGTTAATCAACGAGGCATGCGTTAGCTTCATCGCAAACAGCGAAACGATGCTCCAGCTGCCGATCCCATTTTTCACGTACATTCTAAGGACGTGGTGGAGAAATACGATTATATTGGGACACAATATCCTCATATTTCCGATTGTTTTGTTGGCTTTTGGAAAGTTTGTAGATCTTTATGCACTTCTTGTCGTTCCAGGGTTCATATTGGCATCGCTGAATATTCTATGGATAATGGTGATATTGGCGGTTCTCTGCACTCGTTATCGGGACTTGACGCAAATTATCCAGAACGTCATGCAGGTATCCTTATACGTAACGCCAATTATGTGGCAGCCGAGTCATCTCCCAAACGGCACTAAATCCGCCCTAATGCTGGGCTTGAACCCCTTCTATCATCTTATTAGTGTTGTTCGCGATCCTCTCCTTGGGAATCCCGGAACACTGGTCAACTGGATCGTCGTTATCGTCATGGCGGTCGTAGGATGGGCGATCGCGTTGTTATTCCTAAACCGCTTCCGCTCCCGAATCACGTATTGGCTATGAATCTCTACCTTCGAAATCACCCCACGCAGGCGAACATGACCTCCATGCATCTTGAAGACGTCACGGTAGATTTCCCGATCTACAATGCAAAAAGCAGATCGCTCAAGAACCAAGTATTCAGTCTTGCGACCGGAGGAACGATCGGCTCCAACTCTGAAGGTCACGTAATTATACGCGGGCTTGAACACGTCAGCTTGAGCCTCAAGGAAGGAGAGCGACTGGGTCTCGTTGGCCACAACGGTTCTGGCAAGACGACACTTCTGCGGGTCATGAGCGGCGTCTATCACCCTACGGGTGGTCGTATTGTCACAAATGGCAAATGCACGTCGCTGATCAACATTTCGTTGGGGATTGATACTGAGGCAACTGGGCGGGAAAACATTGCAATTCGGGGCGCCCTCCTGGGATTCAAGAAACGTGACCTTTCCGTGCATCAGAAAGAGATTGAGGACTTCTCTGAGCTCGGAAATTTCCTCGATATGCCGGTCCGTACCTACTCAACCGGCATGCAGCTTCGCCTAGCTTTCGCAATATCTACTATTATTCAGCCAGAAATCTTGATCATGGACGAATGGCTAGCGACTGGGGACCAAGGCTTCCAGGAAAAGGCAAACGAGCGTCTGCATGATTTGGTTAACAAGACCAAGATACTAATCATTGCGAGCCACTCGAGAGAGTTACTTGTAAAGAATTGCACACGGATAGTTTGGCTCGAGCATGGCAAGGTCCGTATGGATGGGGACGCAGAAGCCGTAGCTACCGCGTATTTCGGTCACTAGTTCTGGAAGCGCTGCACCTGAGTGTCTTTGTTATACGATAAAAATCGGCAGTTCCACGAGACTCAGCTTGGAAGGAAGGTCTCTGCGATTGAAAATCACTCCCACAACTCTGCCCGGCGTTATGATCGTGAATGTCGACGCAATTGCCGACGACAGGGGCCTGTTTGCCAGAACATTTTGCGCCGACACTTTTAGCAAGAACGGTTTGATCAACTATTTTCCGCAATGCAACGTTTCCTGGAATCCCCATCGAGGGACATTGCGGGGAATGCACTATCAAGCTGAGCCATATCCGGAAGTTAAACTCGTACGCTGCACAAGAGGCCGTATACTGGATGTCGTGGTGGATCTACGCGCAGATTCACCGACCTACTTGAAATGGACCAGCGTCGAGCTGGATGCTGATCAGCGCAATGCTCTCTATATCCCGGCGGGCTGCGCCCACGGTTTCCAAACTCTGGTTCGAGATAGCGAGGTTTTCTATCACATGGGCGAGGCCTACAAGCCGGAGTTCGCCCGCGGCGTTCGCTGGGACGATCCGGCATTTGCAATCGTATGGCCTCTTCCGCCGGAACGCCTGTCCGACCGGGATGCCAATTATCCGGATTTCCAGCCGTGAAGCGCGTCCTCGTCACAGGTGCCTCGGGTTTTTTTGGGCGGCATTGTCTGAACGAACTGCGTCTGCGCGGATATGAGGTTCATGCTTGCGCTCGCCATGTCCTCGATCAGCCGGATGTAAAGTGGCATAGTGTCGATCTCATGCACCCCGGGGCGGGCGCCGAACTAGTGCAGATGGTGCGACCGACACATTTGTTGCATCTTGCATGGGACGTGGGCGCTGGATTCTGGTCTGCACCTGAAAATATCTCATGGGTGGCGACAACGGTCTTATTGATGCGCGCGTTCCATCTCTCGGGAGGCGAGCGTTTTGTTGCTGCCGGAACATGCGCTGAGTATGACTGGACTATACTGCCGGACTATGTGCATGAAGGCGCGCGTCGCGAACCGGCAACACTTTACGGAACCGCAAAGGATAGTGCTCGCCGGCTTATTGAGAGCTATTCCCGCCAGACCGGTCTCTCGTTCGCCTGGGGTGTCTTGTTTTTATCTTTCGGCCGTCACGAAAGATCTGAGCGGCTGGTCCCTTCGATTATCAGAAGCTTGCTTGCGGGGCGTACAGCGGAAACCACCGCTGGAACGCAGTTACGGGATTTTATGGATAGTCGCGAGGTTGCAGCGGCATTTTCGGCTCTCGTGGACTGCGCGGTCGAGGGTAGCGTCAATATCGCCTCCGGCGAACCCATTGCGTTGCGAGATGTGATCGAACGTCTAGGAGAATTTATGGGACGGTCGGACCTTCTGAAACTAGGTGCTCTACCGATGCGCCCGAATGAACCTCCGCGCCTCGTTGCGGATGTTACGAGACTACGCCAAGAGGTTGGTTTCTTACCGCGCATTTCGTTGGATCAGGGACTGCAGGATGCGATCGACTGGTGGCAACAACAATGAGCCGCGTTCTCGATGATCAAAATCCTGTACTTGGCATACGAAACTAAAGAGTTTTGGCGATTGCCATCGACAATCGCGTCGGTCTGGCGTCGGTATGGTGAGAACTGTTTCGAACGCCACCAGGTTCAAGGGGGCGGACTTCCTCTGCGTGCGGATTTCTCTTAATTGGGACAGCGTTTTCAGAAAGTCGCGGACAAGCGTTTCGCTAAGTCGCGGACAACGGATCTGATCGAGTTCCGGTTGCCTTGTTGCTGTTACGGGTGATTAATTTCGGTTATTTCGCCACCGGTCAAGATCGGCGGTGTTTTTCGTTTCCGCATGCTGTCGCCTTCGAGCGTTATGCGGTGTGCATTGTGAACGATACGGTCTAAAATCGCATCAGCCAAAGTGGCC
>NZ_AZNV01000019.1:0-119997 GCF_000510625.1 Rhizobium sp. IBUN
AGCGTTCCTTGCTAAGTTGGGCTCCGACCTGCGCCGCAGCGCCGGTGGCAAACCGAACGAAACGAGTCCAAACCCGCCAATCGCCGCCTGACCAACAAACTTGCGCTTCTACCAAGCGTCGCAGAGATCCGCTATCTGATCACCCGGCTCCTACTGCGACCGCCGATCAGGACGGCCTTCGTTCTCGCATGGTCACTCTGGCGACGAGAGCATCAAGCCTACGCAATGAGCGCTCACTACAAAACAAGACACAAAACGCAACTGTAGTACTAGACTAGTGTCGCTGGATTTGTCCAATCGATTGGTGCCCGGACTTGCTACTACCAGTCAGATGCATAGCGCAGATCATTTGAACGTGGATCGTACCCGGTGAGACTTGCGGAGCCTTCGAGCACGCGGCTGGAAACGCAAATCCGGACACAAATTGCAACCGGGATCTTATATAAGTCATAAAATGCCCTCACAAGTACTGCCGAATCGCTCAGCAATCGCGCTGTCGCGGTTCGAAAGAAGACAGTCATTCGACGACGTGACTGGAACACGACTTCGCGCTTAACGCCTGATTTGGCGACTTAGCGCGGAATGAAGAGACGCCGCTGTTTGCGGTCGTCATTCGGTCTCTTTTGCCTCAGTCTAGGCAAGCGATCTCGATTTCTCGACCACCGAAGGCCTCGGCTATGGTGTGTCTGCGCTACGACCACAAGGAGTCCATTTGTCTGAAACCGGATCCCTCTCGCAGCCGCGACCCTTCTTTGGGCTCTTCTCGTCGTTGCGTGTTGGCGCTCTGGGGCTTGGTGTAACCAGTTGCCTCGTCAATATCCTGGCGCTCAGTGGCTCGTTCTTCATGCTCCAGGTCTATGACCGCGTCATTCCCAGCCGCAGCCTGCCGACCCTCGTCGGTCTGGTCATCATCGTTGTGTCCCTCTTTGCGTTCCAATGGCTTCTGGATCTCACGCGATCCCTGCTTCTCGGGCAGATCGGACGGGCGGTGGATGAGCGGTTCTCAGGGCCGGCCTTCCTCTCAGTCGCGCTGTCGGCATCGCGCAAGCCGGCGCCGGGAGACGGTCTGCAGACGATCCGCGATATCGATACAGTGCGTGGATTTCTGTCCGGCCCTGGCCCGGGAGCGTTGTTCGACCTGCCCTGGATGCCCTTCTACCTCGCCCTCTGCTTCCTGTTTCATCACTGGATTGGCCTCACGGCCGTGGCTGGCGCGCTTCTCTTGACGGGGCTGGCGCTGCTTGCGGAGCTGAAGTCACGCGGTCCGACGAGGGAGACGGCCACCATCCTTTCTGAGCGAATGGCTTTCGCCGAAACCGCGAGGCGCAATTCAGAAGCGGTCGTCGCAATGGGCTTTGGTGGGACGCTCTCGGCGCGCTGGGCCGAAGTCAACCGGCGCCACCTCGACAGTCACTTGCGCACGGCCACTTTCGTCAACTCGCTTTCAACCCTGTCGCGCTCCGCGCGCATGTTGCTGCAGTCCGCCGTGCTGGCCGTGGGCGCCATACTCGTCATTCGACAGGAAGCAACTGGCGGCATCATGATTGCGAGCTCCATTCTCGTGAGCCGCGCGCTCGCCCCGATCGAGCTTGCCATCGCGCACTGGCGAGGATTTGCGGCTGCCCGCCAGGCGTGGTCGCGCCTCGACCGCGAGGTCGAGCTCTCCGACGGGCGGCAGCGAGACGTCGCGCTACCGGCGGCGCGGCAATCACTGGCCGTGGAGAACCTTCATCTGGGAGCTCCGGGCTCGAAGATGCCGATCATTCGCGGGCTGTCCTTCGAGGTTAGCGCGGGTGAGGCAGTTGGCATCGTCGGTCCGAGCGCCTCGGGCAAGTCTTCGCTGGCGCGGGGCATCGTCGGCCTATGGCCGGCTCTTGCAGGGGATATCAGGCTGGACGGAGCGTCGCTTTCACAATGGACGGCGGAAGCACTCGGCCGCAACATCGGTTACCTGCCGCAGGACGTGTCGCTGTTCGACGGAACCATCGCCGACAACATTGCCCGGTTCGATCCGGAGGCCTCTTCGGAGTTGATCATCGCCGCCGCCAGGGCCGCGGGTGTCTACGATATGATCGTGAGCTTTGCCGATGGCTTCGATACGCGGATCGGCGAGCAGGGCAGAACCCTGTCCGCGGGCCAGCGGCAACGCATCGGGTTGGCAAGGGCCCTCTACGCGGATCCGTTCCTCGTTGTGCTCGACGAGCCGAATTCCAATCTCGATGTTCAGGGCGAGCTGGCACTCTCGCAGGCGATCGAGTCCGTTCGGTCGCGGCAAGGGGTGGTGTTGATCATCGCTCACCGGGCGAGCGCGCTTTCCGCGGTCGACAAGGTGCTTGTTCTCGAGGGCGGTCGGGGCAAAGCGTTCGGCCCTAAGAGCGAAGTTCTCAAGACGGGACCAAAGTCAGTCGCTGCCACCGGTTCCTTCGTCCGACCGCTTCGCGCCGGCGGGGAGTTGTCGTCATGACCGGGGCTGTGACATCGACGGAACGAGCAATCCGCCGACTTACGTTGCTTGCCCTTGCAACAGCTGCCCTGCTCGTCGGGGTTCTTGGCGGGCTTGCCTCGGCGATCCGTATAAACGGCGCGGTGATTGCCCAGGGGACACTGGTCGTCGACAGCTATGTGAAGCCGGTGCAGCACCAGAAGGGCGGCACTGTGGGACAGGTCTTCGTCCGCAACGGCGATCGCGTCGCGGCTGGCCAAATCCTCGTTCATCTCGACGACACCCAGACGAAAGCGAATCTTGCGATCGTATCGCGGCGGCTGCGAGAGCTTGCAGCGCGATCAGCCAGGCTTTCTGCAGAACGCGACGGCGCGAACGCCATTCTTTTTCCAGCGGTCGTCAGAGATGCCGATGCCACTCAGGCTACCGCCCTCATGAGCTCCGAGCTGCGGCTGTTTGATGACCGTCGCGCATCGCTCAGTGGAAGGACAGCGCAACTGCGCGAGCGCGTCCGTCAGCTCGACCAGCAGGCCGAAGGACTGTCGGCCCAGCAGGAGGGCAAGCGTCGCGCCATCGGCATCATTGGCAAGGAGCTTGCAAGCCTGGAGCCGCTGCTTCGGCAGGGAGTTATTCCCGCAACCCGCGTCTACACCCTGCAACGTGATGCGGCCGATTTGACGGGAGAACTTGGCAGCCTCGTTGCCTCGACCGCGGAAATCAAAGGAAAAATCGCCGAAACGGAGTTGCAGATTATCCAGGTGGGTGACGATCACAGAAGCGAGGTGTCCGAACAGCTGAGGCAGGCGGAGGGCGACAGTGGCGAATACGCCGAGCGGCGCGTTGCGATAGAGGACGAGCTACGACACGTCGACATAAGGGCGCCGCAAGACGGCATCGTCCATCAACTTGCTGTCCATGCGCGCGGTGCCGTGATCACGCCAGGCGAGGCCGTCATGCAGATCGTGCCCGATCACGACATGCTCACGCCCGAGCTGAAATTGTCGCCACAGGACGTCGACCAGGTCGCAGTCGGCAAGGAGGTCAGCCTGCGGTTCTCGGCGTTCAGCTACAGGACAACACCGGAATTGAAGGGACGCGTTGCATCTGTCTCCGCTGACCTGACAACGGATACGCATTCCGGCCAATCCTACTACACGCTGCGGGTCGCGGTGCCCGAGAGCGAATGGCAAAGGCTTGGCAAGCTGGCACCGGTTGCCGGGATGCCCGTCGAAGCCTTCATCGAGACGGGCGAGCGCACGGCGCTCGGTTATCTCGCAAAGCCGTTTACGGACCAGCTGGTCCGTGCATTTCGGGAGGAATGACGACAGCCGTCGGAGGAGGAGACCATGAGAAGCACGAAAACCCGAAGGAGTTGATAATGGCAAAATCAATACAAAATGCTGTCGGCCAACCGCTGTTCTACAGTGGCGCCTCGACCGCATGGTTCTCCGCAACCGGTTCCGGCCCTGTGCTGAATGGCACGTCCGGCAACGACTCCATATGGGGCGACAGTTCCGTCAACGTGACCATGCACGGCGGAACCGGCGATGACATCTACTATCTCTATTCCGCCATCAACCGTGCTGCGGAAGAGCCCGGCGGTGGAACCGACACCATCAACACCTGGATGAGCTATACGCTTCCCGAGAATTTCGAGAACCTGACTGTGACGGGCGCCGGGCGCTATGCTTTCGGCAACGCCCAGGACAACATCATCTCCGGAGCCTCGGGAAGCCAGACGATCGACGGCGGTGCCGGCAACGACGTGTTGATCGGCGGAGGCGGAGCCGACACATTCCTGGTCACCAAGGGCCACGGGAGTGATCTGATTGTCGATTTCAGTAGCGACGATACGGTGCGCCTGAACAGCTACGGGCTTTCGTCCTTCGAGCAGGTGCTGGCTCATACGACTCAGGAGGGCGCCAATCTGCGGCTGGATCTCGGTGGCGGTGAGAGCCTCGTCTTTGCCAATACCGAGGTGTCGGATCTGCAGGCGAGCCAGTTTCAACTGACGCTCGACCGCTCGAAGCTGGCGCTGAGCTTCGATGACGAATTCAACAGCCTGTCCTTGCGCAGTGGCGACCAGGGCACGTGGGATGCCAAGTTCTGGTGGGCGCCGGACCGCGGCAGCCCGTTGACCGGGAACGGTGAGCTGCAGTGGTACATCAACCCGTCCTACGCACCGACTGCAGCGGCAAATCCATTCTCTGTGAGCAACGGCGTATTGACGATTTCTGCAGAACCCGCCTCGCAGGCGATCCAGGCGCAGATCAACGGCTACGACTACACATCTGGTCTCCTGAACACCCATTCGTCCTTCGCCCAGACCTATGGCTATTTCGAAATTCGTGCCGATATGCCGACGGAACAGGGCGTCTGGCCGGCCTTCTGGCTCCTCCCGGAGGACGGCTCCTGGCCACCAGAACTCGACGTCGTCGAGATGCGCGGTCAGGAGCCGAACGTTGTCAATGCCACAGTCCACAGCGACCATGGCGGCGCACATACGATGACGTCCTTTCCGGTCAAGGTGGCAAGTACCCAAGGCTTCCACAACTACGGCGTCCTCTGGGACGAGGATCACATCACCTGGTACTTCGATGACGTCGCAGTCGCGCAGACGGATACACCCGAGGACATGCACAATCCCATGTACATGCTGGTCAACCTCGCTGTCGGCGGTACGGCTGGAGCGCCGTCCAACGGTCTTACGAACGGATCGGAAATGCACATCGACTATATCAGGGCCTACACCCTGGCGGACAGCCCATTGCACGCTGCCACCGAAGCCACTGCGAGCAACGATTGGCACATCTGACGAGGTGAAAGCCAAGCGGGGATGAGGTCGGAGGGTCATGATGGCGCCAGTCACCCCAGGCCCTTTGAGCATCGTTATCCGTTAGCTTGCTTCGACGATGCTTTGATATCGCGTGCGCCGATCCCTCAGGCGTTCGCGATATCGCTCCTGGCTTGCAGACAGATGAGCGCGCATGGCGTCGCGCGCACCGGTAGCGTCGCCTGCAGAAATTGCATTGAGGATGGCAAGATGTTCCCGCTGCAATCCGGCTTGGTAGCTGACCGAGAGAACCTCTTCGGTGGCGTAAGGAGAGGTGACGTCACAAGGGATGGTTCGCGCCCCTAGCGCGTCGAGGACTTCAACATAGAAAGGGTTGTTGGTTGCCTCGGCGATGGATCGGTGGAACGCAAAGTCGGCCTGGCCGGTGGGCTTGCCAAGCTGCAGGAGCCGATCGAACTCGAAAAAGCTCTCCTGAATCTGCGCCTCCTGCGAGGCGTTTCTGCGGGTGGCGGCCAGCGCTGCACCTTCAGCCTCAAGCGCGATGCGAACTTCAAGCACGTTCAGGGCGTGCGATATGTTGCTTGATCGGTCCTGTCTTATGATCGGAGCGGACGACTGGTGACCAATCACGAAGATGCCTGCCCCTTGTCGCGTTTCCAGCAACCCATCGGCCGAGAGAGCCGCGATCGCCTCGCGAATGACGGTCCTGCTGACGTCGAAGGATTCTGCGAGTTGGGCCTCCGTCGGCAACTTCTGTCCGACGGAGATCTGGCCTGAAAGGAAGTCCTGGCGGAGGGAGTCGGCGATCCGTTCAGAGAGCTTCTGTCGTCGTGGTGGACCACCATCGACCGGAGGAGGAATTGCGTTCAAGGGTGTTGTCGCCTCTGCAAATGATGTCCGAGCATACCGCCAGTGCTCCATTAAGACAACAATTGTGGATGTTATCATACAAAATTGCGGAGTCCGAGCCGATCGACGGCAATTCCTTATAATTCAGACCTTTTGACATCCCTCAGGCTGTCGACAGTTGATCGGAATGAAGCGATTGCGGTTGCTCAAGTATGATCAATATGTATGATGACTTTGAAAAGACATTGGGAGGCAACGTGACTCACACTGACTACACCAATCGCTTCGCGATTGATCCGCGGGCCGCAGCGGGATTTGGGACCGCCGAGCTTCGCGAAAACTTCTTGCTGCCGCCGCTCTTCGTGGCTGGCCGCATCCAGCTTCACTACACCAATTACGACCGGATGATCGTCGGTGGTGCCATGCCGACTTCCGCGCCGCTTTCACTGGAAACGATCAAGCCTGCCGGGACCGATACGCTTCTGGCCCGGCGCGAGCTGATCGCTGTCAATATTGGTGGTGCCGGCATCGTCGTCGTCGATGGCGAAGAGTTTCAGGCCGGTACCCGCGACATGGTCTATGCCGGCATGGGGGCTTCGGTGACATTCCGGTCCGTATCGGCCGAACAACCGGCAAAATTCTACCTGCTCAGCGCCCCCGCGCATGTCCGTCACCCTGCAAAGCATATCGGCATTTCAGATGCCAAGCGCGTCGATCTCGGGGCACAGGCAACGAGCAACGAGCGCTCGATCTTCCAGTTCATTCACTCGGACGGCGCCAGGACCTGCCAACTCGTTGTGGGCATGACGACGCTTGCTGAAGGCTCGGTGTGGAACACCATGCCCTGCCACGTGCATGACCGGCGGATGGAGGCCTATCTCTATTTCGATCTGCCGGAAAAGGCCCGCGTCGTGCATCTGATGGGCGAGCCGAACGAAACGCGCCACCTCATCGTCAAGAACGAGGAGGCGATCCTGTCGCCGGGTTGGTCGATCCATTCCGGTGTCGGCACATCAAGCTACACATTCATCTGGGCCATGGCCGGTGACAATGTCGACTATACCGACGTCGACCTTGTCGCCATCGAAGATCTTAGGTGAGGAGGGGGAATATGGCAGCGAGTGATCTTTTCGTGCCGGCCAAGGATGCCGAGTGGACCAGTCCGGAACCGGGCGTGAGGCGTCGCATCATGGCCTACCTGCCTGAGATGATGATGGTCGAGGTGGTTTTTGAGAAGGACGCCGTCGGTGCGCTTCATTCCCATCCCCACATCCAGGCAAGCTATGTAGCTGAGGGCAGTTTCGAGGTGACGATCGACGGCAGGACGGAAACCCTGCACCAGGGAGGCAGCTTCATCGTTCCCCCCGATCTGGTGCATGGGGTCAAGGCTCTCGAGAAGGGCCGCCTGATCGATACGTTTACGCCACATCGCGCCGAGTTTCTGAAGTGAGCGTGAGATGACCATGTTCGATCTTTCCGGGCAGGTGGCGGTCGTCACCGGTGCCAATACCGGCCTTGGTCAGGCAATTGCCGTGGCGCTGGCGGCGGCCGGCGCCTCGATCGTTGCCGTTGGCCGCTCATCGATGGACGAAACCGAGGCTGCGGTTCGCGAGATCGGTGCCGGTTTTCACGCCATCAAGGCCGATCTCGGGTCGATCGAGCCGGTCAAAGCGATCGTCGATGAAACGGTAGCGACCTTTGGCAAGCTCGATGTCCTGGTCAACAATGCCGGCATCATCCGCCGCGCCGACGCCATCGACTTCACGGAGGCCGATTGGGATGCGGTCATGGACATCAACCTGAAGAGCGTCTTCTTTCTGTCGCAGGCTGCCGCCCGGCATATGCTCGCGAGTGGCAGGGGCAAGATCATCAATATCGCCTCGCTATTGTCCTTCCAGGGCGGCATCCGCATTCCCTCCTACACGGCCTCGAAGAGCGGGCTTGCCGGACTGACGCGCCTCTTGGCCTGCGAATGGGCGGGCAAGGGCATCAACGTCAATGCCATTGCTCCGGGCTATTTCGTGACCAACAACACGACCGCGCTTCGCGAGGACCGTGAGCGCAGCGCCGGTATCCTTTCGCGTATCCCCGCCGGACGGTGGGGAGATCCGGCAGATCTTGGGGGAGCGGCCGTATTTCTGGCATCGAAGGCCTCGGACTATGTCCATGGAACAGTTCTGTCTGTCGATGGCGGATGGCTTGCGCGCTGAACCAGCCAAGCGGTACGCACCTTGGCCCGATGAGATTGCAGATGAGCGGCGCAAAAGCCCAGCGCCTGGCCAGGACTGATGTCCGGGTCAGAAATGAAGAACCCTTCCTCACCCCAATTACGGGGAGTTGATCGATGGCAGGAAGAATTCGACTTCCCTTCGGCGACGCATTTCCAAAGCTTCGACACGATCATGCCAAAACTGCTCAGCGGCGGGCGGGTCTGCCTCCCATGCGCGCACAGTTTGCTGATTGTCGTCGATCTTGACGCGCCTCTTTCCGCCTAGCCGGAGATATTCCTCCGCAAGCTGACGGCCCTCCGTCATTTCCATCTTGAATCACGTCCTTTCGATGAGCCTCGCGACGCACCCGTCGCTTGTTCGAAGAACGTTTGTCGCGAGCCATTGTTCCGCAGTCTCGGCATCGATTGCGACGGTGCAATGTCACCAATGCGTGGCCTTCCCGCCGTCAACCGCGTCGATGACGGCACCCCACAAGGCATCGACTTCTGCCTTCGCGTCAATCGATGCCAGATGGCTTTGGCTTGCTTCCAGCACCGCGTCGGCCATGGTGTTTACGTCGGCCTGTGTGTCGACCATGCGGATCGCACCGCCCTCTATCAGCTTGCAGAACAGGCCATGGTGGGCGAGGGCATCTCGCTGTCGCGGCGCGTTGACGACGACGGGCTTTCCCGAAAAGCTTGCCGCAAGCACGCTTGCCCGGCGCGCCGTCAGCCCTTCAGCGAAAAGATAGCAGAACACGTCGACATGTCTGAAGATCCCGAAGAGCTCCTCGGCGTCGGCAACATAACCTGTTACGACGACCCGGTCTGAAATGCCGAGCTTGTCTGCGAGCGCATAAAATTCCTGCTCCACATTGTCGCTGCCGCGGATGAACGATCCGGCGAAGACCACGCCGACGTCGTGGCCAAGCGCCACGAGCCGGGCAGCAGTCTCCAGAACTGCCGTTGACTGCTTCTTGGGATAGATCGAACCGAATTGCCCAAGGATCAGCCGCCGGGCCTTGCGCTGTGCGTCAAGTCTCCGGGCGATCGGGCCGTCGTGGAGTGTGGTAGGCAAGGCAAGATTTGGCGGGATCGGGATGACTGCTCGCCGACTGGTCGACAGGGCGGACAGAGGGCTCTTGGCAAATTCGGCGGCGACTTCCGGCGCTGAAAACAAGATCCGAGTTGCGACCACCACCACCGGAACCAGCACCAGGCGACGCTTCCAGTCGAGAGCGTGCCATTCGTGCAATACCACGACAAGGTGTTTGCGCTGCAGCCGGGAAACGAATGCCGCGACGACCGGCTCTGCTAGCTTTTTCTTCCAGGCCACCACAGGAAAATTGAGGATGGCGGCGTCCGCATCGTCGAGCGCGGATTTAAGCCTCCCGATATTGCCGTCAAGCACGTGCCGAGTGGCGCGCCCGTCGAGTCGCAAAGCCGCCTGTCGGGCAAACTCTTCGACACCACAGGTTTGGGCGGCGTCGGAGACGAGTGCGAGGTAGCGACGTTTCGGCATATCAGACCTTTTGAACAGGCGGACGGCGGGTGACCGCGCTGCGTTGATACCGTCTTTTGGTAAAAGCCGGCTTACAATTTCAGGTTCAATGTTTGACATGCCGTCGGCAAAAAAAAGGCCTGCCACCATCACGTGTATAGCGAGGGTTAACTATAGCTCGAGGTTTTACAGCGATGGGTCTTCGAAACAGCTAATTGTCGGATCCGTTCTTGACCGATGCTCGTTTCGAAGGTGCGTGAATGACTAGGCATAGCAGTGCACCAGCGCGTCTGAGTTATTCGATGAACGAATGGCCGACGAACCGGCTCGGAAGCCTGCCGATCGTGCGGGCCGGCATGGAAGAATCCGCAGACGCCTTCATTCAGTTGGCGCTCGAGCGCAGGGGGGCCGGCGGGCGTCCCTTCTACTCCACCTCCGCAAACGGTCAGGTCATTGCGCTTTGCGAGCATGATGCCAATTTCCGCTCGTTGACGCGTCAGGCCGACCAGATCCATGCCGATGGAATGTCGGTCGTGCTCTTTTCCAAGCTATCCTCGGCCGAGCCTTTGCCAGAGCGAGTCGCCACGACCGATCTCGTTCATGCCGTGGCGGAACGCGCGGCGGAAGTCGGGGTCAGTTTTTACTTTCTTGGTGCCAGCGAAGTGGTGAATGCCCGGGCGGTCGAGAACATGTCGAAGGCCTATCCGGGACTTCGCTTTGCCGGCCGACGCAACGGTTATTTTGATCGCGCCGAGGAAGAAGCGGTTGTCGAGGCGATCAATGCGGCGGCTCCGGATATCCTCTGGATCGGCTTCGGCGTGCCGCTGGAGCAGCAGTTCGTCGTTCGCAACATCAACAGATTGCACAATGTCGGCTTGATCAAAACTTCCGGCGGCCTGTTTGATTTCCTCGCCGGAAGCAAGAGCCGCGCCCCCCGCTGGATGCAGAAGGTTGGCCTTGAGTGGTTATACCGCATGCTCCTCGAGCCGCGCCGGCTGGCAACACGCTATTTGACCACCAATCCGGTTGCCATCTACGCGATGCTCCGGCATTCGCTGCGAGCTCTTTCTGCAGGCCGGTGATCGGACCAACGATCTTGAGTTCCTCGATTTCGCTCATCACACCGAGTTATCGTGGCGACCTCGACAGTTGCCGCCTTCTCTGTGACTCGATCGACCGGTATGTAACGGGCTACGACGTGCATTACATCGTGATCGGGGACGAGGATGCGGACGCCTTCGTGGGCTTCGAAGGGGACAAACGCCGCGTGATCGTCTCGTCCAGCCTGCTTCCGTCCCTTTGGGCCCTGCCGAAATGGCGGGGGCGACGCTACTGGTGGGCACCCCATTTGCGCCTGCCGATCTACGGCTGGCACCTGCAGCAGATGCGCAAGATCGCAATGACGCTGGCGCAACCGAGCGAGCGGGTCATGTGCATCGACTCCGACAATTGCTTCTGCCGCCCACTGGATCTGAGCGCAATGGCATCGACGCCGAAGCTCGCTCACCACGTCGCGGCCGGAGATATCAATCCCACGCGACCTAGCCACGTCCGCTGGTGGCAAAATGCGCATCGGCTGCTTGGCCTGAGCGTACCGCCGCTGCCAGGCGACGATTCCATCAGCCAGATGGTTCTGTGGGAGCGGCGAACGGTGGCGACCATGGTGAAGCGTATCGAGGGCGCTAGTCGTTTTCCGTGGTGGCAGGCGCTGGCCCGCATCCGGCATTTTTCCGAGTATCTCATTTACGGTGTCGCGGTCGCCAATGATCCCGAGCTCGCGCAACGACATGAACGCGTTTCGCAAAGCCCGTGCCTGACCTATTGGGAGGGGCCGGCTCTCGACAGGGAGGGATTGGCGGCATTCATCGAGGGCTTGAAACCGGGTCAGACGACGATCGCGATCCAGTCGCATACGCACACACCGATCGAAGTGATCCGCGAGGCGGCTCTTGGCTGAGAGAGCCTAGTTGCTGGCCCGATATGGGGTTGGCAGGAAGCCGAGGCTTGCCAATGTACGACCGAGTGACACGAGCAGCGGATGGCTTGCCGGCAGCAGCCGCCGGGTCCTGAGGAACAGTGCCATCGATCGAAGGCAGCCGGCGCCGAGACTGAGAGCGTTTTTTGCAATCACCCTGATGGCCGACGTGCTGTGGATCCGATCGATAACATAATTGATGCTTCCGGTGCGCAGCGAGCGCGTCATCAGGAAACGGGCCGAGACGCGTTCCTCGGGTACGAATTCGCGGATAACCGCCTCGGCGCACCACCAGGTCTTGAAGCCGGCCTTGCGGCATCTCGTAAAAAACTCCATGTCGCCACCGCCCAGGAAGTTGAAGCGGACATCGAAAAGCGGCGAAGCAAGACCTGCAAATACGCGGCGGTGGATCAGGCAGTTGCCGGAACCGTGGATCTGATCAATTGCCCGGGTCGAGCCTTCTATCGAGCCGAAGAGCAGATGCTGGGTGACTGCGTCGGACACTGGTACTTCGAACTGCCGGACAACAGGCCCGCCGACGATGTCGGCACCCTCCCGCCGAGCCGTGTCAACGATCGCGGCAAGCCAACCGGGCATGGCCATTTCATCGTCATCGATCATCAGCAGAAACTCGGCCTCCGGAAAGCCAGCCATTGCCTCGCCGAACGCACGGTTGATGGCATGGCAATTGCCCTGCCGCTCTTCCGTGGTGACCAGGAAGGGCAGGCCGACCGTGGTGAGAAACTTGTGGGCAAAGTGGGCGCCGGCCGGGTTGGCTGCGTCGTTGTCGACAACGACGACGGCGAAGGCGAAATCGGTCACTTGCTCGGCGAGCGATGTCAGGGTGCGCGCCAGCCATTCCGGTCGACGAAACGTCGGGATGCAAACGACTGCCTCAACGGACCCCTTGCTTTCCTGCATCATCCAAACCTCGATCGCGCAGAGATTGTTCGCCTTGCGGCGTTAGCCGACTTGGCCTGGCCATTGGCGCTGAAGCTGTAATTGGCTGGCGCCCACTCTACAATCGACGGCTGAGTATGAGGTTAACGGGCCTTCTAAGAACCGTTGCGTCGATCCGAGGCGCGGGGACGGGAGTAACGCGCGATCCAAATTCGTCAGCCTCCTTGACGACAAGCCCGGCATTGGCCTGCAATCTCAAACCGAAGACCGCAATCAGCATCGTGAACCAGATCGGTCCGCTATTGCCGAAGAACGGGCTTTCGAGGCAGGCGAGAAACAGGGAAAAGAGCCAGATCCGCAAGAACAGGCGCGTCAATGCCATGTCGTTGCTGCCGGCAAGCGCGCGGCGGGCATAGCCGACAGGAAGGACCACCAGCCAGATGAACGTCATCACGAGCGCCGGGATGCCGCCATTGATCAACTGTTCCACGTAGCCGTTGTGTGAATTGGCGGCAGTGACGGCCCAGGTGGTCATGGCTTGGCCGCTGTTGAACAAGGCGTCGGTCTGCCAGAAGGACTGAAAGCCGTAGCCAATGATGGGCCGCTCGGCGATCGCGGAGAGTGCAAGCCGCCAGATCGAGCCACGATCGGTAAAGGTCGGATCGATGCCAGCGGAAGCAAGCAGGCTGCTGAAGGAAGGCGAGACCGCCGCGGTCAGCAAGATCAGGTTCAATCCGACAAGGCTGCCAAGAAGCAGCACCACGCCCAGTTTCGTCCAGCGTTCAAAAATCCAGGCAAGCAACAGGATTGCCGGAAGCATCGCGGCGGAGGTTTTCCCTCCCGCGTGAAGCACGAAGAACCCTGCTGACAATGCAATCAAGAGGCCAAGCCGGGCGTGTCCTGACCGTCTTGCATAGAGGCCGAAGAATACGGCATAGACCATCGCGGCTGCAGCAACGTTCTTATGGCCAAAATGACCGCGCCAGTCGCCGGCAAGCGACTGCTCTAGCGCGTCTGTCGCTTGATGGATGGCGAGGTGCGGCAGGAGAAGTACGCCAAAATAGGAAAGGCCGATCGTAAAGGTCAGGCCAAGGCACATGAGCCTTGCAAATTGCTCGCCGTTTCTTGGAATGAAGAGCATTGCGTTCGCGCAAAGGCAAACAAGGATTGCGAAAACGAGGCGCCTGAAGGCTGCGCTGGGGTCGCCTGCAAAAAGACCAGTGAAGAGCAGCCAGACGAGCAGGCCCATCAGCAGGCCATATGGGCGCAGCAGCAAGTGGCGCGCGGGATTCTGCAGGACCGTGCCAAAAACCACGGCCGACATGGCGATGACGATCAACTGATTGAAAACGTTGGACGTGCTGCCATAAGGTGTGGAGAGGCTCGTGGCGTTTGGATCGGGAAACGGGCTCAATCCGATCCAGAAGTAGCCGAAGACAGCCAGGAACAGAAAGCCTGCAAAGGTACTGCCTTTGCCCGCAGCAACACTCTTGCCGCTGTCAGCCATAGGCCTTGGCCTGGATCGCGCTCAAGCGGCGATAGTCTCGCCAAAGCCCCGACAAGACCGCGATGGCAAGGCCAAGTCCGAGGCCGACAACGCCGCCGGCGCCAGCCAGCACATAGCCCCGCGGCGGAAAGCTCCGCGCTGTCGGTACGATCGCCGGTGACACGATCCGCACGTTGGTCGTGTCGATCTGCTGGCGTTCGGCGGCTTCTCCTGCTCGTGCCATGAAGGCTTCGTAGACAGTCGCCTTGGCGCGCGCCTCACGCTCCAGTTCGCGCAGGTGAATCTGCGCGGCGGTGTCCTGGAAGACCGAGGATTTCATCTGGTTTGCCTCGGAATTCAGCGCGTCGAGTGCCGATCTTGCCTGGTCGAGTTCGGCTTTCGCGGCTTGCACGATGCGTGCCGTCTCCGCGTCGATCTGGCCCTCCAGCGCCCTGAGCTGTGGTTCGAGCGCCAGGATCATGGGATGACGCGGCCCGAGGACGGCCGATTGAGAGGTCACGCGTTGTCGCAGCGTCGAATATTGCGTGCGCAGCATTGTCATCGTTTCCGATTGCAGCGCAGACGCGTTCAGGCGGTTCTTCGGGTTGGTGGACACGAGTTCGTTGTAACGCGACTGCGCCTGAATGACGCGCGCCTTGGCGTCGATCAGCTGCGTGTTCGTCTGATTTGACATGAGGGTGCTGACGAGTTCTCCCGAACTCGATTGCAATCCCTGTTCGCGCTTGAACGTCTCAACCGCAGCTTCTGCCTTGGCAACCTCCACCTTCAGGTCACCGAGGCGAGCAAACAGCGAGCTCGCAGCCCGGCCGGCCCCTTCCGATTCCGCCTTGGCCAGTTCTTCCTGGAAGGCGGTCGCGATGGCATTGGTGATGGTGACTGACTTGGCCGCGTCCTGCGTCCACACCGCGATATTGACGATGAAAGAGCGTTCGTCACGACGGGCCGTAACCCGCTTTGCCAGCGTGCGCAGCGCGTCACCGGCCGGGTCCTTGGCTTCAGGCGCAACAAACTCCGGGTCATCGGTGAGCTTCAGCTCGCCAATCACGCGGCTCAGCACGTTACCCGATGTCAGGACCCGCAGCTTGCTTTCGACATCAAGCAGCTGCGTATCCCGCTGCATGCTCTCGGAGAAGATGTCGTCAGCAACAACCCGGAGATTCGACGGGTCGACGAGAAGGTCGATTCCGGCCGTAAAGCGCGGCTTCACCATAAGAACGACCGCATAGCCGGCGACCGCGCCGAGGATGGCAAAGGCAAAGATCCAGACGAGACCCACGCGCAGCCAGTTGAGGATACGGGTCAGGTCGAACTGAAAGAGTTCTTGAAAGACCGAAGGCCAGTTTTCTGAGGAAGGGGTGGAAGCAGGGGGAGGCGCAACTTTCAGCACCGGCCGCGGCGATGCGGCACCGTCATCCTTTTCCCGGCTCGTCGTCCAGCCACGCGTACTGATGACCGGAGTCTGATGTCGGGATGCGGCTTCATACATGGCAGCGGGTTCTGATTTACATGGGCGCGGGAGCGCAAACCTATGGTTAAGAGACCTGATTTTCCTTAAGCATCCATTAATGGCGATTTCAATTTTCGCGTGCGCGTGAAGCAGCTCTCCAATAAAAAAGCAGAAGTTCAAGGCCTTGCCGCTTGCGCGGTCGAATTCTGGTTCATTTATACGCAATCCAAGGATATCCATTTATGCGCAGGCGGGACTTCGTTCTCGGCGCAATGGGTGCCGGACTGGCATCCACAGGCGCGCTCGACCCTTTTGTCCGGGGTGATCTGACTGCCAGGGCGGTGCCTGCCAGAGGCCCCATTCCCTACGGTGCGGCCGTGCGCACCG
Organism: Rhizobium sp. IBUN; assembly: GCF_000510625.1. NCBI lineage: Bacteria > Pseudomonadati > Pseudomonadota > Alphaproteobacteria > Hyphomicrobiales > Rhizobiaceae > Rhizobium > Rhizobium sp. IBUN. The sequence continues at coordinate 16,013 of NZ_AZNV01000019.1, forward strand.
ATCTTCTCGACACCGAATTCGACTACAAGCGGGCCATCGTCGATCACTGCCAGCTTGTCGTCGGAGAGGGCGGCTTGAAGTGGTTCGACCTGCGTCCGAGCCAGGATCAGTTCGTCTTCGACCAGCCTGACCGCCTGATCGATTTTGCCGATCAAAACGGCATGCAGATGCGCGGCCACACACTTGCCTGGTATGGCGCGATGCCCGATTGGACGAACAGCATCGGGAGCGTGTCGGAAGCCGAACGCGAACTCGTCCATCACATCACCACCGTCGTCGGACGCTATCGGGGGCGGATTCCGAGCTGGGATGTCGTCAACGAGGCAATCGCCGAACAGCCGGAGAGTGGTGCGACGATCCGCGGCTCGATATGGCAGGAGCGGCTCGGCAAGCGCTACATCGAGCTTGCGCTGCGCACGGCCGCCGCCGCCGATCCTTCGGCTCAGCTCGTCATCAACGATTACAACATTGAAAATCCGACACAGCAGTGCCGCGACCGGCGCCAGGCCTTGCTCGACCTGCTACGTGATCTGAAGGACCGCGATGTGCCGCTCCACGCCGTCGGTATCCAGGGACACCTCCCTGGCGACATGGACATCGACAAGGAGGGCCTATCGAGATTTGTCGAAACGGTGAAGGGAATGCAGCTTGACGTTCTCGTGACCGAACTCGATGTGATCGACAACAAGCTGCCCGCCCTTGAATATGACCGGGACCAGGTCGTCGCAGCACGCGCACGCGACTTCCTCGGTGCGATTTCCGAGGCGGCGCGCCCAAGCGCCATTCTGACCTGGGGCATCACTGATCGCTATACATGGGTGCCGATGTGGTTCAAGCGCGACGACGGCAAGCCCAACCGTCCGTTGCCCCTCGATGCCGGGTGCCGGCCGAAGGCGCTGATGAAGGTCATCGACGAATTCACGCGTGCAGCCGAATGATGTTTCGTCAGATCTCGGCATACATGATTGCGAACGCCGTTTCGGCCCTTTTCGGGTTCGTTTCGGTCGTGCTTTTCACGCGCATGCTTAGCCCGCACGAATACGGCATCTATGTCGTGGGTACGGGTGTTGCTGGTGTCATATCGACCCTGCTTTTCGGCTGGATCAAATTCTCCGTGCTGCGCTTCGATTCCGAAGGTGGATCGAAGGATGTACGCACCACTGCCCTTTTCGCTTATGCGGGACTGATGCTTCTCAGTCCTCTTGTCATCCTCGCGACGTGGCTCTTTGCGGAGGATTCGTCGACCTATGTCGTGCCGGCCGTGTTCGTCGCCTTCATGGTCGGGTTGTTCGAGTTCGTGCAGGAAGTGTTCCGGTCTCGCCAGCAGACGGGGGCCTACATGTGGTCGGTCATCCTGCGGGCGGTGCTGACGGTCGTCTTCTCTGCCGTCCTCGTAATGGTATTCGGCATGGGCGGGCAGGGTCTCCTTGTGAGCGTCGCCTGCTCCTATCTCGTGACTTTGTTGGTCTACGCGCCGAGCATCTGGCGCCGACCGTGCCACCCGTTCGATACCGGGCTGATGAAGGCAATGATGCGCTTCGGCCTGCCGATGACCGCCTCGTCCTTCATCTTCGTGTTGCACACGGTTCTCGATCGAATGATCATCATAACCTATATCGGCGAGACGGCCGCGGGCGTCTATGGTGCCGCTGCCGATCTCGTCCGACAGATCATCCTGTTTCCGGGCGTTGCAATCGGATCAGCAACAATTCCGGTGGCGATCCGTTTGCTGGCGCAGGACGGCCATACGGCTGCCAACCGGCATCTGATGGAAACCGCCGAGGTGCTCCTCACAGTGCTGATGCCGATGGTCGTCGGACTGGCGCTGGTGGCGCCCGGTTTTGCAAGCCTGATCCTCGGCCCCGAGTTTCGCGACGCGGCTGCCAACCTCATCCCGATCCTCGTCTTTGCCTGGCTGTTTCGCTCCATCTCCTATCAGTTCGTGCATGTCAGTTTCCAGCTGGCGAAGAAGCCGAGCCTGATGGGCGCGCAGGGCATGATCATTCTGGCGATCAACATCATTGGCATGGTTGTCCTCGTACCGCGCTTCCAGCTTGTCGGTGCGGCTTGGGCGCTGCTGATCTCCGAGATCGGTGGTGTGATTGCCGGTTACTTCCTGTCCTATCGCGCCCATCGCTTACCGCTCGAACTCCGTCCGATCGTCAAGGTCAGTCTCGCAACCGCAACGATGGCAGTGCCGACCTTCATCGTGGGCAGGCTTCAGACCGGCAACGCTGTCTTCGACCTGACTGTGCCGATCGTCACCGGTGTCGTCGTCTATGCGGCAGCTGCATTTGCGCTCAACCTGGCCGGCGTCCGAATGGCATTGACGAGGCGACCGCGGCCAGCCTGATCGGGATCACTTTCTTTTGATCTGGCGCCGAATAGAAGGCAAGGCAATGCCATTCCGACTTCCGCTAATTCTTAACGTGTCAAGTATATCGGTGAGGAATACGCACGGCGGTCTCTCGATTGGAACGCCTTGCGCGGGAGGGCAATAGTGACGCAGACGGATGTGAACTCGCAAGAAGAGAAGGGGCGTTCCGCCTCTCAGCCGACGGTCTTCGGGTCGCATACCGGATTGTTCACGGCAGCTGATGACGATGCGCCAAAGAGCGATCTCGCAGTGCTTTTCCTCAGCCCTTGGGGGCTCGAGGAGATGTGCACACGCAGGTTCTATCGCATCCTGGCGGAGCGCTTCGCAGAGATTGGTGTCGCGAGCCTCCGCTTCGACTATCCCGGAACGGTGAATTCGCTGGACGACACGTCAGCCGAACGCGGCCTGTCGGGGTGGGCCGAGGTGATCGGCAAGGCGGCTGAAGAACTCAAGATGCTGTCCGGCACCCGCAAGCTGGTCTTCATTGGTCAAGGTATCGGCGCGAGTCTCGCGCTCATGCAGGCGCGTTCCGCGTCATCACTTGCAGCGATTGCCCTTCTGGCGCCGGTACTGAAAGGAAGGGCCCATCTACGCGAGCTCTCGTTGTTTTCGCGGCTCATCGATGACGGTCTTGGCATAAAGCCTGAACTGCGTGACAGCGCGCCTGGATCGATCGCCGGATTGCGCATGCCCCGTGCTGTCGCAGATGACATCAAGGCAGTCGACCTCAACAGCATCGAAATCACGGCCGTACCACATGTCTTCCTCGCCGAGCGCCCGGGCTTTGAAGCCGATACGACGTTTCGTGATCGGCTGGCGTCGGCTGGCTGCCAGCTGCGGGCGATACCATTTTCCGGATATGATACGCTTGTTTCCAATCCGCTCGACCAGGAACTCCCCGAAGCGCTTGTCGATGAGTTGATCGACTGGCTGAAATCGCTGCCGCAATATCAGGATCACCGCCCGCTTCCGGCGAAAAAGCCTTCGCCGACCGCATCGGTCCGTTCGGAGAATATTCGCGAAACGTCCGTCCGCTTCGGTCAGGATGAACGGCTCTACGGGGTTTTGTGCGAACCCGCTGAAGGTTCGATTGGCGTGACCGCCGTTATTCTGACGACCGCCTACGATCATGCGGCCGGGTGGGCGCGCTCCTCGGTCGCGCTTGCGCGTGAGCTGGCAAAAGTCGGCGTGTCGTCCTTGCGCTTTGACAGCGCCGGTGTCGGGGACAGCCCGCCGGTCGCAGCCCGTCGCAAGCAGGTCCTCTATGACGAGGCCCAGATTGCCGATGTCGGAATGGCCCGGGATTATCTCGACAGTCTTGGTCTGGGCGACCGGACCTTACTGATTGGACGCTGCAGTGGCGCCTACGTCGCCTTTCGAAGTTTGCTGGCCGATCGACGCTGGAACTCCTGCGTGATTGTCAATCCGGTTGCTTTCCGCTGGCGCTTCAAGGGCCTGCCAAAGACATTGAAGGCCTATGTGAGGAATGCCCTCGATCTCGAAACGGTTCGCCGCCTCTGGAGCGGCGATGTGGACCTCGGCGCGGTGACAAAGAATGTCTCCATGCGTCTGGTGGACCGGATGGCGAACAGGCTGTCTTTCGTCTTCGCGCCCGCCAAGCCGATCACGCAGCTTACAAAGCAGGTGCATAGCGATTTTCAGGCCCTGGCCAGCCGCGGCACCCCGCTTTCGATCATCTATACGGAAGGTGACGAGGGGCAGGAGATGTTTCGGATCAATTTTGGCGATGCGGGCGAAAAGCTCTCTGCCTATCCGAACGTTCAACTGCATCTGTTCCCCGACGCCGACCACAATCTGACGCCGCTGCCGGCACGTGAGAAGATGATTGCGCTGGCAAAGCAACAAGCTCTTTCACTTGGCAACCGCAGCGAACGGCACATTGCAAGCGCGGTTGCGTAGTGCAGTCATTCGCCTCCCTCGTCCGGCACCGGATTGGCGGAGTTGGTGCCGTCTGACCGACTGGTTTAGGCTCGTGGATGACACGCTGAATAGTGCCAGAACGCCGTGCATTATGATTTTAAGCACGGGGCTTCAACTATTGTTTGGCTGTATCTTGATTTGGGTCCTGCTGCTCATAAATTCATATACTTAAGCGTGAAGTTCACGCGACACCTGATAAGCGTCATATTGGGAGGTCATCATGGCAATCTCACTGATGGATGGAAGGAAAAGGCAGGATTGGGCTAACCTGGTTCTGGCGGTTTGCTTGTTTGTTTCGCCGTGGGTCATGGGATTCGCAGCGGACGCAATGCCGAGCTGGAATGCCTGGATCGTTGCCGTCATGCTCGCCGCTATGGCAACGGCAGCGCTGTCGGTATTTTCCGAATGGGAGGAATGGGCAAATCTCGTATTCGGCCTCTGGCTGATTGCGTCGCCCTGGCTGCTCGGTTTCACGGCCAATGCGAACGCGATGTGGACGGTTGTCGTGCTTGGCTTGCTCGTTGCGGCCGTATCGCTGTGGGCCGTCTGGGATGTTCATCATCCGCACGCCCACGCATAGACCGCGGCCCGGTCCGGTCGCTGCGGTGGGCTAGGTGAGCCGTGTCCACCGCTCAAATGATGGTGTGGTCTTAATTCGCGACCAGCATTGATCGCGAACATATGGCGATGGCGATCGTGTCGCCGGGAGCCCTCAAACTTCGAATATCAGCAGGAAATAGGCAACGAAGAGAACGAGGTGCACGGCGCCCTGCATGAGGTGCGTGTAGCCGCTCGCAAACGTAATGGTGCTGAGAGCCAGAGTGAGAACGAGCATCACGGTCTCGGTGCGCTCCAGACCAAGCACGACAGGATGGCCAATGAGGTGGCTGACGATCAGCATCGCAGGGACGGTCAAGCCGATTGTGGACAGAACGGATCCCAGGAAAATGTTGACCGACCGTTGCAGATGATTGGCGACGGAGGCCCGCACGGCGCCAATGGCCTCAGGTGTCGCAACGAGGACGGCCATGACGACGCCGCCGAGTGCCGCCGGAGCACGAATTGTCTCGATAACGAAATCGATTGGCGCTGCCAATTGTTCGACGAGAAAAACAACGAGGGCCATGTAGGCAACCAGCAGGATGACGGGAAGCCATAAAGGTCCTTCCCTGGTCCTGACATGCTCGACTGAAGCCTCACCGGTGTCTTCGATGAAGAAGCCTCGGTGCCGTCCGGTTTGCAGGATCAAAAATACGCTGTAGAGCCCGACGGAGATGAAGACGAGAACCGCTTGTTGCACAGTCGAATACGGCAGACCGTTTGTCGGGTGCGTGAAGTTCGGCATGATCATGCTAAGCGTTGCCAGGGGCACGATAACGCCGAGATAGGCATTGGCTCCCTGGAGGTTGTGGTGCTGTTCATGCCGCCGCCAGCCTCCGATCAGAAGGCACAGTCCGACCATTCCGTTGAGGATGATCATCACCACGGCAAAGAGTGTGTCGCGCACCAGCGTCGGATTGTTTTCGCCGTGACGCATGACAGCAGTAATGGCCATTACCTCGATCGACGTGATGGCTAGCGTCAGAATAAGCGTCCCATACGGCTCGCCCAGTCGCTCCGCGAGATGATCGGCATGACGCACGACCGCAAGTGCAGAACCGAGCACGACTGAAAACAACCACACAAAGATGACTGCCAGCCATATCGGATTGACGAGCAACCCGAAGAGAGACTCACCAAAGAACAGGAATATGACGCTCGTCGCAATGCTGACGGCGAGAATCCACTCCCGGCGCATCGGCGCCGACCAGTGACGTTGCTGCACGGCCACTTCCGGGTTCATTCCTGCAGGCCCCTCGAAGTCGTTTCGATGAATACGCCACAACCCGGCCCGTCCGTCCACTCTCATCGCACAAGTGGCGCCTGGCTGATCGTGCGGCCACTGTGCCGCCAGAATAAGTCCTTGCCGACACCGCTGGCCAATCTCAGCCCAGAATGTCGTGTCTCCAACGTTCCTCGGTTCTGGCAGGCCATGCCATTGGCATGCAGATAACGCTATGCAACTCCAGACTTAGTTTGATGCCGCGCGGCCCGACATGGCGCGCTGGTCTACTTGCTGGGGAAACGCTCCTGCCTATTTCCCCCACGAGGGATCATGAGAGGCGCCTTGTAGACGGTCGGCGGCCTGGATTGTGCCAATCAAAGGAGGAGTTGATGCCGGAGCCCTTTGTCGTTCATCGCGAGACCCACGTCGCGGCGCCACCTTCGGCGGTTTTTGCCTTGCTCACCGATCCCGAAAAGATCCTTCGCTGGATGGGGACTGAAGCACAGGTCGAACCTCAGCCCGGCGGGCTCTATCTGGTCAACGTTACCGGCGCTCGCTTCGCGCGTGGCTCGTTCCGAGAGGTCGTGCCCGTCCATCGGCTCGCCTACAGCTTTGGCTGGGATGGCAGCGAGATAGTCCCGCCAGGGTCGAGCCTGGTGGAGATAGACCTGATCGAGAAGCCCGACGGAACCCTGTTGAAGCTGACACATACCGGATTGCCGAATGCCGAGCAGTGTGCCGGGCATGCCGAGGGCTGGGAGCATTATCTCGGCCGAATGGCGCAGTGCGCGGCCGGACGCGATCCGGGTCCGGATCCGTGGGCCGGTCGGGCTGGATGATGGTCCGCCGCCTCGGTTGGAACTGCCTGAGTGGCTTGGACCGCGGGTGACAGCTCTCAACCGACATGGCATGATTTAAGCATGGATCTGCCCAACTCGCTTGCATGGTTGATCGATGAAGGCGGCACATCGCCGGATCCCGACTGGTTCCTGGCCGAATTGGGCCGGCGGCTGCTGACAGATGGTCTGCCGCTGGCAGGCGGTGCCCTGACGCTTGCGGCACCGCACCCAATCATCGCCCGCCGCACCTGGTTATGGCGAGCCGAGACCGGAGCCGTAATCGAGGCTTTGAGCTTCACTGATATTTCACGCAATCAAGCTGGGCGTGAATGGTTGTCTGGACTTGGGCCGGTGGCGGAGGACGTCGTAGGCCTTGCGCCCGACAGCCCGGTTCTGGGATGGGCCGGGACGCGTCCGTTCACGCCTTCGGAGGCCGGCGACCTGCATGAGGTGGCACGTTTTGCAGCACCATCCTTGGCCGCGTTAGCTGCAAGGGTTGGATTGACCGCGCTTCTCGAAGCCTATCTTGGCAAACGAAGTGCTGCCCGCGTGCTGGCCGGCGCTTTGTCTCGCGGCACCGGTGAGACGATACCGGCCGCTCTGCTCTGCGCGGATCTGCGAGATTTCACTGCGCTCTCGGAAGCAACCGAGCCAGCGGTGATGATCGCCACGCTCGATGCCTGGTTTGATCGTATTGCCGGCGCGGTTCATGCCTTCGGGGGCGAGGTGCTGAAGTTCATGGGGGATGGGGTATTGGCAATCTTCCCCGTCACCACTACGCCTGCCAATGCCTGCGAGGCGGCACTTCGCGCCGTTGCTTCGGCCCGCGCTGGCATGGCCCATCTCGATACCGTGCGCCAGGACCAGGGTTTGCCGACACTTCCCTTCGGTGTGGCACTGCATTTCGGGGAAATCCTCTGGGGTAATATAGGTGCTGCCGACCGGCTGGATTTCACCGCGATCGGCCCCGCAGTGAATTTGGTCAGCCGGCTTGAAGGCCTATGCAAGCCGTTGGGGCGTACCGTCCTGCTTTCCGGCGAGGTCGCGGCAGAGACGACCACCACCCTGGTTTCCATGGGTTACCATTCGCTGCGTGGCATTGCCGAGCCCTGTGCCGTCTTCACGCTTCCCGGCGACTGAGGTCACGGAGAGCGATCACTAAATTAGAACCAGACATCGGCGACTGTGCGCCCGTCCGACGGTAGATCCTCGAAACTGTAGAGGCCATCAAACCGTAGCAGGGGTATGTCGGCGACGTCAGCGGGCTCGGCGAGACGAAGGTTGACGGCGATTCTTGTCTGCCCGTTGTCGCCTGGCCTCAATCCACGCCAACTGACGAGATTGCCGCAGCGGCGGCAGAAGTTGAAGGAAAGGCTTTGTGAGCCGCGGATATATGCGGTGAGTGCGTCGGTCGTGTCTTCGACACGAATTCCTTGGCCATCATATTCATAGGCCCAGAGGACGCCGTAGCGCCGGCAAACCGTGCAGTTGCAGATCGTCGCATCGGGAATCGTGCCGCGAAACTCCCAGTGAACCGCTCCGCAATGACAGGAGCCGCGGGTTATTTTGACGGCGGTCTGCTGCGCTTCCCCCGTGATCATGAAAACTCTCCCCCGACGATTGCCTCATATCTTCTAACGCAGATGGGGCGGGTACGACAGGTGCGACGTCGCCAGTTGGGCGGCAGCGATCGTTGCCGGGCGCGTCGAGGTTGTCAAATGGAGCCGTGGATTCAGGATCGTCCCGGCCTATTTTGCGGCCGCGTCCCCCGACCCTCGTCCTGCCAGCGTACTGAGCACGAGCACGATGTCCTGCCAGAAACCAGCCTTTTGAATGTAGCGGGCATCGGCTTGCGCGAGAGCCTCAGGCGTCGACATGTCAATTCCCTGAAGCTGGGCCAGTCCGGTTATGCCGGGCCTCACGGAAAACACGTTGAGTTTACGTCGTGCGGCGATGACGTCATGCTGCGATGGGAGGCATGGGCGAGGACCGACGAAGCTCATTTCACCGCGCAGGACGTTGATCAATTGAGGCAGTTCGTCGAGCTTGTAAGCGCGCAGCTTTCTGCCGAGCGGTGTGATCCAGGAGGAAGCCGCATCATGAGAGCCGACGTTCGGAGAGCCCGCTGCCATCGTCCGGAACTTGATGCACACAAACGGTACCTCACTTCGGCCAACGCGCTCCTGAAGAAACAACGCGCCGCCAGGCGACGATCTGCGCACGAGGACCACAAGGAGGAGCAGAACCGGAGAGAGAACAATAAGTCCGAGGCACGCAGCGCAGATATCAAACAGTCGCTTCAAAGACCTGTTAAAGCTGTTGACCATCGGGATATTCGTGTTCCTGTCTCAAAAATTCACACCAAACGTTTCAGCACGAGCGCTTCAGTGCGGTTCGCATATCAAAAGGCGGCGTCCAGTCCAATAGCGCGCGCGTATGCGAAATGTCCACTTCCAACCAGTCGGTGAGACGGTTCACCAGCTCTGCCTTGCCGGTTGCCCGGCCGAGGAAGTTGAGAACGCCGGGAGGGCACGGAAGCAATCGCGCCGAACACCCCATCGCGGTCGCCAGCTGCCTCATCAATTCTGGCGTCGAGACTGCTTCGCCGTCGCCCGCCAGGAATATTTGGCCAGCGGCAGCGGGATGAGATGCGGCGGTCACGATCAGATCGGTGAGATTTTCGACGTATATCATGGATCTTCGATTGTCGATCGAAGCCAGGGGCAAAGGAATGCCGCTCCGAACGAGCCGTTTGAGCGCTCGGAAGCTTCCTTCAGCGCCACGTCCATAGACCAGCGGCGGGCGGATAATGACGATCTCCATCCCGGTTGTCTTCGAAAGCGCCATCAGGGCTCGTTCCGCTTCGAGCTTTGAGACGGCATATTCTGTCGTCGGAGCAGCTGGATCATTCGACGTGAATGCACGCCCGGCGGCCGATCGTTCCCCGTTCACCTTGATCGTGCTGATGAACACGAACCGTTTGACCCCTGCGGCGACAGCCTGTTCAGCAAGGTTGATGGTTCCTTCGGCGTTCACTCTACGGAAGGCACCTGGCCCCGCCTCCGACCCATCGATGACATTCTGGTTTGCCGCCGCCAGATGGATGACGACATCGACGCCGCTCAGGGCGCCTTTCCAGTCCGTCTCAGCATCGATCTTCCCAACGGCAACAGACCCTGCTCGGGGGGTGCGGCTGGCCGTCCTGTAGGCGAGGTTGCGGACACGGAGTGCCTGCTGAAGATTCTGACCGACAAAACCTGTCGCGCCGGTAACGAGTAGCATTCTCAGCTCCGAACCGATTGCAGAATGGCAAGCGATATCCCGATCAACTGGAGGCACCCTGCCGAACAGACACCAGATCGACCACTCCGTCGAACGGGTGATAGTCCTGCACAAGCTCGCTCAGAGTGCGCCGCAGTGCCTCGACATCTCCGTCGTCTGCGGCGGAACTCAATTGCTGGAGTTTAGGCATCAGCATCTCCAATGCCATGAACCGCTCCCGTGCGCGCATGATCTTGGCATGTTCCGTCGGCTCGGGATTGTCACCAATCAACAGCTCTTCGTAAAGCTTCTCTCCCGGCCGCAGGCCGGTCGTAACGATGCTGATGTCGCCGGACGGATTTCGTTCGTCTTTGACGACCAGGCCGGAAAGTTCGACCATGCGCCGAGCGAGATCGATGATCTTGACCGGCTCGCCCATGTCGAGGACGAAGACATCGCCTCCCTTGGCCATGGAGCCGGCCTGGATCACGAGTTCGGTCGCCTCAGGCACCGTCATGAAGAAGCGCGTGATCTCGGGATGCGTCAAGGTGATAGGGCCGCCCTGGCGAATTTGCTGGCGAAACAGCGGAACGACCGAACCGGAGGATCCAAGGACATTGCCGAACCGCACCATGGTGAGAACCGTCGAGGCGCCTTCGGCCGCCAACCCCTGAAGCGCCATTTCCGCGAGCCGCTTGGTGGCGCCCATGATATTGGTCGGCCTGACAGCCTTGTCCGTGCTGATCAGTATGAACCTTTCGGCGCCGGCATCGATGGCTGCTCGTGCAACCGTCACCGTACCAAAAACATTCGTCTTGACGCCTTCGACCGGATTTTTCTCGACCAGCGGCACATGCTTGTAGGCGGCAGCGTGATAGACCATGTTCGGCCGCCAGGTCTCCATGATCTTCTGGATGCGATGTTCGTCGCAAACGCTGGCAAGCAGGGGAACGATCTGAAGCCCGCTATCCGGGTTGTTGGCGAGAAGTTCGTTCTCCAGGGCGTAGAGCCCGTATTCATTCTGGTCGAGAATCAATAAGAGAGCGGGCTTCAATCGAGCCAGTCCGCGACAAAGCTCGCTGCCGATCGAGCCGGCCGCGCCAGTGACGAGCACCACTCGCCCTCTTATGTTCCGCTCCAGCAGTGTCTGGTCGGGCGCTACCGGGGTGCGGCCCAAAAGGTCCTCGATATCCAGTTCCTGCAGATCGGTGAATTCTGCCTGACCGCCGGCCAGGGCGTTCAGATCGGGGATCGTGCGAACCGCAACGCGCGCGCCCCTGAGCTTCTCCAGAATTTCGTTGCGACGCGACCGGTCGATCTTGGGAAGTGCCAGAAGGATCGTGCGCACGTTCAGCCGTGTGCTCAATTCAACGATCTTTTCAGGATCGTAGACCGCCACGCCGCCAATGAGACTGCCATGGAGGTTCCTGTCGTCGTCGAGATAGCCGACAACCTTCAAGTCGGCACTGCTGCTCAAGGCGCCCGCAACCTGCCGGCCACGGAAGCCGGCACCGTAGACGAGCATGTTTGTCTGCGTGCTCTGACGGAGGATCCGCTTGTAGGCTTCATGCAGGAAGTACCGCGCCGTAAAGCGAGAAAGGCCGATCGCGAGCAGCAGCAGCAAGGGTTGCATGATCCCCACCGTGCGAGGCACTCCTGGGAAGCTGATCGCCGTAAACACGGCCATGAAGGCAAGGCCATAAATGGTCACCGCCTTCAGAACGGTAACGAAGGCCGACCAGCCAAGGAAGCGGAAGATAGCCCGATATAGGCCCATCGTGATGAAGATCGGCAGTGCAATTATCAGCGAAACGGGAATGGTCAGGAGCTGAATTCCGGTCAGCGCCACCCATTCGTTCAATCGAAAGCAGAAGGCGAGCCAGATGGTCAGGATGCAGAGGCATGAATCGACCAGCAGCGCCAATACCCGCTTGGCGGGCCTCGGCAGATCGAGAATGTTTTGAACGTACCTGTCGGAAAGCGCCCGCATCTTATCCTATCCCTGCAGGCGCGCGGGGATTGCGTCGGACGGGCCGGTGATATCGGAAGCAACGCCACTTCGCTGACCCAAGCGCGAACGCAGCCTCATCGAACAGGCAAAACATGTGGCAGCAAACAGCAAGGAGTAGGACTCGCCGATCGCAAGCCGGTTGTTCGAATTGCTCAGGATCGTGAAGCCAAAGTAAACCGCGAACGTCAGGTAGCAGGCAAAGGCACTCCTGCTGATCACGCCTGCCGATGAAGCACGATAGACACGATAGATGCCTGAGACAACGATCAGCGCCAATATTGCGAGGCCAACGATCCCATATCGAACCAGAATCTCCAGATAGCCATCATGCAACAACGTGTATGGAACGCTGGCATAGGGTGTCGTCCGCCAGATCGTAAGCCAGCCGTTTCCGCTGCCGAAAATCGGCGAAACGGATATGACATGCAGCGCGTTGGTCCAAAGCTGCAACCGCTCATCCATCGACATCGGGGTCTGCGGTGATTCGATTGCCTCCTTCATCACGCGCTCAAGCGGCGCGCCGCCATCCAATCGCTCCGCGATCATCACAGTGGCATTGAGCGTCGCGGCCCCGTAATGCGCGACGTTGTCACGAACCTCGTAGATGCCCCACGACAGAAGCAGGAGCCCACCGATCGCGGCGACCAGCACGGTCTTTTTCCTGAGGTAAAGGAGTGTGGTGACAGCCATCAGACCAACGGCAGGCAGCAGCGCCAGCCAGACACCCTTGGACTTGGCGCCATAAATATTGAAAATCGCCAAGCCGATAACAGCCACGGCGATCGCCAGCACAATTGCCTTTGCCCGTGCGGAACTGCCAATCTCCCACTGATGCACCGCCCAGTAGAAGGCTCCGATGAAGATGAAGCCGCACCCGACGGCGCCGTGAATGGAATTATGATGGAAAGCGGGAGATATGTACTCGCCCGCCATGATCGCTGAAAACGGCGTCGAGACAGCAAGAAGGACAAGCGCACCGCAGAAGAAGGCCAGCAAGATTGGCTTTATGAGATGCCAGCTCGTCTGCAGTGCCACGCCCATCGCGGGAAAGAAGATCGCGAAAGCGTAGAGCCATTCCGACGCGCCTTTCTCACCGGCTGAAATCAGGCCGAAGAGGAATCTCGACAAGGCGAAGACGCCCCAGGCAATGCAGACGATCGCAAGCCAGTCACTCAATACCGGGCGGAAAGGGGCCCTGCGAAGCGTGAAGGTCAAACCCATGATGAGGATGGCAGCATATCGATAGGCATCGCTTTCTATCAACGTCACGGACATCATGGCCAGCCATAAGATGCCGGTGGTGACATCGAGGGCTGACGACTTCACCAATTTGCGAAATATGGGTGCCGTCATGATAGTGCGTACCGGATTCGGCGTGCATACTCGATCACGCGAAGAAAATGCGTCGCGAGCTTGCGGGCGCCTCGCAGTTTTACGGCGCGGTATTGAGCCCGATCGGCAATCTGGCTCATAGCCGAGCGCTCGGACAACTCGACGATATTTTGTCGAACCGTGTAAATGCTGACGCCGGTCTTCCACCCCCGCTCGAGTGTCATATCATAGGGGAATTCGATATTATCGGCGCTTTTAAGCAGCTTGCGGGCCCCTTCACGCGTGACCAGGTAGCAAGCCGCAGACCCCTGCGGACCGTGCAGACAGCGCCCGACCGCGTCTCCATACTCAGAAACAGCCACTGTTCGGCACCACCTTGATCTGTGATTAAGCAACTTTACTACCTCGGCGGAAGGCACTGCTCGCAAGATTGCCTCTGCTCTATTGGTAAAATCATGACGTAATTCGACGTCATCTTCCATGATGATGGCGTTTTCGTAGTCGCTGGAAAGAAAGGCTTCCAGGGCTCTGATATGAGCGCGATAGCAGCCATATTCGCCAGGCAGCATCGCTCGGCCATTCCGGCGCAGGAACGCCTTCTCATTGAACCCGGATCTTTGCGTCGACGGGATCACCCTTCCATCGACGCCGGGGACTCTGTTGATCTCCATGCCAGCAAGAGTTGCTTGCGACGAAACGTCCGCCCATCGCCTTGACGAACTGTCCAGATTGATCACATACGCGCCGGTCAAACCTTGCAAACGCCCCATTCCCGTCAATGTGTTCAGTTTCAGCATCTGATCCGCGTCATTTGTGGCACTTCCCTGGCTCTGCGTCGCTCCCGCCTCGAAGAGGCTGCGGATGCCACAAGCAATCGGCCGCCTTGGCCGGCTTTAATGGATAGTATTTCCGTCGATCCTTATCTACAACACCTTCTACGTGTGCATCCACAATTGCGACGGTGATCATGCTGCGTGACCGAGGCCAACGCGACAAATCACGTCCTGCTGTGGTGAACCACACAAAATCCAGCGCTGGGGCCTCCTATCTTCAACATGGCCGGTCTTTGCAAGCCAAATGTTCGACCAGTGCATCAGTTTTCGACGATAGCTGTCCCGTTCCCGAGCTTTGCCTTAACCCCAATGCGTTGGTTGGCTGGCTGTCGAAAGAGGCGGCAGATGCGAAAAGTCCCGATCGAAATCGAAACTCCCTGCATAGACTTCCTGTTGCTGCCGGATCGCCCCTTGCGTGCGCTTGTGCCTCTGCTAAGCCTTCTCAGGCTGCAAAACGAAACGCAAGTGAAAGAGACAGGGCTCATGTTCCTGAGCGATCGCCAAACGGAAATAGTCGGAATGGCCAAATCGAACGGCCGCGTTTTCGTCGAGGATCTGGCTGCCCATTTCTCCGTCACGCCGCAGACGATCCGCAAGGATCTGAACGACCTCTGCGATGCACAGATCTTGACGCGTGTTCATGGTGGAGCGACCTTCCCGAGTGGTACCGAGAACGTGAAATACGAGGCGAGGCGCCAGATTGCGGCCACGGAGAAACAGGCGATCGGCGTTGCAGCAGCCGGTCTCATTCCCAACAACGCCTCGCTTTTCATCAATATCGGCACGACAACCGAGGCGGTCGGGGATGCGTTGACGAACCATCACGAACTGATGGTCATCACCAACAACATCAATGTTGCCAACAGACTGCGACTGTTCCCGACGATCGAGGTCGTCATCGCTGGCGGCGTGGTGCGTGGCTCCGATGGCGGTATTGTGGGGGAGGCAGCCGTCGATTTCATCAGGCAGTTCAAGGTAGACTATGCGGTTATCGGCGCGTCTGCGATCGACGAGGATGGCGCACTGCTTGACTATGACTTTCGCGAAGTGAAAGTCGCGCAGGCAATCATTGCAAATGCGCGGCATGTCATCCTCGTGGCCGATTCAACAAAATTCGAGCGGACTGCGCCCGTCCGCATTGCGCAACTTCCCCAGGTGCATACGTTCATCACCGATCGGTGCATTGCGCCGTCGATCCGCCGCCTCTGTCAGGAAAACAGCGTGAAGTTGATCGAGACCGGATCAGCGGATGCATAGTCACTGACAATTTGGGGTTCATTTGATCCAGGTCCTACGTTAGCTTTTGCCCATGAGTCTAGAAACCGTTCGCGCATTCTTCCGCGCCTATGCTCCCGACATCGAGATCATCGAAACCGCCGAAAGTTCCTCGACGGTGGCGCTGGCTGCGGAGGCGCATGGGGTCGATCCAGCCCAGATAGCCAAGACGATCTGCCTGCGTGTCGGTGAGGAAACGATGCTTGTCGTTGCCGGCGGGCTTGCGCGGCTCGACAACAGGAAGTTCAAGGATACCTTCGGGGGCAAGGGCCGGATGCTTGGGCCAGACGAGGTCGTGGAGGTTACCGGCCATCCCGTGGGGGGTGTCTGCCCCTTCGGTTTACAAACGACTATGCCGATTTATTGCGACGTCTCGCTGAGGCAATTTGACGAGGTGGTACCGGCAGCCGGCTCCACCAATTCAGCTGTACGCATATCGACCGAACGCTTGGCGGAACTCACCAAGGCAACCTGGGTCGATGTCTGCCAATGAAGATCGCCCCCTAAGGCTTCAAACCCGCGAGGCAATCCCTATATAAGCTCCCGACATGCATCATTTGTCATGACAGGAGAGATTGGATGCCGAGTGCCGTTTCGCGTTTTGCCAAGATTGCGGCGATTGCCGCTCTGACAGGCGCTACCGTGTTTGCCTCGATCGGCGAGGCTGATGCGCGCCGGGCTGGCGGCTTCGGATTCGGCAGCCGTGGTACACGGACCTTCCAGGCGCCGCCCGTTACCCGCACCGCCCCGTCGCCTGCCGCACCGATTGAGCGGTCGATGACGCCTCGCCCGCAGACCAACGCGCCGTATGCCGGCCAGCAACCGCTCGGCGCGCAGAGGCCCGGCTTCTTCAACGGCTTCGGACGGTCGATGATCGGCGGCCTCATCGCTGGCGGTCTTCTTGGCATGTTGCTCGGCCACGGTTTTGGTGGCGGCTTCGGCTTCCTCGGCATGTTGCTGCAAATCGCTCTGATTGCGATTGCGATTTCCTTTGCCATGCGCTTCTTCGCCAATCGCCGCCAACCGGCCTACGGGGGTTCTGGTCGCGCAACGGCTAGCAATATGACTCCAGCCGGCAACGGGTCGTTTCAGATCCCGTCGATTGGATCGGGGCTGGGCTATCAACAGCCACAGGCAAGCGCGAAACCAAATGACGAGCTCGGTTTGAGTCCACGCGATCTTGACCGCTTCGAGCAACTGCTGACGGAGGTGCAGACCGCTTATGGTGCCGAAGACTACGGCACATTGCGTCGTCTGACGACACCGGAGGCCATGTCCTACCTGGCCGAGGAACTGGGGGAGAATGCGACGAACGGCGTGCGCAACGAAGTCTCCAACGTCAAGCTGCTGCAGGGCGATATTGCGGAAGCCTGGCGGGAGGATGGCGCGGACTACGCGACGCTCGCGATGCGCTATTCGTCTGTCGATGCGCTTGTTGAGCGGGCAAATGGCAAGCTCGTCAGCGGGGACAACAGTCGACCTACGGAAACAACGGAAGTCTGGACCTTCGTCCGCAAGGGGGCGGACGAGTGGAAGCTTGCCGCGATCCAAGGCACGGAGCAGCGCGCCGCGTAACCTCGCGTCGCATCAACCTTCCTGGGCAGTCGGCACGACCCAAAGCGGGCGATCGTCACGTTTGCCTCGCAGGGCCGGCGCCGACTGGTCCTCCACGGCAAGGCCCTCTTCGCCTTCCTGAACGTCTACTTCATAGGTATAGTCGTAAAGCATTTCACAGGCGCGATCATTGGCCTTGATCTTCGCCTCGGTTTCGCCGATTGCAGTCGAAATCGCCTTGATCCGTGCGCGCAACATGGAACCGAGGATGTCGGTGGCCGGTCGCTTCTCCAGCCGCTCCAGGTGATGTTCGATCCGTGAGGCGTGGCGCTCAAGTTCTCTTTTGCTGAAACGCGCCTTTCGCATTTCCTCGGAAAGGTCGGACCGCATGCGGGCGAGGGGATCGAACGTGCCTGGCTCGCGTTCGTCCAGGGTCAGTTGATTGACGAGCTTTTCGATGACGATAAGTGCCTGCAGATCGACGGGATCGGCCAGTTCGACATCGTAGCCGGTGTCATCGAAGACCTTTCTGCGAACTGGATCCAACAGAAGCTCGTAGGCCTTCTGGACGCGGCTGAACGCCTCCGGGTCGCCACCAGAGTCCGGATGCGTCGCCTTTGCGCGACGCCGATAAGCAGCCTTCACCTGTTCGTCGGTCGCGTCTCGCCGGACCCCAAGAATCTCATAAGGATTGGTCACCATCCCTCCGTCGCTGTTCGGACATTGCCGTGACACCCATGAAGGGCATTCGTCCATCGAGGCCTTCTTCTACCATCACTGGGGCGGAGTTTGGACAAAAAGAATAAACAAAATCCCCTGATTCAATGCAGGCATGACACGGTTATCGGACGCGCGATTGCGGTCGATGGAGATCCACCGCCCCATTCACCCGTTCAACACCCTCGCCCTTTGAGCATGCCAGGCGCGTCATCGCGCTCGCGCTGAAAATAACCCATGCCCAGTCTGCTGCTTAATCGATATAATCCCGCGGCCCGCGTTGACGCATTTCGTCAAATCGAGTTCTATCCGCCACCATTTGTCCGGCCCCTCCTGGAGGTCCCGGAGAATTCGGAGGAGGTTTCATGCGCACTATCCGCAAGATCGCAGAATTGCGCGATCAGCTTGGTGCCTATCGGCGCGACGGCAAGACGATCGGCTTTGTGCCGACGATGGGTTTCCTGCACGTCGGACACATGGAGTTGGTCAGGCGCGCGCGCGCCGAAAACGAGGCGAGCGTTGTATCCATCTTCGTCAATCCGCTGCAGTTCGGGGCCAATGAGGATCTCGCCAAATATCCGCGTGACCTGACGCGCGACAGCGCGATGCTTGAGGCCGCCGGCGTCGATATCCTGTTTGCACCCGATGTCAGCGAAATGTATCCGGAGCCGATGCTGACGGTCGTCGATGTGCCGGCACTCGGAAACCAACTGGAAGGGGAGGTCCGCCCCGGACATTTCGCGGGTGTCGCGACCGTTGTGACGAAGCTCTTCAACCTCGTGCAGCCGGATCGTGCCTATTTCGGCGAGAAGGATTACCAGCAGGTGGCGCTCATCAAGCGGATGGTCAGGGATCTCGCCCAGCCGGTTCGTGTCGTTGCCGTGCCGACCGTACGGGAGACCGATGGCCTGGCTTGCTCGTCGCGCAACGTCTATCTCAGCGAGCGTGAGCGGGCGGCGGCCATTGTCGTGCCGAATGCGCTGGCGCAAGCCGAGCAGCTCTATGCGAAGGGCTGCGATAGTCCCGAGGAGCTGGAGGCTGCGTTGAGGCAATTCATCGCGACGGAGCCGCTCGCCACGCCTGAAGTGGTCGCGGTGCGGCACCCGGAAACCCTGGAACGATTATCCTCGCTGCAATCGGCGCCTGCCCTTGTCGCGCTTTTCGTGCGTGTCGGCACGACGCGGCTTCTCGACAACAAGATCATCGGGCTCAAATCGGTCAAGAATTCGAGGGCAGCGTAGTGAGCACCCACAGCAAGCAGAAGCGGCTGACGACAGCCTCGATTCGGGCGATGAAGGGCAAGGACCGTGTCGTCTGCCTGACGGCCTATACGACGCCGATCGCCCGCCTGCTCGATCCACACTGCGACCTTCTCCTGGTTGGCGATTCGCTGGGGATGGTCCTTTACGGCATGGAAACAACAGTTGGCGTGACGCTCGACATGATGGCTGCCCATGGCCGCGCCGTTATGCGCGGCGTATCGCGTGCCTGCGTCATCGTCGATCTGCCCTTCGGTAGTTACCAGGAGTCAAAGGAACAGGCCTTTCGAAGCGCCGTCCGGCTGATGCAGGAGACCGGATGCGACGGCATCAAGCTGGAAGGCGGAGAGGAAATGGCGCAGACGATTGCGTTCCTGACAGCAAGAGGCGTTCCGGTCTTCGGTCACGTGGGGCTGATGCCCCAGCTCGTCAACACCGCCGGTGGCTTCCGGTCGCTCGGCCATTCCGATGAGGAGGCGGCAAAGATCAGGCGCGATGCACTGGCAGTCGCAGAAGCCGGTGCCTTTGCGGTCGTGGTCGAGGGAACCGTCGAGCCCGTTGCTCGTGACATCACGGCTTCCATTCCCGTGCCGACGATCGGCATCGGCGCATCCCCTGCCTGTGACGGGCAGGTACTCGTGTCGGACGATATGTTGGGGCTTTTCAACGACTTCAAACCGCGCTTCGTGAAACGCTATGCTGATTTGAGCCCTCTGGTGTCTCAAGCCGTCGAAGCTTACGCCGAGGAGGTCCGCACCGGGCAGTTCCCCACCAAGGAACATACGTTCCAACGCAAGTCATAGTGTCCAGTCGCCACCTGTGATCCCGTACGTCATGGGGCGGCGAGGGCTACCGCCATAGGCGCTGGAACACGGATTGGGGCGTTTAGCGTTCGCGGAGCCAGGCGTCGATCCCTCGCGCGGCGGCCCGGCCGGTGGCGAAGCATGCTGTTAGAAGATAGCCGCCTGTAGGGGCTTCCCAATCGATCATCTCACCTGCGACGAAAAGGCCGGGGAGTGCCTTCAGCATATAGTTCCGGTCAATCTCCCCCCACTCGACGCCACCTGCCGAGGAAATCGCCTCGGCGATCGGGCGCGTTCTTTGAACGGGGATCGACAGGGCCTTGATCAGACGCGCCAGTCGATCGGGATCATTGAGGTCCGTGGCACTTGCGAGCTCTCGCAGAAGCGCCACCTTCACGCCATCGAGGCCAACTGCCTTGCGGAGCCGGTTTGACAGGCTTGCTTTTGGATCTTGCTTTCCAAGCGCGTTGGCGATGCGCTCCTGTGTGCGTGCCGGCACCAAATCGACGTCAAGCGTTGTGGTTTCGCCAGCCGCCAAGCTCTCTCTCAGCGCGGCCGCGTGGGCGTAGACGAGGCTGCCCTCGATGCCATGCCGGGTTATCACGAATTCTCCCGGAATGGTGCCGACCCTTGAGGTTGCCGTGACCGATTTGACCGGCTCACCGGAAAAACGCTCCCTCAGGTGCTCGCTCCAATCGACATCGAAGCCGCAGTTGGCAGGCTGAAACTCATCGATGGCGATGGTCTTCTCTCTCAGCCATGGCAGCCAGCTTCCATCGGAACCAAGCCGTGGCCAGCTCTTCCCGCCAAGTGCGAGCAGGGCTGCATCTGGTTTGACCACATGTGCAGCCCCGCTTGCCTCGATCGCATAGCCTCCATCCGAAAAACCGGTCCAGCGGTGCCGGGTGAGGATCTGAACACCTTGCGCCTCAAGCCTTCGCAGCCAGGCGCGCAGGAGCGGCGAGGCTTTCATGGCCGTTGGAAACACCCGACCCGAAGATCCGACGAATGTTTCGGTGCCAAGCCCTGCGGCCCAGGCTCTCACTTCCGACGGCTTGAAGCCGTCCAGCGCTTGGCGCAGGCGGGCATTCGACGTGCCGAAGCGTGACGCAAAGCGATCGTAGTCCTCGGAGTGGGTGATGTTTAGCCCGGACTTGCCGGCAAGGAGAAACTTCCGCGCAACGGTCGGCATCGCTTCATAGACTGTGACGGTGTGCCCGGCCGACGACAGGCTTTCAGCGGCCATCAGGCCTGCCGGCCCGCCGCCGAGGATCGCGATTTGCTTCTTGACCATGAAGTGTTGCCCAGGCTCGATCTGCAAACTCTCTCATGGCCCGCGCGAGCGTCATGTGCAAGAGCGCTGCGATGGGAATGGATGCTCCAGTACATCCTGTGCATTTAAATGGGGCTTTGTTCTGCAGAACGCGCGCCTGCGGACAGTTGGGCACGCCGCCTTAAGCGCCGCTGTAACATGGCTGGCATCGTTTGGGCGAAGATCAATCCACGATGCGGGGCGTGAATTTCGGCTTTGCAGGTGTCTCGGCTTTTTTCATTGCCTCTTCGTGATACCAGCAACTTTCGTAAACGGATGGAGTCATCCCCTGTTCAATATCAGTTTGACGTGTTTCGCCTGCGCCAAAGCGCTTCTGTGGAAATGCGTGGATCGTTGCAGTCTCGTGATGCACACCAACGGCCATTTTGTGCCTCCTTGTTCACCTGCCTCCGAAGACGTCGACGCGACGATAGCACATGTGCACATGATTTGCGCGATATGATTGAAAAAGGTGCAATATTTGTCAGAATAATGAGCATTCAAATTTGCTGCGATTTATATCAGAATCCTTGAAGGTTCAAAATATAGGCAAATGCATAAGTAGTAATCATTGTAAGGTGGGTGCGAAAAAAATGTTGCACTTGAAGGCGCCCCGCCATCGGAGCTTCTCGACCGATGCGCCAACCATTTCCCTGGCGACTAAATGATTGAGTCCGCTATCAGTTCCACGCCCACGATCACGGCCAACTAGCCTGCAGCCCGCCGATCGACCGGCGAGCTTTGAACAGTTCGCGATGCCGTTCAAACCAAACTGGCACGCGACGTGCATATCGTTTGGCAGCCCTTCGCGGCCTGGTCGCTTCAACGGTCGGTTCGCGTGAGGTTTTGCTCACGATTTATGTTTGAGAGACTCGCAAATGACCAAGTATAAGCTCGAGTACATCTGGCTCGATGGGTACACCCCGGTACCAAATCTCCGCGGCAAGACGCAGATCAAGGAATTCGACGCTTTCCCGACGCTCGAGCAACTCCCGCTCTGGGGCTTCGATGGTTCGTCCACGATGCAGGCCGAAGGCCGCAGCTCTGACTGCGTGCTGAAGCCGGTCGCGATCTATCCGGACCCGGCGCGCACCAACGGCGTTCTCGTCATGTGCGAAGTCATGATGCCCGATGGCGTCACCCCGCATCCGTCCAACAGCCGCGCCACCATCCTCGACGACGAAGACGCATGGTTCGGTTTCGAACAGGAATATTTCTTCTACGAGAACGGTCGTCCGCTCGGTTTCCCGGAAACCGGCTATCCGGCTCCGCAGGGTCCGTACTACACCGGCGTTGGCTACTCGAACGTGGGTTCGATCGCTCGCGAAATCGTCGAGGAGCACCTTGATCTGTGCCTCGCAGCTGGCATCAACCACGAAGGCATCAACGCCGAAGTGGCGAAGGGTCAGTGGGAGTTCCAGGTCTTCGGCAAGGGCTCAAAGAAGGCTGCCGACCAGATCTGGATGGCACGCTATCTGCTGCAGCGCCTGACGGAAAAGTACGGCATCGACATCGAGTATCACTGCAAGCCGCTCGGCGACACAGACTGGAACGGCTCGGGCATGCACTGCAACTTCTCGACCAAGTTCATGCGCGAAGTCGGCGGCAAGGCTTATTTCGAAGCGCTGATGGCGCAATTCGAAGCGAACCTGATGGACCACATCAACGTCTATGGCCCTGATAACGACAAGCGCCTGACCGGCAAGCATGAGACGGCTCCGTGGAACAAGTTCTCCTATGGTGTTGCTGACCGTGGTGCCTCGATCCGCGTTCCGCATTCCTTCGTCAAGAATGGCTATCGCGGTTATCTGGAAGATCGTCGTCCGAACTCCCAGGGTTGCCCTTACCAGATCGCTTCGCAGGTTCTGAAGACGATCTCGGAAGTTCCGACTGCCGGTTTTGCTTCGGCCGCGGCCTAAGCCAGCAATCTTGCGTTAGATTTGGTGGCGCCGGTCGGCTGATCGGCGCCATTTCCTTGACTGGCGGCCCGCTGACACCGAATTTGCAGCGGAAACGCCCTCGCACGCGCCGCTGCGATCCATCCACCAAAATCACCCGGTGGTTGAAAAGTCCAGCCGGACAAGCATAATCCTTTTGCGTTGTCGGTGTTTGGTCCTATACTCCTGGCGGATCCTCCAATCGCGAGTTGCCGTGACAGGGAAACACAGCCACTTCCTCCGCTTGCTCGGAACGCCTGCACTTTTTGCAGAGGGGCACGAGATTGCGTTGCCGGAGAAGGCCTATGCGTTGCTCGCCCTTCTGGTGTGCGCGCCGCAATATTCCATGGACCGCGAGATCCTGCGCGGCATACTCTGGCAATCGGATCAATCCAAACAGCGTGCCGGCAGCTTGCGCCAGCTACTTGCGCGTATCGATCGCAGCATTCCCGATGATATGCCCCGCCTTGTCAAGGCGACCAACAGCCATGTCTCGTTCAACGACGAGGGATGGAATGCCGACGTTCTGGTCTTGACCAATACGGCCGCGCCGTTGCCACGTCCTGCGTGGGATTTGCTTGGCGGCGAACTCCTCGAGGGGTTCAAGGCGCCGACGATTGAAGCGGAAGAGCGCATCGGTGTGGAGCGACAGCGCATCGCCGACCGTCGCGAAGCCCATATCATTTCACTGCTTGAAACGCCGGAAAAGCGAACCTCCGACGATGTCCTCTTCCTCGCGGGTCTGCTCGTCGAGGCCGACCCTGCCAACGAGGTCGCTTGCCGGGCGCTGATGAAAAGGCACGTTGACGCGGAAGATCTTGCAGCCGCGCGCCAGGCATATTTTCGCTGCCGCGGTGAGCTGAAAACCGAATATGGTGCGGAACCGGATGGCGTGACGCAGGCCCTCGCGCAGGAACTCGGCATCATCGCTCCAGCAATGCTGGCCAGTTCGCCCATGACTGTGCCAACGATCGCGCCCACCGACCCGGTCGGGCAGCCCCGTGTCCTCATTTTGCCGCCGGATTCGATTTTGTCTGACCCGATGCTGCAGCGTGTGGGGCGAGCCTTGCTGGAAGAGGTAACGATCGGCCTGAGCCAGCAACGTGGGTTCAAGGTTATTGCCGCTCATACCAGTCTGGAAATCGTCAATCGCAATCTTGCGGGCATTGCTGCTCCAACGCCGCCCGAACTGCGCTTTGACTATACGGTCTATGTCACCATCCATGGCCGTGATGACGACATTTATGCGACCTGCCGATTGACGAAGACCTCAACGGCCGAGGTGCTGTGGGCAATCGACCTGCCGCTCGCCATGCAGAAGGTCAATCACTCCTTCGGGCAGCTTGCGCGGCGTATCGTGATGACGCTTGCCGACACGATCGAGCGCCGCGAGCTTCTGGACATGACGCACGACGTCAACCCGTCGGCATACCGGTTATACCTTGAAGGAAAGCGTCTCGTTTCGAAGACGGATCTGCAGCATCTGCGGCAGGCGCGCAAATGGTTCAAATCGGCGCTGGCCCGTCACGACAGATTCTCATCCGCGCACGCCGGAATGGCCCGCGTGCTCGGCATGGAGTGGCTGGTGCGCGGGATGAAGGACACGCAATTACTGGAGGATGCCGACCGGTCCGCCTGGCTTGCGCGCGACACCGACCCCAATAGCGGGCGGGCGATGCGTGAGTTGGGCTTTGTCGCTCTTTACCGTCGCCGCTTCAGCGACAGCCTCGATTTCTTCGCGGAAGCGCAGATGCTCAACCCGAATGACGCCGATATCCTCGCCGACCATGCGGATGCGCTTTTGCATGACGGACAGAGTGACAGGGCACTGGAGTTGAGCCTGGCGGCGATCAAGCTCAATCCGCTGCCTCCGGATTACTACTACTGGAACCTCGGTGGCATTCACTTCGTCCAGGAAAATTACGCAAAGGCGATCGAGGTACTCGATCGCGTCAAGGATCGTCCGGCGACCTCGCGCCTCTTGGCCGCAGCTCATGCGAAGAACGGCGACCTCCGGACCGCGTCGCGTTATGCCGCCATTGTCCTCGAAAATTTCCCGGATTTCCGTACCGATGACGTCTGGCAATTCGTGCCGGATCGCAATCCGGAGGACACGCGTCAGCTGATCGACGGTCTTCGCATCGCCGGACTGTCCTGAAGCGCTACAACTTCGGCGTTTTCCCTCTTTTCTGATGAGAATCTCGGTCACGCCGAAATAACGCCCGTTGGTGCATCTTCTCTGTGTCCGCAGCGCAATGCTGTTTTCAAACAGGAGATGAAACAATGACGACGACACAGATCAAGCCCGTTGCAGTCCGTCTTTCGGCAGCCGCTCAGGCCGTCCTGAAGCAGGAAGCAGTGCAGCTCGACACGAACGCGACGGCGAATATCGTTCACGCCCTGAAGTTCCGTTGAGGATTGATGCGAATGTCTGTTCAGACCTCACTCGAGCGCCTGGCGCAAGATCTCAGCCTCTCATCGGCCGGCATCAACAGCTATCACGACCGCTCGTTGACACCTGGGCAGACATTCGCGGCGATCAAGCCGCATTTCAAGGAACTCGGCATTACAAGGGTGGGTCTGCTCACCGCGCTGGATCTCCTTGAGATCCCCGTTGCCTTTGCCACGCGACCGAACAGCTATACGCTCTCCGTCTTCCAGGGAAAGGGCATCGACGAGGAGGCGGCAATGACCTCGGCTGCGATGGAGGCGGTGGAGACGCGTGTTGCCGAGAGCCAGCCAAGCGACCTTGTCATTGCGACCGTCGCCGGCATGAGGGCTGAGCATGCGCCGATGATCGACCTTGATTCGGTGGCCCGTTGTGTCCCTTCGGAGATTGGTTCCGAGCCGATCGCCTGGGGCGAGGGCCTCGATATCATGTCCAACCGTCCGGTCTTCGTTCCCTGGCCGCTCGTCGGCCTCGACCATCGGGGCACCCGGCCGTCGGGTTTCGAGCAGTCGAGCGACGGTCTCGCTTCCGGAAACCGGCCGGCGGAAGCCGTGCTTCACGGTCTTTGTGAACTGGTTGAACGCGACGCTTGGGCGCTGACGCAGTTGCGTCCCTATGAACAGCTGCGCGGCGCGCGGATTGATCCGATCGCGTTCGGCGACCCTGTGCTCGATATCATTGTCGATCGCATCCGTCGCGCTGGAATGCGTCTGTTGCTGCTCGACATGACGACCGATATTGGCGTTCCGAGCTTTCTGGCAGTTATCATTCCCGGCAATCTCGGCGAGCGCGTGGATGCCCGCTGGACCCATGTTTGCGGGGGATGCGGATGCCATCCTGATCCTGTTCGCGCAGCACTGCGAGCAATCACCGAGGCCGCACAGAGCCGACTGACGGCGATTGCCGGCAGTCGTGACGACTTTTCCCCGCGTCTCTATCAGAGGCTCGATGATGGTGGCCCGATGCAAGAGCTCATCAATCTCTGCGACGAAGCCCCGGTTACTCCCAAATTCTCTCTCGAAGCCCCGCAGCGCACCATGCAGGAAAACATCGGCCGCATTCTCGATCGCCTCAGGTCGAGGGGCATCGATCAGGTGGTGGCCGTGCCGCTTTCCCATCCGGGTCTGCCGGTCTCGGTCGTTCGTATGATCGTTCCTGGCCTCGAGGTGGATGTCAGCGGCGAATTCATTCAACTCGGATTGCGGGCCGTGAGCGCCATGCAGGGAGCGATACAATGAAGGTCATTTTTGGCGGTCCGAGTTTTGGCGCCGACATCGATAGGCTTCGGGTCGAGAATCCGTCGATCCTCTTTCGTGGGCCGGCTGCACGCGGCGACATATTCCAGGCGGTGCGAGATGGAGCGCATGCGATCGGGATTGTTGACGGCTACTTCGGGGAAGTGCCTTCTGTGTGGCACAAGGAAATCCTTTATGGGCTGCAGCACAATGTCATCATTGTCGGAGGTGCCAGCATGGGCGCGCTTCGCGCAGCCGAATGCGACGCGTTCGGGATGGTTGGGGTCGGCACGATCTACGAGGACTATGCCGAGGGTCGCCTGATCGATGACGAGGCCGTCGCGCTCGTGCATGCGCCGGAAGAGCTCGGCTGGTTGCCGCTTTCGGTTCCGTGGGTGGATTTTCAGCCGACGATCGACGGTCTCTATCGGCAGGGCGCACTTTCGCCTGCCGAGCACAAGATGCTGTTGCTCGCGGGCCGTTCGATCCATTTCTCAGAGCGTACCTATCCCAAGGTCGTCGAAGGCTGCACCCTTTCCGGTGACGGCCGTGCCAAGGAGATCCTGCGGCTGATTCGCGCCGGAAAGGTAGAGCGCAAGCGTCAGGACGCCGAACTCGTCCTGCAATATCTGCTGGAGGTGAGGTTTGCTCCCCAGCCGCGTGACTGGGGCTTCGCCGCCACCTCGCATTGGGAGCTTTTGCGGGCGGAAGTCACAGGTGCTGTCACGCCTGTAACGCCCAAGTAACGCCGGACCTGAATGATGGATATCGCTGAAGCCCGGAAGGCTCATCATTGGAGAAGGCAGTGACAATGAACATTCTGACGCGGGACGAGGGTACGGGTAGCGAGTACGCGAGAATCTTCCGGTTGCTCTCGGCGGCAAAGGATGAGGCCCAGAAGCTCAAGCTGAACAATCTGATGCACTTGACCAACATGGCTCTTCTTCAGGTGGTCATCGACTGGGACGGGATTGACCCCGAACGGGAGCTCGACGTCAACCTCGAAAAGCTGATCGGCACCAAGACGCAGGTCGCAATGAAGGATGCCAGCGAGAATCTAGTGCTTCTCGACTGCCACTGACGGACCGGGGTGACGTTGGGACTGCGCCTTTACTCGCCGTCGTCCAGCTGTTCCATGCCGGCAATTGCCTGTACGAGCTTTACGATCTTCTTGCGAACTTGCTCGTTCTTGATCGACAGGAAAGCGGCATTGAGCAGCACGCCGTCGCGGGAAACAACGAATTCCTCGCTGGGCGTTGGATTATCGTTGGCCGAGTTTGGGTTGACGTCCTCGAAGAAAGATCGGACGTCGACATCGAGGGCACCGGCAATTTCGACCAGCATGCTCGCTGAAACGCGGTTTGATCCCTTTTCATATTTTTGGATCTGCTGGAAGGTGACGCCAACCCGATCACCAAGTTCGGTCTGCGATACTTTACGCATCAGACGCTTTATGCGGATTGTCTTCCCGACGTGAACATCAACTGCATGGGGACCTTCCTTCATCGCTCTCTCCTTCCAACGCCGGTTGTTACGCGACTATTATGCCAGCAATCAACCTAACGGAGATAATTGAACGGATCAATTGCGTTGATGTGTTTTTTATCCCGCATAGAGAGCCTATGGGCAACATATTGGATATTCGGCTTTCGGCCCGATTTGCGAGGGGTTTAAATCGCAAATTTCTGTCACGGGGAGCAGCAACCACAGGTCGTGCGCAGCCGGCCGTTTTAAGTTGACGGATTCCCCCGCGTCGGGGTAGCGGCAATCCTGTGTGCTGGCGAGCCTTTCCGCCTCCAAACTCCGGAGCGCTTTCGCGGCGCGATGTGGTATGCCACTGATAGATCAGTCGATACAGATGGATTCGTAGCTGCCGTGACGATCGGGTTTGCCCATGCCGAATTGATAGCCGTACTGGTTGCGGTAACGGGTGGCGAACCGCGTGTCATGACGATCCGATCCGGCGATGCACTGCCGTCCGGTCCGTTCGAAATGGGACATCGCACACTGCAAAGCGGTCTGCGCGAATGGGTTCAGGAGCAGACGGGCCATCCGGTCGGCTACCTGGAGCAGCTCTATACCTTCGCCGACCGCGATCGAAACAACGAGATCATGGGTGGCCGGACGATTTCGATCAGCTACCTCGGCCTTGTGCATGAGCAAGCGACGCCAGGAGGCGGCCGACCCGGCTGGCAGGGCTGGTACGGCTATTTTCCGTGGGAAGACTGGCGTACCGGGCGACCGGTGGTCCTCGACCACCTGGTCGGCTGCCTTATGGCGTGGGCCGAGCGTGATCCGTCCCGTCGTGAGGATCGGATCCGTCGGGCAAATTTCGCCTTTGGGCTCGGCGAGGCCTCATGGAACGAGGATCTTGTATTGCAGCGTTACGAGCTCCTCTATGAAGCTGGCGTTGTGAGCGAGTCGGGCTGCGCAGCCGAAACCAATCCGGGCCGGGCAATGTTCGCGGACCATCGGCGTATCCTTGCGACAGGCATTGCGAGATTGCGTGCGAAGATCAAGTATCGCCCGGTCGTTTTCGAGTTGATGCCGGTGAGCTTCACGCTGCTGCAGTTGCAGCGCAGTGTCGAAGCGCTTGCCGGGCTGACGCTGCACAAGCAGAATTTCCGCCGACTGATCGAGCAGCAGGAACTTGTCGAGGAAACCGGCGAGACGACGAGCGAAACGGGCGGACGCCCCGCAAAGCTTTTCCGTTATCGCCATGCTGTCCTGGAAGAACGCGCGCTCGCCGGATCAAAGCTGCCAATCTCCCGCAATTGACATATGCTCACAACGAGAATATCTATGCGCTCTAGATATGCTCTGATTGAGTATAAATAGGAGCCGGCCATGAACCACAGCGTTTCCGCATCCTCGCTCTACGAGCGCGTTCGTCGTGTTATCCCCAAGGCGGAGTGGATGTCGTTCCAAGACGATGTCGAGGCGATCCTTGAGCTGAAGCGGCGGCGAAACGCCGTCATTCTTGCGCATAACTATCAAACGCCGGAAATCTTCCACGGGGTCGCCGATATCGTCGGCGACAGCTTGGCGCTGGCGCGCAAGGCAATTGACGTCGAGGCGGATATCATCGTGCTTGCCGGTGTGCATTTCATGGCCGAAACGGCCAAGCTCCTCAATCCCGACAAGACGGTGCTCATCCCGGATATGGGGGCCGGTTGCTCGCTGGCGGATTCAATCACGCCCGAGGATGTGGCGCTTCTACGCCAAGCTCACCCCGGCGTGCCTATTATTACCTATGTGAACACCTCGGCGGCCGTGAAGGCGGCATCGGACATTTGCTGCACATCGGGAAATGCCAGGCAGGTTGTCGAGTCGCTCGGCGTGCCGCGCGTGCTGATGATTCCAGACGAGTATCTCGCCCGAAACGTCGCCCGCGAAACGTCGGTCGAGGTGCTTGCCTGGCATGGTCATTGTGAGGTCCATGAACTGTTCACGGCGGATGATGTCAGACAGCTTCGTGAGAACTATCCCGGGTTGACGGTGCTGGCGCATCCCGAATGTCCTCCGGATGTCGTGGCCGAGGCGGATTTTGCCGGGTCGACGGCGGTGATGTCGGATTTTGTCGGCCAGCAGCGTCCGGCCCGTGTCGTGCTCCTCACCGAATGCTCGATGAGCGACAACGTCGCTGTGCACCATCCCGATGTTGAGTTCATCCGCCCCTGCAACCTTTGCCCGCACATGAAACGGATCACGCTCGCCAATATCCGCGCTGCACTCGAGGAAAACCGCCACGAGGTCACCGTCGACCCTGAAGTTGCCGTTTCTGCAAGGCGTGCGGTCGAGCGGATGCTTGCGATATGACCGCGCTTCTCGGGTCATTGAGCGGGCAGGTCGTCGTCGTGGGAAGCGGGCTCGCCGGTATGATGACGGCGCTGACGCTGGCGCCGCAGCCGGTTGTGCTCATTACCCGCGGCGCCATTGGTGCGCAGACCTCGAGCGCCTGGGCGCAAGGGGGGATTGCCGCAAGCCTTGGCGAGAATGACAGCATCCAGTTGCATCTGTCCGATACACTTGCTGCCGGCGACGGCCTGTGCGATCCGCAAGCCGCGTCCGAGATCATCGAAGAGGGGTCGGCCGTCATCGCCGCCCTGGAGCGCGCCGGCGTTGCTTTTGATCAGGACAGTCAGGGTCGTCTGGTCCTTGGCCTTGAGGCGGCACATTCGCGTCGACGCATCGTGCATGTATCCGGGGATGGGTCGGGTGCTGCGATTATCGCCGCTCTGGTGGAGGCAATCGCCAACACGCCCTCGATTACCACGCTCGATGCAACCGAGGTGCGCTCGCTTCTGACCCATGATGGATCTGTCAACGGGGTGGTCGTCAACCGGGGAGGGCAAACCGCTGCCATCATGACCAACAGAGTGGTGTTGGCCACAGGTGGGATCGGCGGACTCTACGATGCCACGACCAATCCGATGTGCAATTTCGGCCAGGGGATCGCGCTGGCGGCAAGGGCAGGGGCAAGGCTTGCCGATATGGAATTCGTGCAGTTTCACCCGACCGGCCTTGACTCTGCGCGACGGCCCCTGGCGCTTGTCAGCGAGGCCGTGCGCGGCGAAGGAGCTGTTCTCGTCAACGACAGGGGTGAGCGCTTCATGACCGGTTTCGACGGCGCCGAGCTTGCTCCGCGCGACGTCGTTGCGCGCGCCATCAGCGCCGAGCTCTCGCTGGGGCGGCGTGTCTTTCTCGACGCCCGTGCTGCGCTCGGCAATCGCTTTGCCTCCCGCTTTCCAACGATCCATGCACTCTGTCAGGACGCCGGAATCGACCCGGCAATCGATCTCATTCCAGTGCGCCCCGCCGTCCACTACCACATGGGCGGTGTTGCGACCGATTTGACGGGGCGCAGTTCGCTCCCCGGTCTTTGGGTCATCGGCGAGGCCGCCTCGACCGGGCTGCACGGCGCCAATCGTCTGGCCAGCAATTCGCTGCTCGAGGCGGCAGCCCTTGGTATTCGGGCCGCCCGTGATATTGGAGCGACATTGCCCGGCACCGTTCGGGCGGCCCCGACAGTCTCAGCCGGGCCGGCACCGGATGCGTCGGCGGTGCGCGCGATCGTGTCGCGTCACCTCGGCGTGCTGCGCAATGCTGGGGCTCTCCAGGGTGCGATCGCCACCCTGCTGCCGCTCGCGGCATCCGACGGACCCGCTGCTGACCCGGCGATCGTCGCATTGACAATTGCCGTCTTCGCAATGCTGCGCAAGGAAAGCCGCGGTGCCCATGCCCGCACCGATTTTCCGCTGAAGCTGCCTGTCGCCGAACGCCGCTTCATGACATTTGCCGATGTGCTCGATGTCGCACACGCCGCCACCCATTCTTTCGCCCGGAGTGCCTGATATGTCCCTTGCCCCTTTGCCGCGCCTCATTATCGAACCGATGGTGCGCACTGCCCTCGTTGAGGATCTCGGCCTTGCCGGCGACATTACCTCGGCGGCGGTCATCCCCGCCGATCATCGCTCGTCTCTGGTTATGGTGGCGCGGCAGCCCGGTGTCGTCGCAGGCCTGGATGCGGCTGAACTCACCTTCCAGCTGGTCGAGCCAACGATCACCATGGCCCGTTACATGGAGGATGGATCCCCGGTCAGGCCCGGTGACATCATCGCGGAGATCACCGGACCGTCGCGTGGGTTGCTGACGGGGGAGCGCACGGCGCTGAACTTTCTTGGACATCTGTCCGGGATTGCGACGGTGACGGAAAGCTTGGTTGAGGCGGTCAGGGGCACGAAGGCGTCGATTGCCTGCACCCGCAAGACGACACCTGGGCTGCGGGGCCTGGAAAAATACGCGGTGCGCGCCGGCGGGGGCATGAACCATCGGTTCGCGCTTAATGATGCCGTCCTGATCAAGGACAATCACGTGGCGATTGCCGGCGGCGTGGCCGAGGCGATCCGTCGTGCCCGGGCGGGCGTTGGGCACATGGTCAAGATCGAGGTCGAAGTGGATACGCTCGAGCAGCTCAGTGAAGCGATGCGAGAGGGTGTTGATGCGGTCTTGCTCGACAACATGACGCCGGCGCAGCTGCGCGAGGCCGTCGCAATCGTCGATGGTCGCGCGATCACCGAAGCGTCGGGAAGAGTAACGCTTTCAACGGTTGCCGCGGTCGCCGCCTCAGGCGTTGACCTCATCTCTGTTGGCTGGTGTACGCACAGCGCGCCGACGCTGGATATCGGGCTCGACGTGCAAGGCTGACCGATATCGTTGGCAAATTCGTCGCGTGTCACGATTTCTGCGGCGCGCCACGAAGACCGGAAGGACCGGCTTGAGACGGCCCGGAGTATCCCGTCATGTGTCCAGGCGCGATATTCGGTTTCAGAGATGAGCGTTGGCTGCGCCGACACGAGGTTCTTTCCTCGACCTGAATAGTCGAAGGATGCGCGCTTCCGTTTCAGGCGATCGAGCATCCTGCGGTGGTGTTCGGCGTTCCTTTCGGCGAGCAGGTAGGCTGGAAGCCCTGATGAGGTCTTCGACCCTTGCCTGTTCATCCATGAGCAGCCGCTACATCGTCATCATTGTCGCAACAATGCCAAGGTCGCGACGAGCTGACCCGCGTAAAGCTGAGCGAGGTTACGGGTCTGCTCATCCCTGGATCGCTCCGCCTCGCCGAGATAAAAATCAAGAAGCAGTTCTGCTAGCGCAGTGGGTGGGATATCTGCCACCCCCACCGAGTTCTCAAACTTCAATATGCGTCCCCCGAAGGCTGCAACGCGCTGCGCCCAGCCGTTCTGTCGCAGTGTCGTTGGCTCTCGCGAGGGCGGATGATCATTTTGAACGAGTGTCCGAAGGTGAGCGTCAAGTCTGGTTTCAACGTCGCGCAGGAGGATCGTTTCAGTCTGCGCGTGCTTCTGAAGATGGAAGGCCAAACGCCGTTCGTGGCGCAGAACAGTGACGTGCCCGAGCTCCTCGCGCGCCATACGTTCCGCCGCCTCGGCAATCTCCTGTGTCGGCGCGTGGGCCGAAACATACGTCCAGAAGAGGAAGGCCCGTTCCTCGTTTCGCACAGCGACCGAAAAGGCCCGATAGGCCGAAAGCAGCGCGGGGTCCGTGAGGTTCATACCTTCATCGTCAAAGACGTCCTCCGGTTCGGCGCCCGCAGCGACGCTGGCCATTCCCATTTGACCTGACCAATCCTCTACGGAAGCAAGATGGCCACGTTCCTCGGCAGCCAGTCGTTCGAACACGGCAACCAGGTCGGGCTTTCGCGATCGACGCATATGGTCCGCCAGCGTCTCATAGCCAGCAATGGCTTCAGTCTCCATAGCCTTCGCCGTTGCCAGCAACTCCGGCATCGAACGGATGGTCATCGGTTCTCTTGGCAATTCTGTCATGGGTCGCTCCTGAGACGCGCCGTCTTGCGGAAACGGTTATCAGATGGAAAGATTTTCCCGTTTGATACATGTCAAAGAGGGGCTGCTGCGTCGCGACTACACCTTTCACCGTAAACCGCCAACGTGGGTGTACGGGGAAGAATGCTTTTGAAATCGAGACCTTGGCTGCAAGCCTGCTTGCAAGCGCTACTCGTGCTTGCTGCAATCTGGTTTTCTGCCGTTGCTTGCAGCGCCGCTGATCAGCTTGCGACGTACATCCAAAAGGTAGAACCCTCGGAACTTTTCCAGGGAGCGGACAGCTTTGGCCCGCCGCAGGGAGAGCCTCCGATCGCCCCGGTGTTCCGCGGGAGCGAGGTTCTCGGTTACGCCTACCTGAACTCGGACTTCACGGCGTCCGCCGGCTATTCCGGAAAACCAATCCACATCGTGGTTGGCATTGCGGCCAATGGCGTCATTCGCGGTATCAAGCTCGTCGATCACAAGGAACCGATCGTCCTCATTGGCATTCCGCAGGCCCGTGTCGTTGCGGCGTTGAATTCGATCATCGGCAAAGATCTCGGACGTGTCGCCGCTGGCCTCGATCGTCCGCCGCAGGTCGACATCGTCAGCGGTGCGACAGTAACCGTCTTGGTCATGGGGGATAGTGTAGTCCGCTCGGCCGTGAAGCTTATTCGTGCCCATCGGCTCGACAGTCAGCAGCAAACCGCCGGAACGTCGGTCGCAACGGAAGTCAAGCGTGTCGACGAGGCAAAGGTAGGCACGCAGGATTGGGAAACGCTCCTTGGAGACGGTTCGATCCGCAGCCTGCGGCTGACAGTGGGTGAGGTCTCGGAGGCTTTCCGCACATCGAATAAGGACGCGGCTGCCGCAAGACCGGAAGCGACGCCTGAAACCGAACGATTCATTGATCTCTACGTTGCTCCGGTCAGCGTTCCAATCATTGGCCGGAGCCTGCTCGGTGACACCCTGTATGAACGGCTTCGCAAGCAACTGCAGCCGGATCAGGCAGCAATCCTCGTTGCCGGCGACGGTGCTTACTCTTTCAAGGGGTCAGGATATGTGCGCGGCGGGATCTTCGATCGGATCGAACTCCTTCAAGACGGGCAAGGTGTCAGATTCCACGACCACGACCATACCCGCATCCCGGCGCTCGCAGCAGCCGGCGCGCCCCGACTGAGGGAAATCGCCCTCTTCGCCGTTCCCAAGGATTTCACCTTCGATGTAACCGAACCCTGGGAGCTGCAGCTCCTGGTACAGCGCGCCGGCGAGGGCACACAGAAGGCCGTGCTACCCTACAACCTCGGCTACTCGCTCCCCACACCCTATGTGAAGGTCGAGAAGGCAAGCCAGACGCCTGCTGCCGCCCCGGTCTCCACAGCGCCGCGCGTGCCGCACCCGGAAGCAACCGTCGACGAGGGCGAAGCTCCGCTCTGGATAGCGATATGGCAGGGAAGCCGCGTCAAGATCGCGATAACGATCGGTGCGCTTTTGACGTTGACGGCAATCTTCTTCTTTCAGGACTGGCTTGTCCGCCGGCCGAAACTGTTCGCCTACGTCCGGAACGGCTATCTGCTATTTACCCTTGTTTGGCTGGGGTGGTTCGCCAACGCGCAGCTTTCGGTCGTCAATGTTTTCACCTTTGCCAATGCTCTCGTGACGGGGTTCAATTGGCAGTTCTTCCTGGCAGCCCCGCTCATTTTCCTGCTCTGGGCAGCGGTCGCGGCGGCGCTCTTGTTCTGGGGCCGCGGACCCTTCTGCGGGTGGCTTTGCCCGTTCGGTGCACTGCAGGAGCTTACCAGTAACGTCGCCAAGAAGCTCAAGGTGCCGCAGGTCAAGCTGCCGTGGGGTCTGCACGAGCGTCTCTGGCCATTGAAGTACATCATTTTCCTCGGTCTCTTCGGCCTTTCCTTCTATTCGATGGCGCTTGCCGAGACGCTCTCCGAGGTAGAGCCGTTCAAGACTGCGATCATCCTGAAGTTTGCACGCCAGTGGCCGTTCGTGCTGTTCGCGGTCACACTTCTGGTCGCCGGACTCTTCATCGAGCGCTTTTACTGCCGTTACCTGTGCCCGCTGGGCGCAGCGCTCGCCATTCCTGGGCGGATCAGGATGTTCGAGTGGCTGAAGCGTTGGCCTGAATGCGGCTCGCCGTGCCAGCGTTGCGCGAAGGAATGCCCGGTTCAGGCCATTCATCCCGAAGGTCAGATCAATGTGAACGAGTGCATCTACTGCATGCACTGCCAGGAGCTGTACCAGGACGACCACCGCTGCCCGCACATGATCCAGGTCCGCCTCAAGCGCGAGAAGTTCATGGCGCTGTCGACACCTGAATCCAGAGGAGAGGTCACCACCAAGAAGAAGGTCGAGGTTACCTACAAGGGTAGTCCAATCAAGAAAGCAGATTCCGCGTCGGATCAGCCGGCGTGAACATACCCACCAAGGAGACGCAAATGACAACTGAAGAAAAGCATCCATTGTTCAACAGACGGCAACTTTTGGGGACGACTGCGTTCGCGGCGGCAGCTGGCGCGGCCGGGGTCGGTGGCGCTCTGACGCTTTCCGGTGCCACGGCTACGGCGGCGCGCGCGGAAGGCTTGAACCATGAGGTCAAGCCTGGCGAACTCGACGAATACTACGTGTTCGTGTCCGGAGGGCAATCGGGCGAAATCAGAGTGGTTGGTCTCCCATCCATGAGAGAACTCATGCGAATCCCGGTTTACAACCGCTGCAGCGCGACCGGCTGGGGTCTTACCAACGAAAGCCGCAAGGTACTCACGGACGGTCTGCTTCCTCAAACGCGCGAATTTTTGTCCACTCGCGGCGGTGTCTACCACAACGGCGATCTGCACCATCCGCATCCCTCCTTCACCGACGGGACCTACGATGGGCGCTACCTGTTTGCCAATGACAAGGCAAACACGCGCGTCTGCAGAATCCGTCTGGACGTCATGAAGTGCGACAAGATCATCGAACTTCCGAACCAGCACACGGTCCACGGACTTCGTGTGCAGAAGTACCCCAAGACCGGATATGTGTTCTGCAACGGCGAAGATCGCGTTCCGATCCCGAACGACGGCAAGATTCTCGACGATACCAAGCAGTACCACGCTGTCTTCACGGCCGTCGACGGCGAAACGATGAAGGTTGCCTGGCAGCTGATCGTCGATGGCAATCTCGACAATGTCGATGCCGACTATCAGGGGAAGTACTGCTTTGCGACCTGCTACAACTCCGAAGAAGGCGTCAATCTTCCGGAGATGATGGCGAAGGACCAGGACTGGGTCGTTGTCTTCAATCTCAAGAGGATCGAAGATGCCGTCGCGCGGGGCGACTTCAAGGAAATCGGCGGCGTTCCCGTTCTCGACGGCCGCCACGGCTCCGCCTACACGCGTTACATCCCGGTTTCGAACAGCCCGCATGGCATGAACACGGCTCCGGACGGAATACATGTCGTCGCCAACGGAAAGCTGTCTCCTACCGTCACAGTGTTCGACGTCCGCAAGTTCGATGACCTGTTCGAGGACAAGATTCAACCGCGCGACACGGTGGTCGCCGAGCCTCAGCTTGGCCTCGGGCCGCTCCATACGGCCTATGACGGGCGCGGCAATGCCTACACCACCCTGTTCATCGACAGCCAGATCTGCAAGTGGA
This sequence comes from Rhizobium sp. IBUN, assembly GCF_000510625.1. Taxonomy (NCBI): domain Bacteria; kingdom Pseudomonadati; phylum Pseudomonadota; class Alphaproteobacteria; order Hyphomicrobiales; family Rhizobiaceae; genus Rhizobium; species Rhizobium sp. IBUN. The sequence goes on from NZ_AZNV01000019.1 coordinate 53,964, forward strand.
ACATTGAAGACGCTATCCGCGCCTTCAAGGGCGAGAAGGTCGACCCGATTCGTCAGAAGCTCGATGTTCAATATCAGCCGGGTCACAACCACACATCGATGGGCCAGACCAAAGACGCGGACGGAAAGTGGCTCATTTCGCTGAACAAGTTCTCGAAGGATCGCTATCTTAACGTCGGCCCCCTGAAGCCGGAGAATGATCAGTTGATCGACATTTCCGGCGACAAGATGGTTCTCGTTCACGACAATCCCACCTTCGCCGAACCACACGACGCGACGATCGTTCATTCGTCGAAGATCAATCCCGTAAGTGTCTGGAAAAGGGACGATGTCTTCTTCGCCGATGCAGTCGCTCAGGCCAAGGAGGACAACATCGACCTCCTATCGGACTCCCAAGTTATCCGGGATGGAAACAAGGTGCGGGTCTATATGACGTCGGCGGCCCCGGCGTTTGGCCTTGAATCATTCAATGTCAGGCAGGGCGACGAGGTGACCGTCTACGTTACCAATATCGATGACGTGGAGGATCTTACTCACGGCTTCTCGATCGTAAACTACGGTATCCAGATGGAGGTCGCGCCGCAGGCGACCGCGTCGGTGACCTTCACCGCCGATAAGCCAGGCGTCTATTGGTACTATTGCTCGTGGTTCTGCCATGCGATGCATATGGAGATGCAGGGTCGCATGCTCGTTGAACCAAAGGCAGCATGATGCCGCCGCTTGGCAAAATAGCACTCCTCGGAATGGCGGTCGCAACGACCGCCATTCCGGCCCATGTTCGCGCCGCAGAATTCCAGCTTGCGGCAGCGGATGCCGCAACCGTTCAACGTGTCCTTGATGCCGCCACAGATGGAGACATCGTACGGCTGTCGCCTGGCCGGTATGCCGGACCGTTGACTGTCAGCAGGCAGATCGTGCTGGAAGGTCAGTCTGGCGCGGCCGTCGTGGGCAATGGCAAGGGAAGCGTGATCACGATCACGGCGCCAGGAGCTGTTGTGCGAGGTCTTGAGATTGAAGGATCCGGTTCTGATCTGTCTGCGCTCGATTCCGGGGTGTTTGTAAGCCAGAGCGCTGACCATGCGGTGGTCGAAGACAACACGATCAAGGGAAACCTGAACGGTGTCTATTTGCACGGTGCCGCCGGTTCCGTCGCCCAACGCAACCGGATCATCGGAATGGCGTCGGGTCGAATGAGCGAGGCCGGCAACGGCGTCTCACTGTGGAACGCCCCGGGCGCAATGATCGTGGACAATGACATTAGCCTCGGCAAGGACGGCATCTCGACGAACGCGAGCAAACGCAACGTCTTCAAGGGAAACCGTTTGCGCGACCTGCGGTTCGCCATCCACTACATGTACACCAACGACAGCGAAATCAGCGACAACGTCTCAGTGGGCAACCTGGTGGGCTATGCCATCATGTTTTCGAACCATCTGAAGATCACCGGAAATGTCTCCGATGGCGACCGGGATCACGGCTTGCTCCTCAACTTTGCCAACGGCTCGATCATAAGGCAAAACAGGGTCACCGGTCGCCTCCAGCCGTCCGATCGATGGCTGTTGGGTGGAACAAGGGCTGACGCCAGCGACATGCCTGACATCGAGACGCGACTTGCCGAAGGGCAGGGGACGCAGCTCGGACCGGAGAAGTGCGTGTTCATTTACAACGCAAACCGGAATGTCCTTGAAGACAACGTGTTTGAGAACTGTGCGATCGGCATACATTTTACAGCCGGTTCCGAAGGAAACGCCATAGCCGGCAACGCGTTCGTAGGCAATCGGAACCAGGTAAAGTACGTCGGGTCGCGTTACCTCGATTGGTCGAAGAATGGTCGAGGTAACTACTGGAGTGACAATCCCGCGTTCGATCTCAATGGCGACGGGATAGCAGACAGTCCCTATCGCCCCAATGACATCATTGACACTGTTCTTTGGACAGCCCCGCAAGCCAAGGTTTTGACCACAAGTCCCGCGGTTCAGATCATCCGATGGGCGCAGTCCCAATTCCCTTCGCTCCTGCCGGGCGGCGTGATTGACAGCAAGCCCCTGATGGGGCCGCCCGTACCCTTGGAGAATGCTCGATGACGGCGACAATTTCTCTCGAACACGTTTCGAAATTTTATGGCGATACCGCCGCGATCAACGATGTTTCGTTTTCCCTTGGCGAGGGAGAACTGGTTGCACTTGTCGGTCACAATGGAGCCGGCAAGACGACGTTGATCAAAGCGATCCTGGGGCTTCTTCGACCGACCGACGGAAAGGTGCGCGTCCTTGGGGAGGACCCGGTTTCCGGGAACCTGATCGTGCGCAGGGAGGTCGGATATCTCCCCGAGAGTGTCACTTTCCATCTGGCGCTCACTGGACGTGAGGTTCTGTCATTCTATGCGAAGCTGAAGCGCGTGCCGGCGGATCGATGGCGAAATCTCTTCGATCAGGTCGGCCTGGCGCAGAACGCTGCCGACAGGACGGTTAGGACCTATTCGAAGGGAATGCGCCAGCGATTGGGCCTGGCACAGGCACTTCTCGGAGAGCCACGCCTGCTCCTCCTGGACGAACCCACCAGTGGATTGGATCCAGCACTACGACGCAGTTTCTACGATCTCATCCTCGACTTCCAGAAGAAGGGAACGACCGTACTTCTCTCCTCCCACGCGCTGAGCGAGCTTGAGGAACGGGCCGAACGCGTCGTTATCATCAACGGCGGTAACAAGATCGCCGACGGAACGCTTGACGAACTGCGCCGGATTGCCTGCCTGCCGACCCAGATCAGGTTCAAGCCGAGCAGCGAGTCCGCTGCTCACTCGTGGTTTGACGGGCCGGTGCGATGGACCGAGCGCAAGGATAAATTTCTGGAAGCCAGTGTCGACCATAGCGAGAAGATCGCGGTTCTGTCGGCTGTAACATCCGATCCGGCTGCACTGACCAGCATGACTGTCATCGAGCCGACACTCGATGACGTCTATGCGCATTTCCTCCAACGACAGGGAAGAAAGCCGTGAACAATATCGTGATCATTGCCCGAAAGGAGATCCAGGAGGGGTTGAGAAACCGCTGGGTCATCGCGGTGACCTTGCTACTTGCGTCGCTGGCGCTGACGCTTTCGTTTCTGGGCAGTGCGCCGACCGGCAACGTCGGCGCGGGCCGTTTGGATATCGTCATCGTCAGTCTTGCCAGTCTCACGATCTTTCTTGTTCCCCTCATTGCCTTGCTGCTTTCGCATGATGCGATCGTTGGAGAACTCGAGCGTGGAACACTTCTTTTGCTTCTGAGCTATCCGGTAGCGCGTAGCCAGATTGTGTTCGGAAAATTCCTGGCACACATACTCATACTCTCGTTCGCCACTCTGTTGGGCTACGGCGCGGCGGGTCTGGCGCTCGTTGTCGCCGGGACGCCGACCACTGCGGACAGTTGGACGGCGTTCGGCGCCATGATTGGATCCTCGATCCTGCTTGGATCGGTCTTCACGGCTATCGGATATCTCGTCAGCGCGACTGTCAGCCAGAGGAGCACGGCCGGGGGCATCGCCTTGGGAGTATGGCTGTTTTTCGTCATCATCTACGACATGGGTTTGCTGGGCGCGATCGTGTCGACGAAGGGCGTTGGATTTTCGCCGGGGCTGCTAAGCATACTTCTGATGGCCAATCCGACCGATGCCTACCGTCTTCTCAACCTGGGATCTGAAACGGCCGGCTCCGTCTCGGCACTGTCCGGTATCGCAGCGAGTTCGAAGCTGTCTCCGACCGTCCTGATGGCATCCTTGGCCTTATGGGTTGCCGTCCCTCTATCGTTGGCCATGCTTCGTTTTTCCAGGAGAGAACTTTGAACCGCTCGTTCGCAATATCAGTCGTCCTTATGGCATCTCTGTTAAGCGCTTGCGAGAAGGCCGAGACCGTCGTGCCTCCTCCGTTGGAGCTTACCTCCGATGCCGTCGATCATTTCTGCGGCATGAACGTGCTGGAGCATGCGGGGCCGAAAGGACAGGTTATCCTAAAGAATGGCGGAAAGCCGGTCTGGTTCAGTTCGTCGCGTGATGCAGTGGCATTTACCCGGCTTCCGGAAGAACCAAAGGACATTGCTGCAATCTACGTATCGGACATGAGCCACGCTACCAGTTGGCAAGCGCCGGGAAGTCAAAACTGGGTTGAAGCCGATCGCGCATTCTTCGTTGTGGGGAGCAAGGTTCACGGCGGGATGGGCGCACCGGAAACCGTTCCTTTCTCCGTTCGGGCAGACGCCGAAGAGTTTGCGAAAAAGAACGGCGGCAGAGTTTCGATCCTCGGGGAGATCAAGGATCAGGATGTTCTCGGAACGTCTACCAGCGCACCCGCGAGCACGGAGATTGAATCCAATGGTTAGGGCCGTCACCAGGCGACGTGCCATAGGAATTATCGCAGCAGCAGCCGGACTTCCGCTGCTTTACTCCAGCTTTCCCGCGAAAGCCAATGCGCCGGTCGTCGTCTGGACCGGTCAAGCACTCGGAGCGCCGGCCAAGCTGGTCCTGCATCACGGCAATATGGCCAGGGCTCGGCGGTTAATAGATGAGATCGTTCTTGAAGTTGCTCGGCTAGAAGGAATTTTCAGTCTCTATCGGGACGATTCGATCCTCGCGGAACTCAATCGGGTAGGTGGGGTTGCCGTGTCTTCGCCAGAGATGGTGTCCTTGCTCGACCAGTGTCTGCGGGTCTGGGAAAGGACTGGCGGGTTGTTCGATCCGACCGTGCAGCCGCTATGGGAGGTGTATCGCGATCACTTTGCATCGGGGCATGGAGGTGAATTCGGGCCCAGCCAGACCAAGCTGAACAGGGCTCTCGGCAAGGTCGGCTTCGAAGCCGTAAGCTATGGCTCGGACCGCATCGCCTTCGCCGAGCGGGGAATGGCGATGACCCTGAATGGCGTTGCCCAGGGGTTCATTACCGATCGAGTAGCCTATATGTTGCGGAACGAAGGCTTCGACAGTTGCCTTGTGAACATGGGTGAGGAACGGGCGGTCGGCGCACAATCGGATGGAACGCCATGGCATGTCGGGTTGGCCACAACCGAAGATAGCCTGGATCCCGATGCGGTGCTGTCCATCGTAAATCGGGCGGTCGCCACGTCCAGCCCGACTGGCTTCGTCTTCGACGAAGACGGCAAGTTCGGGCACATCCTCCACCCAAAAACGGGCAGCGCGCGGATGGCCTATCGGAGAGTAACCGTTATAGCTGATGACGCGACCACGGCAGATGCGTTGTCGACAGCATTTAACCTCATGGACGTGAATTCAATAAGATCCGTATTGAAGGACTGGCCCGGAGCCTCTGCCGACCTGGTCGAACCAACTGGCGCCAGACACCGGATCTAGGCGCCAGATTCATGGCGTGTCGCCGCTCTGCCAGTCCTGGCATTGGTCAAACCTGGTCGAGTAGGGTGAGAACGTCGCCGAACGTCATGTGGGCCAACCGTTTGCTGCAGGAGAACGTCCTTCAAGGCGCAGCGAGATCTAGGTCACGATCCGCGACAGCTAGGACTTGGCGGAAAGCGCGCTCAATTCTTCGAGATCGAGGTCTCGTTCGAGTTCGTGCAGCGTTTCGTCGTCGATATCACCGGCGCGGTGAAGACGGATCAGTTCACGGCGTCCGGTGGCGATCGCCGCCAGAACGACATCGAAATGGGCATGGAGCAGAACGTCGTGGTGTTCCGTTTTCTGGATATAGTCGACGATCATCTTGGCCCTGAGTTGATAGCGCTCCAGCAGACGAGGATGGATGAGATTGCCTTCGGTGTCATAGGCCCTGTCCTTTACGGTTGCCAATTGCGCCTGAGCCATGGCGGCTTCGATTGCCCGTGGACAGCCGGTTTATCGGGCCTATGGCGACATCTATGGCGCTGGCAAGCGGGGGTCACGCAGGCAAGCGCTGCCACGCGACCATGACCAAGCATGACGCTACACCCTCCCATCGCTTCGAGCTAACGCCTCGTCGCCGGTCATCTGTTACCCTTCTTGGCCCTTGGCTTCACCGGTACAGGCAATGGTTTGGCCCTTGCGACCACGTTTGAATACTTCCAACCCTGCAGCACCATACAGTTGGATTTCAGCCGAGCGCGGCGGATGAGCCCACCGATAGCCCCACCAATCATGGCACCGGCCACGAAATTGGGGTTACCAAAAGCGACCATGCCCCGGCCACCGTTCATGGCGTAGAGTTCGCAATAGGCATCGGCCTGTTCATAACCGAGCCCTGGTCCGATGCGTTGCCACTCCCCAGCCGACGCGTTCGACGCGACAAGAGCGATTACGATTGCAGTTGCAGTAATGCGTTTCAATTGGCGGTTTCCTGTTGTTCGAGCAGCCATCTTCGGATGCGCCATGCTCAGGCGCATGACCGGTGAACCCGGTTTCGGCTTGGGTTTCCCTCGACCTAGGAGAGGCTGATGAGGGCGGCGGCGCCGCTCCAAGTTGAAGGTGCCGCCGCCATTCGGTCTGCGTTCCTCCCAAAACGCATCGCCGAGGACGCGGCGATCACGACGCGAGCGGCGGCGGCATTCCCGACGACGACCATCCCCCCGTCCGGGCCCGTCGGGAAAAGTTACCGGTTTCTAAGATGCTCGTATCAATCCAACCGCGACACGAGCACGAGACGGATGCCGCCCGGGCCGTGGGGCGATCGCACAATTATCCAATCGGCGCCAGACGCCAAACCTTTTGGAACGGGAGGGGCGGAACCCCCTCCCTATCATAGGCATTGTTGGCTTCTGCTATCGCCAGAGTTGCCCAACGCGGCGTGCGCCCAGACCGTTCGTCAGTCTCGGTCGCTCCTCATGGGGCGGCTATCCACCTAGGCTGTTTGGCATCACTTGCCCTTGTTGCCGGTGCCATGGTTGCCGCCGCCCTTGCCGGGGTTGGACGGATCGGTATGGTTGGGATCGTTGCCATGACCGTTGTCACTATGTGTGGAATTGTCCTTCCCGTTCCCGTCGATCGCATTTCCGCTACCCTGACTCGGTTTGGAGGGCGTGACGCCATTGTCACCGGGTGCGGGATCGCTTCTTTCGCCCCCACCGCTTCCGGTTCCATTCTGTTGGCCCTTCCCACCAAGGTTCCCCCCGGCGTTCGCATTACCGAGCTCACCGCCACCTTGGCCTCCGCCCTGATTGCTGGCGCCGCTACCCTGCTGGCTATTGTTCCCTGAGAGAGAGCCACCCGTCGAGCCGCCTAAGGCGCTGCCATGCGAGGATCCGGAGGTTCTGCCACCGGAGAACCCGACGTCGGTGGAGGTGTTACCCCAGAGAGCAGAGGAGCTTATGCTGGCGGGTCGTCCGGTGCGAGCGAAAATGCTACCCGTATAGAAGCCCACGTCAATCTCCGAATTTGGAAGTTTCGCGCGGGTTTTAGTGACCTGATTGGCGCCAACATAGCTGTAGGTGCAGCTTCTCCAGAATAGGAAAACCCATCGGCAATCCTTCTTCAGCGCGGTGGCGGTGTATTCATGGTGGCGCGTTGTCTGGCCTGCATAGGAGGCAGAGGAAAGCAACGCGACAGCTGCCAGAACAGAAGCAACAGTTTTGGCAGTAGTTTTGAGCAGGCGTTTCATATTCTGGTAGTCCTTGGGTTTGTCTTCGATGAGAGACAAATAGCTACCCAATGGACGCGCCGTTTGTTTCTGGCTGCCAATCATTTGCTGGCGACTGCCACGGCGCTGATCGCGGCTTCTGCACGAGGCCACCGCAAGACGAAAAGCGGATCAGAACGTCGTACCATTGGACAAGCACCCAAAGGCTGTTGCTCTCCAACAGTGCGTAGCCGAAGCGTCAAAGGCTGACGCGTCTTATCAGTCGAGCGCGCGGGCGCGTGCTGGGTTATTCGCCGCCCGACGCAGCGTGCAGACAAAATGCCTCTCAGCGCTTTGTGCTCTGCACAAAGGCTCGTCCACTCGCGGTGGATTGCAGGATATTAACATAACGATTTCAATCTGGTGCGAGCGAAGGGGATCGAACCCGTATACCTTGCGGTGAGGGATTGTAAGACCTTTGCCCTGGCACTGCGTTTCGAGGCGGCAGCGGGAGACGTCACGGTCGTAGGGTGGACGGCACGTCGCAAAGGCTTGCCGTACATCACCTCGAGACATACGCCAATCGAAGTCGTCACCCTGCTGCAGGAGGCGCTCATCGGGCTCGGGTGGTGTCTTTCCTAGCCGCCAGGCGCTGACCAGGATCGCGGCGCTTCCAAGCCAGCTTCTCGGCTTCCGCTCCGTCAAATTGACACAGCACGGGATAAAAGGGACCCTAGTGCAAGCGATTCGGTTCGCTGCCAACTTGTATGCGGCGATCAGCGTTGCCCCAGCCCTTGTTTCTCGTTTGGTGTTTCAAGACTCTCAAAGGAGAAGTGCCGTGATCCCATCCGGTCTCTTTTACGACCTCGTTGATTCCCAAATTGCGTTCAAGATCGTGCAGAGGAATTTCAACAGTCCCAACTTCATCTTCAGCATACCTCGCGTAAAGGACGGGCAGCTCCGCCTGACGATGCTCGGAAGTCAGCCCCTTGTCGGGTCCGCAGATGCCATACTGGCCCGCCTTAACGCCCTTCTCTGCGAACACCCTGTCCGCCAGCCGAATGCCCATGCCTTCAGGCCGGCCACCAGCAATGCCAAGATCGTTGGCTATTCGATCTTTCCCGAGGCCGAGAAAGGCAAGCAGCACGGGTTACCGGAAGAGATGTCCGTGGAATGCCGCATCATGCCGGCCGACCGTTCAAGTCCCGGGCGGGAAATCTCGATGGTGAGCGTGATTGTCGATGGAAAACATAGCCTTCATCTGATGGAGACGGTCGGCAAGGATAATCTTCAGGAGATCAGTCGGCTTTCCCCGCATGCGCTGCCCATGGAAATCCATGGGGGACTGGCGGCGAATGGCTACTATCAGGAGAGCTTCGTGACCTTATATGGTGAGGAGGCCCTCGAAGAGGCGAAAACGAAGTTGAGAGAGGCCTGCAACCGAGCGGGTTCCGCCGGTGCCGACGCCCGACACGCACATCACTGATATCGCTCTCTCCGTTGTGAGATTTCAGTCGGCCTGATCGTCAAATGTGCGGGTCCGTGTTCGCCTGATGACGTTGACTTGTTAGCGCCAACGGATGTGTGCGCGATTTTGGGGGGTTGGGTAGCAAATTCCACAAGGTTGGTGTCCGAAGGGAAAAGCAGCCCACGCCTACCAGACCGAGGACGGTACCGACACCAACAGGATCGAGAGTTTCTTCGCCCGCGCCGAGCGCTCGTACGACGGCATCCACCACCGCTTCTCGGTGAAGTACCTGGATTGGTACATGGCGATTGTCGCCTGGAAGGAAGACACCCGCCATATGGGTCTGCGCTGGCAGCTCGCCGACGTGCTGCGTACGGTCACCCACCGCACGCCGTCTGATCACCTCTGCGGGATACTGGCAAGGTGCGTCAGAGCGTATCGAAGATCAGGTGTGGACTGAGGACACGACGGTCGAGAAGCAGCACTGCCTGCGGTGATCGATCTGGGCTTCGTCATTTCTCCGACGTGTACTGTCAGGTTCACCGGGACGCTATTAACGGTTTCACCGGATTCCTATTGAAGGTTTCCCCCTCATCCTATTGACACTTTCCCCCAACGTCTATTGACACTTTCACCGCAACTCTATTACAACTTTCCCCACATCGAATTGCGTCCACTGTGAGGTGACCACCATCATGGACGAGAGTCTCCTCCCGCGTCATCTGCAGTCCCAACTAAAGGCTGCACTTGCATCAGCGCGAGTGGTTAACATTATTGGACCGCGCCAGGTCGGGAAGACGACACTGGTACGCGATCTATTGAGCGCTGGAAAATTCATCACCTTGGATGACGAGGGTGTGCTTGCAGCTATTGAGGCCGATCCGAAAGGACAGCTGGATTCCCTGTTGGCTGAGACGAAAGCGGGTCCCCTCATTATCGACGAAGCCCAACGATCAACGAAATTAGCTTTGGCGTTGAAGAGAATCGTGGACGAGAACCGAGCAATGGGTCAGTTCGTCCTGACAGGCTCATCCAACGTTTTCATTTCCGCGCACGTGGCGGACTCGTTGGCAGGTCGGGTCCATACGATGACGATGCTTCCGATGAGTGTCGCCGAAACAAAACGCATGGGGCCTGCGAAAATTCTCGACTGGGCATCGGCGAATGACCGTCCCGATCCGCTAGACCTGCCTAAAGCAGAAACGTTGTCCCGGGCACAATACATCGACTTGATAGTCGCAGGCGGTTTCCCCGAGATACGAACTCTGGAAGAGCACTGGAGGCAAAATCGATACAGAGACTACGTTGACAGTGTCGTGGAACGCGACGTCGCGTACATCTTAAAAATAAGAAAATCAGACGCCATGAGGCGAATGATCGATCAGCTAGCTACGCGTGTCGGAAACGAGCTGAATATAGACGAACTGTGTTCAAAGATCAGTTTACAACGGAATACGACCGATGCCTACCTCGATATTCTGACCAAGCTCTCCCTATTGCGACGATTGCCTGCGTGGACCTCTGGAGAGACCGGGCGCGACATACGCCAGCCAAAAATCCAGCTTGTGGATACTGGGATCGTCGCAGCTTTGAGGAGCATGAACACCCAGAGCTTCAATATTGGCGCGAATCCCACAGCGCTTGGCGGCCTGTTCGAAAATTTCGTTTTCAATGAAATATGGAAATCCGTCCCCCATCAAATGCGTCAGTGGCGACTTTATCATTGGAGGCATCAACGAGGACGCGAGATAGATATCCTTGCTGAGTCAGACAGAACGATAATCGGCTTCGAGATGAAGACATCGACTACGGTTGAAGCAAAGGACTTCCAACATCTGCGATGGTTTCGAGATGAAGGCCCAGGGGTGAACCGTCCCTTCGTCGGCATCGTCGTCTACATGGGAGAGCGCATACTCAGTTTCGGCGAAAACATATTCGCGCTCCCTCTTTCGATATTTTGGTCATTCGAAGACAGCTAGCCTGAGTGGGCAGCCCAGATTAATCCTCAAATGCTTTCCTGGCGATCTACCACAATCTACGACGACCATCGGGAGCACCTGACAAGCGAACCAGGCCCGTCTGCTCCATGCGTACGAGCAGGCCAGAAAACCTTCCAGCCAGATTAGAACCGATCCCGTCAATCTGGCCCCAAAGTCTTCGCGTTCGGCAGCCTGTTTCGACAGATCACCCGCAAGGACCGGTTCTTCGGCATCTCGGAGTAGCTCGAGGATGCCGCGGCGGACATCACGGCCTTCGAGGAGGTCGGTGAAGCGGCGGCTAGGGCTCGGACGCTACTCTTGGATCGAAGACCTTGATCACGGTCACGAAAGCGACCTTGTGCGACGCCTCCAAGGCGAGCGCTTGCGCCTTGATCTCCTCAAGTCTGGCTTCCAGTTCAGCCAGCTTGGCCTCAGTTCCTCGACGACCAACAACTTGTGCTTGCGGCATTTGCTACCTCAGTCCGCGATTTTGGTCGATCGCCCCGCTGTCTTCCCTGCGGATGTGAAATATATTTCATTGTGTGAATTATATTGACACGCATTTGATCTTCGCCTTTATTGCTCTCATCGGACTTCGAGGAGGAAGTTCGATTTCAACGCGATCAGCGGCGTCAACGTGACGCCCTCAGGCTTTTGGGAGGGGCTTCGGCCTCGAGGAGGAATCTTGCGCAAATTTATCAGCTCGACCGCCATGGCGGTCCTTGCAGCAACGCTTTTTGCGGGCACGGCATCCGCGGAAACGGACAGTCCGTTCCGCTGCAAGCCGGGTGAAAAATACGTCATGAACGTCATGGTCTCGGGCGTAGAATACTGGTTCCCGGTCTACGAGATGTTCAAGCAGGCCGGTCAGCAGCTCGGCTGCGAAACCGCATATACCGGTACACCGGAATATGACGTCAACAAGCAGATCGCCACCTTCGATCAGGCGCTGGCCCAGAACCCTGCCGGCATCCTTGTCCATCCGATGAATTCCGATCCGTTCATCGAGCCGATCAACCGCGCCACCGAGCAGGGTACCGCCGTCGTCACCTTTGCCGCCGACTCGCCGCTTTCCAAGCGCGTCTCGTTCATCACTTCGGACAACACCCGCGAAGGCATCTATGCTGCCGACGCAATCGCCGAGAAGCTGGGTGGCAAGGGCGAATATGCGGTTCTGGAAAATCCGGGCCAGGACAATCATGACAAGCGCATCGCCGCCTTCATCGGCCGTATGGAGGAAAAGTGGCCCGACATGAAGCTGGTCGGTCGCGCCGCTTCTAACCAGGACCCGACCAAGGCATATCAGGGGCTTTCGAGCATCATCCAGGCCAATCCGAATCTCGGCGCGGTCTTCATGCCGGAAGCGAACTCCGCTATCGGCGCCTCACAGGCGTCCAAGGAAAATGGCGGCAAGGTTCTTGTCATGTGCGCCGACGTCAACGCCAACATTCTCGACATGATCAAGGCCGGTGAAGTCTTCGGCTCGATCAACCCGAACCAGGGCATGCAGGGCTACATGGGCTTCATGCTGTTGTGGCTTGCCAAGCATCCGGAGCTGATCGACCCGATGAACGACGCCAAGCGATCGGGCTTCAACCCGATGAGCATCCCAGTGGTCGACAATGGTCTTTCGATCGTCACTGCCGAGAATGCCGACGACTTTTATTGGGACAAGTACCTGAAGCGCCGCGGCACGAAGGGTATCGAGGAGTAAGTGCATCGGCCCTTGTCACCTTCGGAAGGAAGGTGCGCGTGGAGGGCCAAATGAGGGGGATGGTTGGGCCAGAACTTGCCGCACTATCCCCTCAACGCCTTGTAAGCTCGGCTTTTTCCGTGCTGGACAGAAGACAGATTATCGCAGCCGTCTCGATCGGGGACCGGTCATGAATAAGGAAATGACGATGGCGGAGCCGGTGCTCACCATTCATGGCATAAGCAAGCATTTCGGGGCGATCCGGGCGCTGACGGATGTCAACTTCACGCTCGAGCGCGGCGAAGTCCATGCGCTCTGCGGCGAAAACGGCGCCGGCAAATCAACGCTGATGAACATCATCGCTGGCGTGCTGCAGCCGACCGAAGGCGAAATCCGCGTCGATGGAAAGCCCGTCCGCATCGCTTCACCGGCTGCCGCGCAGGCGCTCGGAATTGGTCTGGTGCATCAGGAAATCGCCCTCTGCCCTGATGCCACGGTGGCCGAGAACATGTTCATGGCCGCGACCAACCGCCGGCGTGCCCCTTTCATGAATTACCGCACTTTGGAGCGCGATGCCCAAAAGGTGATGAACCGGCTCGCCGCCATCGACGTCCGCCAGAAGGTCGCGGATCTGCCGATTTCCAGTCAGCAGCTTGTCGAGATCGCCAAGGCCCTGACGCTCGACTGCCGTGTGCTCATTCTGGACGAGCCGACCGCAGCGCTGACCGAAACCGAGACGCAGCAGCTCTTCGCCATCATCCGCGACCTCAAGGCGAACGGCATCTCGATCATCTATATCAGCCACCGCATGGCCGAGATCTTCAGCCTCTGCGACCGCGTGACCGTTTTTCGTGACGGTCGGTATGTCTGCACCGACAAGATCGACGATGTCACGGCCGATGATGTGGTGCGCCGCATGGTTGGCCGCGAGATCACCCAGCTCTATCCGGAAAAGCTCGGGGCCGAAGTCGCCTCTCGCGAAACCATCCTAGAAGTGGATGGCCTCGGTGATGGTGCTCGATTCCATGATATCAGCTTCGATCTGCGCCGGGGTGAAATCCTCGGCATCGGTGGCCTGATCGGCTCCGGCCGCACGGAGATCGCCGAAGGGATTTGCGGGCTACGCCATGCCGACGGCGAAGTCCGCCTGCATCGCAGGCCGCAGGCAATCCGCGCCTATGCGGATGCGGTCAAGGCGGGCATCGTCTATCTGTCGGAAGACCGCAAGGGCTCCGGGGTGTTCCTGGAGATGTCGATCGCCCAGAATATCTCGGTGCTGAACTTGAAGGCACTCACCAACCATGCCGGCCTGCTCAACGGTCGCGCCGAGGCGGCGCTGGCGGAGGATTTGGCGCGGCGGCTTGCGGTGCGCATGGGCGGCGTCGAGGCGCCGGTCAAATCGCTGTCCGGCGGCAACCAGCAGAAAGTGGCGATTGCCAAGCAGCTTGCCGTTAAACCCAAGGTGATCCTGATGGACGAGCCGACACGCGGCATCGATGTCGGCGCGAAGACCGAAATCCATCGGCTGCTGCGCGATCTCGCGGGCTCGGGCATCGGCATCGTCGTCATTTCATCGGAAATGCCGGAACTGCTCGGGCTCTGCGACCGCGTTCTGGTCGTGCGCGAAGGGCGCATTGCCGGCGAAGTGGGCGGGGACGATATGACGGAAGAAACGGTGATCCGCCTCGCATCGGGGGTCAGTGCGGCAAGGACGGCTGATCATGCCGCGTAAGGAGAAAGAGACGGGAATGGCAATCGACACGATAACGGCGGATATCCCGAAAACGGGGCACTTCAAACGCATCGGCAGCATGCGCGAAGCGGGACTGATCGCGATCATCCTGGCGCTTTGCCTCGCCATGAGCTTCGCCTCGCCACACTTCCTAACGCTCGGCAATTTCCGCGCCATGCTGATGAGCTTTTCGGTGGAAGGCATCGTTGTCGTCGGCATGACAATCCTGCTCATCGTCGGTGGCATCGATCTCGCCGTCGGCTCGGTCGTCTGCTTCGCCATGGTGCTCTCCGGCTCGCTGTTTCTTGCCGGGCTCGATCCATGGACGGCCTCACTGATCGGCATTCTTGCCAGCGGCGTCATCGGCGCGATCATGGGTTTCTTCGTGACCGTAGTGGGGCTCAACCACTTCATCACCTCGCTTGCCGGCATGGTGATCGTGCGCGGGCTGTGCCTCATCATCACCAAGGGCACGCCGCTCTCGCTCTTTACCCTGCCGGCAGGCTTCAAGGCGGTTGGACAGGGCACCTTCCACGGCATTCCCTACGTCATCCTGATCTTCGTTGCCGTCGTCGTCCTGTTCGATTTCCTGCTGCGCCGGGCCACCGCCTTCCGCAAGGTGTTCTATACCGGCAGCAACGAGAAGGCGGCGCTCTATTCCGGCATCAGGACCAACCAGGTGAAGTTCTGGGTGACGGTTCTCTGCTCGACCCTCGCGGGTGTCGCAGGGGTGATCTACATGTCCCGCTTCGGGGCGGCGACCCCGACATTCGGCGTGGGCATGGAACTCAACATCATCGCGGCGGCGGTCATCGGCGGTGCCTCGCTCAACGGCGGCTCCGGCACGATCTTCGGCGCCATCCTCGGCATCGCTCTGCTCTCGGTCGTCACGTCATCGTTGATCCTGCTCGACGTCTCCGTCTATTGGCAAGACATGATCAAAGGCTGCATTCTGCTCGCCGCCGTTTCCATCGACCATTTCCTGCACAAGCGGAAGGCCGCCTGATATGCCAATCGCCAAACTGAAACAAAAGACGACAGCGCCGCGCGAGGAAATCGTCATCGCGCGCCAGATGCACCAGGCGCTCGTGCTGCATTTTCTCGAAGGCCTGACGCAGGCACAGATCGCCGACCAGCTCGGCATCTCGCATGCCACCGTCAACCGGCTGATCAAGCGCGGCCGCCAGCTCGGCCTCGTCGAGATCAAGATCAAATCGCCGGTCGAGCCGCTGGTGGATATGGAAGAGCGGTTACTGGCGCTCGGCGGCATCAGCCGCGCCGTGGTGGTGCCGACCGTATCCGACAATCCGCAGACGGCGCTGCAGGCTGTGGGCGAGGCGGCGGCCCGCCTGCTGATCGAGGAGATCGCCGATGGCGACACCATCTGCATCACCGGGGGCAAGGGTGTCGGCGCCGTCGTCGCCGGCCTGCAGCCCGCTCGTCGCTTCGATGTCGAGGTGATCCCCGCGACCGGCTGCGTGCAGGGCAAGCACTATACCGACGTCAACCACGTCGCTACCCTGATGGCGGATCGGCTCGGCGGACGTTCCTACCAGATCCACGCGCCGCTCTTTGCCGATGATGCCGAGCAGCGGGGCATGCTGATCAACATGCGCGCCGTCGCCGATGTCTTCCAGCGGGCGCGGGAAGCCAAGGTCGCCGTCGTCGGCATCGGCTCGATCCTGAGCTCGGATTCGACCTATTACGACCTGCACCCCTCTTCCAGCGAGGACCGCAAGGCCATCGAACATTCCGGCGCAAGGGCGGAACTGCTCGCCCATCTACTCGATGGCGAAGGCCGGGTCTGCGACTACAGTCTCAACCGCGCACTGGTTTCGCTGACGCTTGAGGAATTCGCGGCGATCCCGACCAAGATCGGCGTGGCAAGCGGCCTCAACAAGGCCAGCTCCATCCTGAGCGTGCTACGCGGCCACCATCTCGATACGCTCGTCACCGACGAGGCGACCGGGGCGCGTATCCTTGAAATAGCATCCGGGGAAGGGTTTTCGGCATGAGCGGCGAGCAGTTGATCCGCGAGATCGGGCGCTCCGGCGTCGCGGCCTCGGCCGTAGGGTTGGGCACCTGGGCGATCGGCGGCTGGATGTGGGGCGGCACCGACGAGGCGCAATCCATCGCCGCCATCCAGGCCTCGCTTGATGCCGGCGTGACCCTCATCGACACGGCGCCGGCTTACGGCCTCGGCCGCTCGGAGGAGATCGTCGGCAAGGCCATCGCCGGCCGCCGCGACAAGGCCGTCATCGCCACCAAATGCGGCCTTGTCTGGCATACGCAGAACGGCAAGCATTTCTTCGATCAGGATGGCAAGCCGGTTCACCGCTATCTCGGGCGCGACTCGATCATCCATGAGGTCGAGCAAAGCCTGCGCCGGCTCGGCACGGATTATATCGACCTCTACATCACTCACTGGCAGGACGTAACGACACCGATCGAGGAGACGGTGCGGGCGCTTGAAGAGTTGAAGGCGGCCGGCAAGATCCGTGCCATCGGCGCCAGCAATGTCGATCGGCCTGAGCTTCGGCAATACATTCAAACCGGATCACTCGATGCGATCCAGGAGCGATTCAGCATGATCGATCGCGGGATCGAGGCGGACCTGCTGCCGCTCACTGTTCAAAACGGCGTGTCGACGCTCAGCTATTCCTCGCTGGCACTCGGCCTGCTCTCCGGTACCATCGGACCGGATCGCATTTTCTCGGGTGACGACCAACGCAAGGACAATCCGCGCTTCTCCGTCGCCAACCGGCAGAAGGCGAAGGATTTCTCGGAGGTGATCCGACCCGTCGCCGAGCTGCATGGCGCGAGCGTCGCCCAGGTGGTGATTGCCTGGACGCTGGCGCAGCCGGGCGTGACCTTTGCCCTCTGTGGTGCGCGCAACCCGGCACAGGCATTCGACAATGCAAGGGCCGGCACGCTCCGGCTTTCGGCTGACGATCTCAAGGCCATCGACGCGGCGCTGGTGGCGAAACTGGCCCACATGGACGGATAACAGGCTGTCATCATGAACCGTGAAGAGACATGGAACGGGTTTCGCAATAGCCCGAAGGTGGATGTCTGCGTCCTCGGCGGCGGCATCAATGGGCTCAGCGTCTTCCGCGAGCTGGCGCTGCAGGGCGTGAACGTGCTGCTGGTCGAGAAGGGCGACTATTGCTCCGGCGCGAGTGCCGCGCTGTCGCGCATGGTGCATGGCGGCCTGCGTTATCTCGAAAACGGCGAGTTCGACCTCGTGCGGGAATCGCTGGTCGAGCGCGACCGGCTGCTGCGCAACGCGCCGCATTACGTCGCACCGCTGCCGACCACGGTGCCAATCTTCGACATTTTCTCCGGCCTCGGCAACGGCATCGTGCGGTTTCTCGGCCTCACCCGCCGCCCGAGCCGCCGCGGTGCCATCGCCATCAAGACCGGTCTTGCCATCTATGATTTCCTGACCCGCAAACGGGCGCTGATGCCAAAACACCAGTTTCGCGGCCGCCGCGACACGCTTGCCAAATGGCCGGCGCTCAACCCGGCAATCCGCAGCGCCGCGACCTATTACGATGCCTGGGTAAGCCACCCGGAACGCATCGGCATCGAGCTTCTGCGCGACGGACTTTCGGCTGGTCCGAACGCGCAGGCCCTCAACTATGCGACGCTCGAACAGGCCCCCGCCGGCCACTTTCTGCTGCACGATGCCGTCTCCGGACAATCGCTGCCGATCAGGCCCGCGCTGATCGTCAACGCCACCGGCGGCTGGATCGACATCGCCAATGGCTCGCTCTTCCCCGAGGATGCCCGTCCCGCCCCGTTGATGGGCGGCACCAAGGGCTCTCACCTGATCATCGATCATCCGGGCCTGCGCGACCTGCTCGATGGCCACATGATCTATTACGAGAACGAGGACGGTCGCATCTGCATCCTCTTTCCCTATCTCGGCAAGGTGCTGGTCGGCTCCACCGATATCCGCGTCGATGATCCCGGCACGGTGCGCTGCGAGGATGACGAGCGCGATTACATCCTGCAATCGCTGGCCTTCGTGCTGCCGGGCATCGTCATCCGCCCGGAAGAGATCGTCTTCCAGTTCGCGGGCGTTCGGCCGCTGCCGGCCAGCAACGACAGCTTCACCGGCCGCATTCCGCGCGATCATTTCTGCACGGTCGTCGAGGGCCGCGATCTTGGCCCGCCGGTGCTCTGCATGATCGGCGGCAAGTGGACCACCTTCCGGTCCTTCGGCGAACTCGCCGCCGACATGGCGCTCGACCGGCTCGGCCGCAAGCGCCGCATCGATACCGCCGATCGCACCTTCGGCGGCGGGCGCAGCTTTCCCAAGGATCGCAGCGACTGGCTTCGGCAGCTTTCCCGCGCGACCGGCCTTAAGGAGGATCGGATCGCCACCCTCTTCACGCACTATGGTACCGACGCTGCCGAAATCGCCCGCTTCCTCGTCGCAGCGGACCAGGCCCTGCCTCCCGATCACGCCCTGCCGCATGCCGGCTACAGCGCCCGCGAGCTCATCCATCTCATCCGCTCGGAAGCGGTGGAGCATCTGGACGATCTTCTTTTGCGCCGCACGACGCTCGCCATCACCGGCGAACTTTCGCTCGACATGACCGATGCCGCCCTCGGCATTCTCGCCGCCGAAAAAGGCTGGCCGCCGCAGCGCGCTGCCGAGGAGCGAACCCGTTTTCTGACCCTCCTGAACGACCGTCACGGTGTTTCGGAGCAAACCCTTTCCGCAAGGAACGAACAAAGGAGTGAACAATGCGAGACGTCAGCAAGGTCCGGATGAACCGGCTGTTCGGCAACGGCCGTTGCCTCGATGTGGCGATCGATCATGGCGTCTGTAACGAGCCGTCCTTCCTTGACGGCCTGGCGAACATGCCGGCCGTCGTGAAGGCGCTGGTGGAAGCCAGGCCCGACGCGATCCAGATGAATTACGGCCAGGCCGACCTGCTGCAGGACCTGCCCGGCAAGGGCAAACCGGCGCTCGTCATGCGTCTCGACATGGGCAATCCCTACAACCGCATCCGCCATCGCGATATGTGGGCCGTGTTGCAAAACGAGGCCGAGCCGCTGATCGGCGCGCTGCAGATGGATGCGGCCTGCGTCGTCGTCAATCTGTTCATGCTGCCGGACGAGCCCGATCTCTTCCGCCAGTGCGTCCAGAATATTTCGCGCGTGCGTGCCGATTGCGAGAAATACGGCATGCCGCTGATGATCGAGCCGTTGGTGATGCAGCCTGTGACGGAGCGCGGTGGTTACATGGTCGATGGCGATGCCGACAAGATCGTGACGCTGACGCGGCTTGCCCGCGAAATGGGCGCCGATATCGTCAAGGCCGATCCCACGACCAACCCGGAGGATTTTCATCGCGTCATCGAGGCGGCGCGTTGCCCGGTTCTTGTCCGCGGCGGCGGCAAGGAGGATCTGTCCGCGGTCTTCGCGAAGTCCGCGGCCTTGATGCGGCAGGGCGCGATGGGCATGGTCTACGGGCGCAACATCTATCAGCACGCCAATCCGAGCGCTGTCGTGCGCGGCCTGATGGCGATCATCCACGAGAATGCAGGCGGCGAAGAGGCGTTTGCAGTTTATCAGCGGGGGTGAGGTTTCGTGGTCCCTTGATCCCAGCGACGAGAAGTGCCGAGCGTATGCGAGGCGATGAGGGCGTGCTGCGGCAATCCTGAGCATGCAGCGTGCCCCCATCCGGCCCTTCGGGCCGCCTTCTCCCAGATGGGGAGAATTGGGGATCGGCGCTAGGCTTTCGGCTAAAACCACGCAAGACTGACAGAACCTTGGGAGGGGTTCGCAATGGCAAAATATCTGTTGGGGCTCGATGCCGGAAACACCGTCATCAAGGCGGTGATCTTCGATCTCGAAGGCCGGGAGCTGGCGCATGCCGGGGAGGAGGGCCATAGCCGCATGCCGTGCCCCGGCCACGTCGAGCGCGATCTCGCCGAACTCTGGGCCAATGCCAAACGGGTGATCCGCACGTGCCTCGACAAGGCAGACATTGCTGCCTCCGATATTGCCGCCATCGGCTGCGCCGGCCATGGCAACGGCCTCTATGCCCTTGATCGCGATGGCCAGCCGCTGATCGCAATCCAGTCCCTCGATACGCGTGCAACGGGACTTGTCGAGGAATGGGCGGCTGAAGGAGTCGGCGACCGCACCGCACCGATCGCCCGCCAGCGCCCCTGGCCATCCCAGACGCCGACGCTGCTTGCCTGGCTGAAACGGCATCGTCCCGACCTCTTCCAGCGCATTGGTACGGTTTTCTTCTCCAAGGATTTCGTCGTCAACCGGCTGACCGGCAGCCGCGTCAGCGAGGTTTCCGACATGTCCGGCGCCGGCCTGCTCGATCTCGCCGCCCGTCGCTACGACAAGGCGCTGATGGCCGCTTACGGCCTTGCCGAGAGCATGCACATGCTGCCGCCACTGATCGAAAGCGCCGATATCGCCGGTCATGTGACGCAGGAGGTCGCGACTGAGACCGGGCTTGCGGCCGGCACACCGGTCGTCGGCGGGCTGTTCGATGTCGTCGCCTCGGCGCTCGGCTCGGGCGTGTCGCGCACCGGCAGCGCCTCGATCATCGCCGGCACCTGGAGCATCAATCAGGTGATCATCGATGGTCCCGACCTTGATGGCCCGGTTTTCATGTCCTCCACCTTCGACCGCAGCCGCTACATGGCGATGGAAAACAGCGCCACGTCGGCCGCCAATCTTGAATGGCTGGTTCGGGAATTCTTCAAGGACGAGCATCCAGAAGGCGTCTCGCCCTTCGATGCGGCTTGCGCGCTCGCGGCTGCGGTCGCGCCGGCTGCGGATGATCCGCTCTATCACCCCTTTCTCTATGGCGCCCAGCAGAACGGCCATGCGCGGGCCGGTTTCTATGGCATGGCTGGCTGGCACACCAAGGGACATCTGATACGGGCACTTCTGGAAGGTGTCGCCTTCGGTCATCGCCAACATATCGAGACCATCCGCAAGGCGGGTGCGAACTTCGAGGAGGCGGTGCTCTCTGGCGGTGGCTCGCGCAGCAGGCTCTGGCCGCAGATATTTGCGGATGTATTGGGTGTTCCCGTCACTGTTGCCGTGTCGCGGGAGACAGGGGCGCTCGGGGCTGCAATTGCGGCCGGCACAGGTGTCGGGCTGTTTGCCGATTTCACCGAAGGCGCCACCGCCATGGTGCGGACCGATCGGCACTATCAGCCCAATGCTGTGCTGTCGGCCCACTACGCCACCCGTTACAGGCTTTACACGGATATTAACGAGGCGATGACGCCGCTGTGGCGGCGGCTTTCGGAGGCCCAAAGCCTCGCAACAGGAGTTGCAGCGTGACCATGCCCATGAATGAAGCGCCCGTGAAACAAGCGCCCATGAATGAAGCGCTCCTGAATGAAGCGCCCCTGAAGGACGCGCCGATGGATGAAGGCGTTTACGATTTCATCGTCGTCGGTGCGGGATCTGCCGGCTGCGTGCTGGCAAACCGGCTCTCGGCTGATCCGAGAAACCGGGTACTGCTGATCGAGGCCGGCGGCTCGGATCGGTATCACTGGGTGCATGTGCCAATCGGTTACCTCTATTGCATGGGCAATCCGCGCACCGACTGGATGATGAAGACGGCAGCCGAGGCCGGCCTCAACGGCCGGGCGCTCAACTATCCGCGCGGAAAGGTGCTCGGCGGCTGCTCCTCGATCAACGGCATGATCTACATGCGCGGGCAGGCGGCGGATTATGACGGCTGGCGGCAGGCAGGCAATGCCGGTTGGGGTTGGGATGACGTGCTGCCCTGGTTCCTGAAATCGGAGGACAATTATCGCGGCAAATCGGCCTTGCACGGAGCGGGGGGCGAATGGCGCGTCGAACGCCAGCGGCTGTCCTGGCCAATCCTCGATGCCTTTCGCGATGCAGCCGAGGAACTCGGTATTCGCAAGACCGGAGATTTCAACGGCGGGGACAATGAAGGGTCCGGCTATTTCGAGGTCAATCAGAAGGGCGGCCTGCGCTGGAACACGACCAAAGCCTTCCTGCGCCCGGCGTTGAAGCGGGTAAACTTGCGCGTGCTGACAGGCGCGGAAACCGAGCGGCTGGAATTTGACGGCAAAGCTGTATCCGGCGTGCGCTTTCGCCTCAATGGCCGCTCCTGTATCGCCCGCGCGTCGCGCGAGGTCATTCTCTCTGCGGGTTCGATCAACTCTCCAAAAATTCTGGAGCTTTCGGGCGTCGGGCGGCCGGATGTGTTGTCGAGCCTCGGCATTCCCGTGTATCATGAGCTCCAGGGTGTCGGCGAAAACCTCCAGGACCATCTGCAGATCCGAACCGCCTTCAGGATCGAGGGCGCGCGCACGCTGAACCAACTTTACCACAACCTGTTCACCCGAGCCGGCATGGCCTTGCAATATGCGATCAGCCGTTCCGGTCCGCTCTCGATGGCGCCAAGCCAGCTCGGGATCTTCGCCAAGAGCGATCCGTCCGTCGCTACCGCCGATCTCGAATATCACGTTCAGCCTCTCAGCACCGACCGGCTCGGCGAGCCGCTGCATCGTTATCCTGCCGTGACTGTCTCCGTCTGCAACCTCCGGCCGGAAAGTCGCGGCACCGTGCATATTACGACACGTGATGCGTCGGTTGCCCCTGAAATTCGTCCCAATTATCTTTCGACCACGGGCGACAGGCTGCTCGCGGCAAATTCAATTCGCCATGCGCGCAGCCTGATGGAAACGAAGGCTATCTCCCGTTTTCAACCGCAGGAGATGCTGCCGGGCCGGGAATATCAGAGCGATGACGAGTTGATCCGGCGTGCAGGTGATATCGCCACCACGATCTTTCATCCTGTCGGCACCTGCAGGATGGGAAGCGATCCAATGGCGGTGGTGGATGCCAAGTTGCGCGTGCATGGGCTTGAGAAGCTGCGCGTTGTTGATGCCTCGATAATGCCGACGATCGTGTCCGGCAATACGAACTCCCCGGTGATCATGATCGCAGAAAAAGCAGCGGAGATGGCGCTGAGGATGCAATAGCTGGATGATGTTTTCTTTGATCCGACTATCTCGCCGCCTTACGATCACGCCTCGCCTCGGCATGCATCAATAACAGCTCTCGAGAGTGCCTTGCCCGTACACCTTCGGGTACCAGAAATCTTCGAAAACGACACAGTTCACGGTGATTTGGAGCATTGTGTCGGCCGTCTGTGCACGGCAGAATTCGTCAAGCACCTGACGTCATTCGCGGCGGCTGTCAGCGGCCGCCTGGCTGATGGCACCTTCCCGCCGGGGCAAAGTCGTGCATGAGATAGGTTGGAACCGCCTCGCAGCTTTTCATGAGCGCGAATAATTCCTTGTCGGACTTGCTCGCCAGTATCCCGGTGCGCACAAGTACCGATGCGAGGCCGACATTGGCTGCGCCTTTGATATCGTGCTCGATACTGTCGCCGATGCAGACGACCTTTGCTCGATCGAGACTCCCCCATACTGACATGGCGTGGCTGTAAATTTGATGATACGGCTTGCCGATCCACTGGACCTTGCCGCCGAGTTCCTCATAGATCCTCGCGATTGCTCCCGCGCCGGGTGCGTTCTTGCCGCCTGCCAGCTTGTGAATGTCAGGATTTGTGCAGATGCAAGGTGTGTGATTGGCCGCTGCGGGTTCCAGCATGCGCCGGTATACATCGAGCGCTATGCGTTCCGCCTCGCTGCCCGAGATGATAACGAGATCGGCATCATTCGATCGAGGCACAGTCGTCAGATGAAGACGGTCCGCGAGGTTTTGGTCATCACCGCTGGAAATTGTGAAAGCGCGCATCCCGCGCCGAATGTCCTCAGAACGGGACAGAATATCAAAGGCGACGTCGCCCGACGTCACGAACCGCTCAAACAGGCCACGCTCGAAGCCGAGGCGAACGAAGCGTTCGGCATTATAGTCGCCACTTCGCCCGGAGTTGGAAAGGACGATCACCCGTTTGCCATTCTCTTTCAGCCTCTGCAACGCTGCAGCGGCGCCTTCATAGGCGCCCTCGTCATCACGCAACACGCCAAACTGATCGATCAGAAAGTAGTCGTATTGATTGATCAGGTTTGCGAGCGATGTCTCTGGAACAGAGCTCATTGGTTCTTCCTTTGCCATTGAAGAATGAGCGCTGCGGTGCCGATTGCAGCCTCCGTCGACTTCGAAGGCTCAAAAGCGATATCAAGTGCGGCTTGCCGCATGCGTGTCCATGTCGGATTCTTCGAGCCGCCGCCAACGGTTCGGACCGATTTCAGCTGCGCGGCACCAAGCTCAACCAGCCTGTCATATCCCAGCCGTTCAATTTCCGAGATTCCTTCAAGCACGGCCTGGAAGAAAATTGCGTCATCCTCCGGGCGAGGCTCCAGGCGAGGGGCATGATCCGGATCGCTGAAGGGGAAGCGTTCACCGCGTTTAAGTAACGGATAGAAGTGCAAACCCGTGGGTCGCGAGAGATCAAGGCGAGCCGTCAACTCGGCGAGGCGGTCATCTCCGAACAGTGATTTGATGACGGCACCACCCGTGTTGGAGGCGCCGCCGGGGAGCCAGAAATCGAGTACCCTGTGCGAGTAGATACCATA
This sequence comes from Rhizobium sp. IBUN, assembly GCF_000510625.1. Taxonomy (NCBI): domain Bacteria; kingdom Pseudomonadati; phylum Pseudomonadota; class Alphaproteobacteria; order Hyphomicrobiales; family Rhizobiaceae; genus Rhizobium; species Rhizobium sp. IBUN. The sequence continues at coordinate 78,940 of NZ_AZNV01000019.1, forward strand.
TTGAGGTGCGTTGATCGGCCGTTCGGAAGCGAGCTTGAGGACGAGCGTGGAGCCGAGCGCGGTAACGCCATCGCCGATCTGCGAGGCGCCGGTTGCCAGAAACGAGGCGCAGCCGTCGGTCGTGCCGGCGTGAAAGCGGCAAGTCTTTGCAAAGCCAAGCTTGGCAGTGAAACCTTTGACGCGCGAGAGCGCAGCACCGGCACGGTAGACCTTGGGAAGAAGGTCGCGATTAAGGCCGGCCATCTCAATCCAGTCCGGCCATTTTTCCCGTTGCAGGTCGTAACCGGTCTTCAAGGCATTGTTTTCGTCTGTTGCTGCTTCGCGCAGACCGAGCTTCAGCAACAGCCAGTCGGCCTGATGAACGACCTTGGATACACCTGGCTGACGGGTAAGAAAGATTGCTCGCGCAAGAGCCGAGCTCGCGCCTTTCGCTGGGCTGTCGGCCGGCGCATGCCGGGATATCTGTTCGACAATATCGCCATCGGGGCAGTTATCATTGTACATCAATGGCGCGCCAACCGGTTCGCCCACGCGATCGAGCGCAAGAACGGTTCCGGATGTTCCGTCGATACCGATTGCTCCGACGGATGCAAGGCTTGTTTTTGCCGCAAGTTGCGTGAGCGCGGTTGACGTTCTTTCCCACCATATGGAAGGGGCGCGGCCTTCCTCAGCGGTGAAAAACGGAGTGCTGGCGAGAGCAACAACCTCACCGTTGTCGGAAATTGCGGCCGCGCGTACGCCGGACGTGCCGATGTCGATTCCTATCACAGTTGCGGGCAATGGATTGGGCGAGCTTGTCACGAGGTCACGGCTCCGCGGTCAAGCGCTTGCCTGTACTGCTCAGCCTCCCAGTTTGTCAGCTCGTACTCGTCCGCTTCGGAAAGATAGTTGACATCGGAATCGTCGGGGATGCGTGCTACGACTTCTGCAAGACATCGAGCCATCGCCTGGCCGCCAGCCGTCAACTCGTTCGACAAGAGTACGCCAGAGCCAGGCACGATGATCATTTTCGGCGGGCTTTCTCCTGTCAGTGCCAAGCTTTCGAGGTAAGCGCTCAAGGATTGGTCGGCGTCCAGGAGGCCGATCTTCACGCCGAGGAAAATCACGTGATCCGGATACATCGAACCGGCTGTCGCCAGCCGGACGCTTTCCTGTGAGAGTGCTAGCTGATGGCTCTCGATGTCGTTTGCTGGAGAGTAACTGCTATCCCGGCTTAGCCGCTCGAGTGTCTCGATGGACGGGGAGGGAACTTGCCGTTCAGGCATTTCCAGTGCAGCGGAGACCTGCTCGATGCGGCGCGCAACCTCGTCAATGGTGGCCCCGGTAATGATGATGCCGTGATTGTACAGGACTAAAACGTCGGGACGCGTTGCGGCCGCCAAATCGACCTCGCGGGCAAGCGGCGTGCCGGGGCGCCTGTAGGGAACCGTCACCCATTTCAACCCGGTCACGTCCAGCCTTGCTTTCAGCAGCCGATCGCGATCTTTCAGAACCGAGAGCGCGATCGAGTTGACGCAGTGGTAATGCGCGACGACTGCCTGGGGCAAGGCCGCGTGAAAGCTCGTCTCGATGGATGGTCGCAGGCCGCTGGTATTCAGTGGCGCAATAACGAAATCGGTGGCCTTTTCGGCGCGTTGGTCGCCTTTGCGAAGGGCTTGGACGAGCGGCGCGACACGGACCGGCACCATGATATCGCGATCCCCGGCCTGAGCGAGCCAGGTGCCGGATGCTTTGACCCACATGGTATCGCCATCCTTAAGCGAGGTATTCCCGCCTGCTCCCTGAGTTTTGAGGATGTCGGTTCCGATCTGCTTCGACAGCGCCAGAAACCGGTTGAACTCGCCCTCCGAGCTACCCACCGCCATCAAGACCTCCGCGTTTGAGATGTTCACTCACAATAATGAGCGAATTTTTCATCGATCGTATGTAAGCGATTGAATATCGTCAATGATGAAGTTTTTGCGTCACATTGGCTTGCGGATGAGGTTTTGTTGTGATTATCTTTAATCATCGGCAGGGAGCGGCCGGGAGGAAACACAGTGAACGATGCCAGCCGGCATAAACTCATCACCGACCTTCTTCGCGAAACACCGTTCGCTTCGGTTCGCGACCTGCAAGTCCGCCTCGGCGTTTCCCCGGCGACCATCAGACGCGATATCGACAAGTTGCACGAAACAGGGCGAGCCAAGAAGGTCTACGGAGGGATCTCGGCTTTCGAAGTCGGCGGCCGGCTTGCGGCCCGACCATACGACGAGAATCGCGATATTGCGGTCGAGGCCAAGCGCGCGATAGCGCAAAAGGCCGCCTCGCTGGTGCGGGACGGTGACTCCATTATCGTTCATGCCGGTTCTACCTGCTTTCAGCTTGGCGTGCTTCTGGCTCGCCGCAACTTGCGCATCTATACCAATTCGATGCCGCTTGCTGCCTATCTCGGCGAACACGGCAGCTGCCATCTCAGCCTTTCAGGCGGCGAACTCTATCGCGAGCCGGGGATCATTCATGATCCGGCCTCGGGTGCGCCCGATTACTTCGCTTCGCGGTTCTTCGTTGGCACGCAAGGCATCGATTCACAGGGGCTTTTGGAGTCACACCCGCTGCTCGTCAAGGCGATCGGCGAGCTCAGCACCTGCGCTGATGAAGTGGTGCTGTTGGCAGACAGCCGAAAGTTTTCCATTCAGCCACGTAACCTGGCTTTGACGCTGTCGCGCGTCGGAACGATCGTGACGGACGACGGTTTGTCCGATGCAAACGCCAAGATGCTTGAGAATGCCGGTGTGACGATCCTCATCGCAGATGTCGGAGGCGTCGTTTGACAGAGCATTGTCCAGTTGCGGTCTTTGACCTCGGAAAGACCAATTCGAAGCTGTTCGTCATCGACGGCAAGGGCGATGTCGTAGCGGAGCGACGCGCCAAGCCGGTGTGGCGCGAGCACGGCGACATTCATGTCCTCGATGACGAAGCTCTTTTTTCCTGGATGCAGGACGAGCTCGGCCAGGCCGTCGAAGCGCATGGCGTTCGCCATGTGACGTTTTCCGCGCATGGCTGCACGTTCGCGCTGATCGGAAAAGGCGAACTTTGCCATCCGATACTTGATTACGAACAGGAGCCTCCGGCATCGGTCGCAGCCAGGATTGATCCGCTCATTCCACCGTTTTCTGAAACCTACTCACCCCGTCTGCCGCTCGGGTTGAACTACGGCCGCCACATTCTGTGGCTTCAGGACAGGGATCCGAGCACGCTCGACGCTACCGATGCGATCCTTGCCTACCCTCAATTCTGGTCATGGAAATTCTCCGGCCGCGCCGCCTCCGAAGTGTCCTATCTCGCTTGCCATTCCCATCTCTGGGCACCGTTGGCCGATGACTTCAGCAGCCTCGTCGACCAAGAGGGTTGGCGCGCGAAAATGCCTGATCTTGTGTCGGCAGGTTCGTCACTTGGGACATACCCCGTCACGGCAACAGGCGAAACTGTGGACGTTATGGTCCACAATGGTGTCCATGATAGCAATTCCGCACTGTTCTACTACAGGTCCGTCGGCTTTGACGATTTCACGCTGATCTCGACTGGCACCTGGGTGATTATCTTCAATCAGGCGTGCCCTTTGAATGCCCTCGATCGTGAGCGCGACATGCTCGCCAATGTCACGGTAGACCATGCACCTGCCGCAACGATCCGGTTCATGGGTGGTCGCGAATACGACGTGGCAAGCCAAGGCTGGACAAAGCCGATCAGTATCGAAGCGGTAGAAGCGGTCATCGCCAAGGGCAGCTTCGCCCTGCCGTCTTTCGCCGCCGGTGGGCCGTTTCCGGGTTCAGAAGGTCATTTCCTCGGACCAGCCGTTGACGGCGAGGAGCGGGCGGCCGTGGCGTTGCTCTACGTGATCCTGATGACGGATCTGTCACTCGATCTTATCCATTCGCAAAACGACATTGTGATCGATGGCGGCTTGGTCAAGGCCGACCTCTATGCACCATTGCTTGCGGCCTTGCGGGATCAGACCGTCTTTACCAGTGCAAATCCCGAAGGCAGCGCCTTCGGGGCGGCTGCGCTCGTATTTCGCCAGTCCAATGTCCGGCCCTTCAAAAATGAGTGTGAGCGTATCCGTGCCGTCGAGATCGCCGGCCTTGGCGACTACAGGCGGGAATGGAGGCGACGTGCGATAGAGCTGAGGCGTGACGTGTCGCAGCCGGCCATGCTGAGCGAGGGGATCCGATGAACCCAGTTGTAGCATCGTCCCCGGCCATTGCTCCCGTTCTCGAAATGCAGAACATCAGCAAGACCTTCGGCAATACGCGCGCACTGACGAAAGTCTCCTTGACCGTGTATCCCGGTGAAATTCATGCGTTGATGGGTGAGAACGGCGCCGGCAAGTCGACGCTGATGAAGGTTCTCTCCGGTGCTTACCTCGCGGATCCCGGCGGTACGATTCTGGTCAGCGGGCGGCCGGCGGTCACCGGCGACCCGATCAAGGCAAGAGCCAACGGCATTGCGGTGATCTATCAAGAACTGTCGCTCGCTCCCAATCTGACTGTCGCCCAGAACATGTTTCTCGGGGAAGAGCCGTCACGTCTGGGGTTCGTCGACCGCGCGGATATCAGGAAGCGCGCCGAGCCCATTCTGAAGCGCCTCGGCATCGGCTTTTCTCCCAATCAGCTTGTGTCGTCCCTTTCCTTGGGCGAGCGTCAAATGGTCGAAATTGCCCGCGCTCTTACCACGGACGCGCGCATCATCGTCATGGACGAACCGACGACATCGCTGACGAGCCGGGAAACCGAAAAGCTTTTCGAGGTGATCGCCAGCCTCAAGGCACATGGAATTGCGATCATCTACATCAGCCATCGCATGGAAGAAATCTACGCGCTTGCAGACCGCGTCAGCGTGCTTCGCGACAGTGCCTATGTTGGAACGCTGAAGCGCAGCGAACTGTCGGCCGAGCGGCTCGTCTCCATGATGGTCGGCCGCGACCTGTCGTCGTTCTATAAAAAGGAGCACCGCGCTGCCGCGCACGATCGCCAGGTCGTGCTTGCCGTCAAGAATGTGGGAGACGGGCGGCGCGTGCACGATTGCTCTTTCGATGCCTGTTCCGGAGAGGTGCTGGCCATCGCAGGCCTTGTCGGTTCAGGCCGCACGGAGCTTGCGCGACTGATCTTCGGTGCGGACCACAAGGCCAACGGCGTCGTAACCTTGAACGGTCAGGAGCTTTCGCTGCGCGGCCCCCACGATGCGCTTAATGCCGGGATTGCCTACCTCACCGAGGATCGCAAGGCACTTGGCCTGTTCCTCGACATGACGATCAACGAGAACATCAATGTCGGTGTGATCGCCAGGGATGCGCGACCAGGCGGGTTCCTCGATTTCGGCAAGGCGAAGAAGCGTGCCGATGACGCCGTTTCGTCCCTGTCGATCCGAACGAAGAGCACGTCCATCAATGCCGGGGCCCTGTCGGGCGGCAACCAGCAGAAGGTGTTGCTGGCGCGCCTTCTGGAGACCAAGCCGCGGGTCGTCATCCTTGATGAGCCGACGCGCGGCGTCGACGTCGGTGCGAAGTCGGAAATCTATCGGATCATCGACGAGCTTGCCGAAAGCGGCATCGCCATCATCGTGATCTCAAGCGATCTGCCCGAGGTGATTGGTATCGCCGACCGCGTGTTGGTGATGCGCGAGGGACACATCGCCGGCGAGGTCGTCGCATCGCCGGACCGACCGATCGAGCAGGAGACCATCATGGCCCTTTCGACCGGTCCGGTCGGTCGAGACACAATGAGCGCGACATAAGAGAGAACCTGAAATGAGCGCAATGCAGAGCGGACAGACAGCAACAGACAGGATGAGGCTGAGGTCGACCTTGACGGCCCTCGGTATGCTACCCGTCCTCATTCTTTTGGCCGTCGGCTTTCATCTTCTCAGCGGTCGCTTCCTCAGCGTCAACAATCTGTCGATCGTCATGCAGCAGGCGTCGATCAACACCGTGCTTGCGGCCGGCATGACATTCGTGATCCTGACGGGCGGCATCGATCTTTCCGTCGGATCGATCCTTGCCGCCTCAGCCATGGTCGGTGTCATCGTTTCGCTGTGGCCGGATGTCGGCATGCTTGGGATTCCCGCAGCAATCGCTGTCGGACTGGCATGCGGCCTCATCAATGGAGTTATCATCGCGTTCTTGAAACTCCCGCCCTTCATCGTCACGCTGGGTTCGCTAACGGCAATGCGCGGTATTGCCCGTCTTCTCGGCAACGACACGACCGTCTTCAATCCCGATCTGCCCTTCGACTTCATCGGCAACGGCAATCTGTTCGGCGTGCCATGGCTGGCGATCATCGCATTGGTGACGATCCTGGTATCCTGGGTGATCCTCAAGCGGACGGTCCTCGGAACCTGGATCTACGCTGTTGGCGGCAATGTCGAGGCTGCACGCCTCACGGGCATCAAAGTGCCGCTGGTGCTTTTGTTCGTCTATTCGATGTCGGGCCTGCTATCGGGCCTGGGTGGTGTCATGTCGGCGGCCCGCCTGTACGCGGCAAACGGATTGCAGCTTGGCCAGGCTTATGAGCTCGACGCGATTGCAGCCGTCATTCTCGGCGGTACCAGTTTCGTCGGCGGCGTCGGGTCGATCTGGGGCACGCTGATAGGGGCTTTGATCATCGCTGTCCTGTCGAACGGTCTCATCCTCGTCGGGGTTTCCGACATCTGGCAGTACATCATCAAGGGACTTGTCATCATCGTTGCCGTCGGGCTCGACCGCTACAGGCTGAGAGGGCTTAGCCGCACCTGAGCTGCGGCTGAAGGAACCGGGTTACCGGATAACAAAGGCGCAGGAGGCGCCATAAGGAGGAAAGCATGCGCATGATCTCTAAACTGCTCACCGCCACCGCGCTCGCCGCGGCAATTGCAATGCCGGCCGCGGCAAAGGATCTTCAAAAGATCGGCATTTCGGTCGGCCTTCTGGGCAATCCATTCTTTGTCGCGACCATCAAGGGCATTGAAGACCGAGCCAAGGAAATCAATCCGAATGTTCAGGTGACCTCCGTTTCTGCCGATTACGACCTCAACAAGCAGGTTTCGCAGATCGACAGCTTCATTGCCGCAGGCGTTGACATCATCATGCTCAACGCGGTCGACGCCAAGGCAATTGCACCGGCCGTCAAGAAGGCTCAGGCCGCCGGCGTTATCGTCGCCGCCTTTGACGTGTCCGCACCCGGTGCAGACGTCACTGTCATGACGAACAACGTCAAGGCAGGCGAAGAAGCCTGCCAGTACATCGTCGACAAGCTCAGCGGCAAGGGCAATGTTGTCATCATTAACGGCCCGGCCTCGTCCTCGATCCTCGATCGCGTCCAGGGTTGCAAGAACGTCCTGTCGAAGAGCCCTGACATCAAGATCCTCTCTGACGACCAGAACGGCCAGGGATCGCGCGATGGTGGTCTTGCGATCATGCAGGGATTGCTGACGCGCTTCGACAAGATAGACGCCGTTTTTGCAATCAACGATCCGACCGGCATTGGCGCAGAGCTTGCCGCAAAGCAGTTGAACCGGAACGAGTTTTTCATCACCGCAGTCGATGGCGCTCCTGATATCGAAAAGTCGCTCGCCAGCGGCAACTCGATGATCAAGGCCTCCGCTTCGCAGGATCCCTACGTCATGGCCGGCGACTCGCTGAAGATGGCCGTCGACGTCCTGAATGGCAAGAAGCCGGCCGAAACGACGGTGCTTCTCGACCCGAAGTTGATCACGGCTGAAAACCTCAAGGACTACAAGGGCTGGACGGCAGCCCGCTAAGGTCTCCTCCCGAGTGGCCCGCCGTTGCCGCGTGCACGGCGGGTCGCCTTCCCTCAATGAAAATCTCAGGAAGCGGTTTGCCCATGTCCAAGATCGGTGTCCACTCATTTGTCTGGAGTGCCGGCTCGTCGAAGGATGAGCTCGATAAAGCTCTATCGAGGTCCCACGAACTTCAGTTCAAGCTTATCGAGTTTTCGTACCTCGATCCGAAACAGGTGGACGTGAAGTGGCTGGCGTCTCGCATCGAGGAACTTGGCCTTGATGTCGCAATCAGCATGGGGCTGCCCTCAGAGGGTGACATCTCCAGTCATGATCCGGCAGTTGTTGCCAAGGGCGAGGATATTCTCGACCGCGCTGTGGCACTCGTGCGCGATCTGGGCGGTACCAAGCTTGCCGGCATACTGAGCTCGGCCCACGGCAAGCAGGAACATGCGCTGACAAAGAAGGGATGGGATACGAGCGTCGCCACCCTGTCGAGAGTGGCAGATCGAGCCAAGGCTGCCGGCGTTACGCTAAACCTCGAAATCGTCAATCGCTTCGAGAGCAATATGCTCAATACGGCGGCGCAGGGGATGGCCTATATTTCAGATACAGGCGCTGCGAACGTCTTTCTGCATCTCGATACCTTCCACATGAACATCGAAGAGGCCGACGTCGGCCTTGCAATCCGTCACGCCGCGGACAAGATCGGCTATGTCCATATCGGGGAAAGCCACCGCGGTTACCTCGGTACCGGAAATATCGATTTCGCCACCATCTTCGACGCTCTCGTGGCGATCGGGTGGGATGACTATGTAACCTTTGAATCCTTCTCCACTACGATCGTCGACAAGGACCTTTCATTGAAGACTGCCATCTGGCGCAATCTCTGGGACGACAATGTTGCGCTTGCCAGGCATGCCCGTCAATTTGTCGAACTTGGGCTGGAAACCGCCAAGCGCAGGGCCGAACTGGTCAAGCAGACGCACTTGACGTGGTCATAGGAAGGGGCCGCTTAACCGCATACCCGTAGGCGCATGGAGTGACGGCTTTTCAATCGCACGGACCGTCCCCGGAACGGCTGGCTTCGCGCATAGCCGTTCGTCAGGAGGTGCGGCGCCAGACAGACCGGTTGTCCTTTCGCCGTCTGGGCGGCTCGGTCAGGCGAGATTTGGTTCCATGCTTTTTGTGTAGACGCCGGCGATATCCGGACAAAGTTCGCCGCCCGCCTTGGGTAATCCATTGGCTAGGTCGTTCCCAAGCGATTTGTTTTGCGCCACTCTTCGTACTCTCCGCGGGCATCGTCATGCAGCGGATAGTAGCGCTGCAACGACCCGCCCTCCATGAGTTTCATTCGCGAAAACTCCTCCCAATCGTGATGCTTTTGCGATTCTTCGATGACGCTCGCAGCCATTGCGACTGGAAGCACGACCACCCCGTCATCGTCGGCGACGATGATGTCTCCGGGGATTACCGTGACACCGCCGCAGGCAATCGGAACGTTGACGGCGTTGGGATAGATGCCGGTCTGCACATGATAGTTGGGCGTCCAGCCGCGCAGCCATAGAGGCAGATCCAGCTTCTCGACATTGGGCCGGTCGCGCATGCACCCATCGATCACGATGCCAGCGCCGCCTCTCCCTTTGAAATAGGTCGACATCATATCGCCGAAGACCCCCGAGCTCATGTCGCCGCGCGCATCGACGACGACCACATCGCCCTCCTGCACGTGATAAAGCACATGGCGGTGCAACTGCGTCTCCGGATCTGCATATTCTCCCTCGGTGAAGAGGTCGGGCCGCTGCGGCATGAATTGAAGCGTCAGGGCCGGCCCGACGATCGACTTGCCGTGATTTTGCGGCACGGGACCGACCATGTGCGGATTGCGGAAGCCCATGTGGCCTAGCGTGCCGGAGATCGTCGCGGCACCGATTTCCTTCAATGCGTCGATCATCTCTCTGGGCGGTCGCGTAATCTCGGGCATATGTGTCATTCCAGGCTCCCGTTGGATGAAACTACCAGTTTGTGACAGAACCGTCGCGGCGCTTCAGGTGAGGCGCTTCCCAGAAACGAAAGCTCTCTGCCTTGACTGCCTCTTCGTTGACCTCGACGCCGAGCCCTGGCAGATCGCTGACCGGATAGTCGGAGCCGTCGAGCCTTGGTTGCACGGGGAAGAAGTCGGAATTGTCGAAGCCCAGCTTTGCTTCGGGCGCCCTGGTCTCGAGCCAGGCGAAATTCGGTACCGCGGCGGCGAGATGGATGGTCGCGGCGGTGCAGACTGGGCCGAGGGGATTGTGCGGCATCAGGTCCACATAGTGCGCCTCGCTCCAGCCGGCGACCTTCATCGCCTCGGTGAGCCCGCCAACATTGCAAACATCGAGTCGGTTGAACTGATGGATGCCACGCTCGATGTAGGGCAGGAATTGCCACTTGCTGGCAAATTCCTCGCCGATGGCGAACGGGATGTCGGTCATCCTGCGCAGGGACTCGTAGGCTTCCGGTGTCTCGTCGCGTATCGGCTCCTCGAGGAAATCAAGCACGCCACGGCCGAGCTTGTTACAGAAGCTCGCAGCCTCTGCCACCGACAGCCGATGATGATAATCGATACCGAGGACGACCTCGTCGCCCAGCGCCGCGCGCGCCTTGTTCAGCATAGTTGCGGTCGCGGCGATCGACTCCCGCGGGTCAAAGATGTCCTTGCTGTTTTGCCCGACGGGGAAGAAGCGGATCGCCTGCCACCCTTGTGCGCGCAGTTCGCGGGCCCGTTCGATGGCAACATCGCCCTCGGCCTCGTCGCCGGTCGAGGCGAAGGTGGGAATCCGGTCGCGCTGCTTGCCGCCCAGCAGTTCGTATGCCGGCACCCCCAGCGCCTTGCCCTTGATGTCGTGAAGGGCAATGTCGATGGCGGAAATCGCCGCCTGCAGAACGCGCCCGCCTTCGAAGTATTGGCTGCGATAGACTTCTTGCCATATCCGACCGATCTGCATCGGGTCGCGGCCGATGAGAAACTCGCGATAGTGCTCGATCGCGCCGGCCACGGCCTTCTCGCGACCGCTCAAGCCGCTCTCGCCCCAGCCGAAGATGCCGTTGTCGGTCTCGACCTTGACCAGCATCTGGTTGCGCGTTCCGACCCATACCGGATAGGGCTTGATCGCCGCAATTTTAAGCTTCGTGGTCATCCACGCCCTCGGTTCACACGCATCCGCTTGGTCTCAGTCGGCCTTGAGGGCCATTTCCGTTTCGCCGTCGAACAGATGCATCCGCTCCTGATCGAACTCGAGCCAGATCTGTTCGTCGGGCGCCACGGCAATGGTCGGCGGCACGCTGACATTGACGATGGCTCCAGACAGAAACGCCTGTACGAAGGTGACGTCCCCGGTCGGCTCCACCGTGTAGGCCTTGGCAGGGACGCTGCCAGGCATCGCATTCTTGTGCAGCCTGATCGTCGAGTGACGTGCGCCGAGCACGACTTTCCTGGTTGTTGCCCTTGCGACCTTCTGGGCGTTGATTGGCGAGAGCTCGAGGCACCAGCCCTCCGGGCTGGTCAGCACAGTGTTGCCGCTTGCCGTTGATGCCTCCAGCGGAACAAGGCTCATTGCCGGGCTGCCGACGAAGCTCGCGACAAACATGTTCACCGGATGGGCAAAGACCTCTGCCGGTGAATCGTATTGCTGCAGGTAGCCGCCATTCATCACCGCCATCCTGTCGGCCATCGTTACCGCTTCGAGTTGGTCGTGCGTCACGTAGATGACCGTCGCCTTGAGGTCCTGGTGGAAGCGCTTGATCTCCGAGCGCATCTGCACGCGCAGCTTTGCGTCGAGGTTGGAGAGTGGCTCATCCATCAGGAATACCGCCGGATCGCGAACGAGGGCGCGGCCCAGCGCCACGCGCTGCTGTTGCCCGCCCGAAAGTTCGCGTGGCTTGCGCTCGAGCAACTGCGTCATGTCGAGCACTCGCGCTGCTTCCCTGACCTTCTTGTCGATTTCGTTCCTTGGCAATTTGCGCATCTGCAGCGGGAACGCCAGATTTTTATAGACCGATTTCTGCGGATAGAGTGCGTAGTTCTGGAACACCATTGCGATGTCCCGGTCCTTGGGGTCGAGATCGTTGACCACCCGGTCGCCGATGACGATGTCGCCGGAGGTGATGGGGATGAGCCCCGCCACGAGATTGAGTGTGGTTGTCTTGCCGCAGCCTGAAGGGCCGACAAGCGCAACGAATTCGCCGTCGTTGACCGTCAGCGAAACATTGTTGACAGCTTTGAAGCTGCCATAGGTCTTGACCAGATTCTTGAGGACCACGTGGGCCACCGGCAACTCCCCTAGTGCTTGACTGCGCCTTCCGTGAGTGCGCGTACGAAGTATCGTTGCAGGACGAGGAACAGGACCACGACGGGCACGCTCATCATGAAGCTGGCCGCCATCAGGCCCGGAAAGTCCGTTGTATTTTCCGAAAAGAAGCGCTGGATGCCGACGGGCAGTGTCAACTGCTCGTTCTTGGATAGGAAGGTGTAGGCGTAGATGTACTCGTTCCACGCGCCAATGAAGGAGTAGATCGCCGTGGCGATGATGCCTGGCGTCGAGAGCGGCATCACGATGAGGATAAATGCCTGGAACCGCGTGGCCCCGTCGATGCGCGCCGCCTGCTCGAGTTGCACCGGGATGTTGTCGTAGAAGCCCTTGAGGAGCCAGATTGCCAGCGGCAGGCCGAATGTGAGGTAGGTGAGGATGAGCGACCCATGCGTGTTCACGAGTCCGATCGCGCGCATCAGGATGAAGAGCGGTACGAGAAAGATCACTGCCGGAAACATGTTCCGAAGCAAGACGGTGAAGAACAGAAAGTTCCGGCCCGGGAAGGTGAAGCGTGAAAAGGCGTAGGCCGCAGGAACTGCCACGATCACAGAAAGGATGGTTGTGGCGGTGGCGACGAAAAGGCTGTTCCAGAAGAAGCGCAGGAAGTCCTGGCCGACGCTGTTTTGCGGGTCGAGCAGCTTCTGGTAGCTGGCGAGCGTGGGTTGGTCCGGCCACCATTGCGGCGGGAATTGCATGGCCGCGAAACCTGACTTGATCGAGGTGATCAGCATCCAGATCATCGGTAATGCGGTGTAAAGCAGCATGAACACAAGGAAGATGCGTCCGCCCCAGCGCCATCCATCAATGCGCCTACGGCGGCGCGCCTGGCTTCGATGAGCAGTTTCGGCAATCGTGCTCATTCATTTCCATCCTTCTGCTCGTTGCCGCTCAGTGCGCGGACGTAGAAGTAGCCGAGCGACATCAGGATCAGGAACAGCAGCACAGAATAGGCCGATGCCACCCCCCAACGCTGGCGGCCGAAGGCGAGTTCATAGATGTGGGTGATCCAGATATGCGATGCATTCGACGGCCCGCCGCCGGTCATGATCCAGGGGATGATGAAGGAATTGAAGTTGGCCACCGCCAGCAGAAGGATCGTCACCGTCGAAACGTTTCTCAGGTGCGGAAAGGTGACGTGCCAGAACCGCTGCCATGCATTGGCCCCGTCGACTTTTGCGGCGCGCAGCAACTGGTCGGGAACCGTCTGCAGGCCGGCCATCATCATGATCATCGCAAATGGAAACTCTCGCCAGATATTGACGACGATCAGTGAGGGCAGCACCGTGCTGACGCTGTCGATGAAATTCGGCGGCCGGTCGGCCAGTCCGAGGCCGACAAGCACCGCGCCAATGATCCCGAAGTCCGAATGGTAGATCCACTTCCAGATATAGGACGCGGCAACGGCGCTGATGACCCAGGGAATGATCAGGATGGCACGCAGGATGCCCCGGCCGACAAAGTCGCGATGGAGCGCCAGGGCACAGGCAAATCCAAGGACAAATGAGATGAAGGTCGATCCCAGTGTCCAGATGAGAGTGTTCGAGGTGACCTTCCAGAATACCGGACTTGTGAGGATGGCGATGTAGTTGTCGAGGCCGACGAAGATCTTGTCCCGAAGCTGCAGGCCAGGCGGTGTATTGAAGAACGACAGCTCGATCGTGTAGTAGATCGGGTAGGCTATGACGACAAGCATCACGGCAATCGCGGGAAGCACGTAGGCGTAGTCAGCGCGATGCTCCCACATCTTTCGCAGCACGCCGGACCTGTCGGGGTGCAGTCTTCGGCTAACCTCGGCCTTGCCAGTCAAGATCGTCACTGTGCCGCACCCTTGTTCTTTTGAGCAAACCGGCTGCGATCAGCGCAGCCGGTCAGATCGTCAGGCCCGGACTAGAGTCCGCCATCCGTCAGGTCTTTTACCTTCTTGGCTGCGTCGTCCGCTGCTTGGTCGACGGTCATGGCTCCGGTCAGGGCATTCTGCAGCATGTCCGGGACGATGATGTTCATGATCTCGGGGGACTGCGGCAGCGCCGGGAACGGGATGCCGTATGGCAGCATCGAGGTCGTGACATCGAGGAACTTGATGCTGTCCAGACGTTCCTTCATCCATTTGGTCTTGAAGCCGTTAAGATTTCCCGGGTTCGAGCCGGCATAGGCCATCTTCAGCGACCATTCGGGGCTCGTCCACATGCAGATGATAGCCTTTGCAGCCGGCTCGTCTACCTTGCCGCCCTCCACATATTCGGGCTTCAGGATATGAATGTTGGAGCCGCCAAACACGACGGCACGCTTGCCGTCCGGGCCGGTGGGAATGAGGCCATAGCGCATGTTGTCGATTACCGTCTGCGCCTTGACCTTGTCGGTATCCGTCGCCTTTTTCTGCAGGTCGAGCATGACGTTGTAGTCGGACGGGTGCGAGATCATCATGCCGAGCTGGCCGGCGAGGAAGAGGGGCTGGTTGTCGGCCTGCTGGTTGGTAAGTGCCGAAACCGGAACCGACTTGTCGCGCACGTACATATCGTAGGAAGCTTGCAGGGCCGCCTTGCTCTGCGGTGAGTTCAGCTCGACCACCTTATACGTCGGGTTGGCCGTCGCTTCGTCGAAGACGCCGCCGCCATAGGCCCACAGCTGAGGCATGAAGCGGTACGGTGTATTTCCGGCATTCTTGCGCGCCACGAGGCCATAACCGGCAATGCCGAGCTTGTCGTGGATCTGCTTGGAATACTTGACGACGTCGTCCCAGGTTGCTGGAGCCTTGTCCGGATCAAGGCCTGCACGCTTGAAGATATCGGCGTTCCAGATGAACGCCATCGTTTCGTTGTTGGTGGGAATGCCGTAGGTCACCCCATCCCAGGTTACAGCCTTCATTGCGCCCGGCCAGAAATCCTCGGTCGAATACCCTACATCCTCGGGTTTGAGCGGCTGCAAATATCCCTTTGCGGCGAACTCCGTGCCGCCGAGGATCTGCAGGCGGACCGCCATCGGTGCTGCATTGCCAAGGAGTGCGGTCCGGAACTTGTCCAGCAGGTCGTTATAGGTGAGAGCCTGTTCCTCAAGCTGGATGTTTGGATAGGTTTTGCGGAAGGTCTGGAAGAAGTCCTTGTAATATTCGCGCAGGAGGTCGGGGTCGCCCTCGAACACGCCCTGATACCAGAAAGTCAGTCGCCCCTTGTAGTCGAGCGGGGTGACCTTGGCGCAATCGCCCGCCGTGTCAAAATCCTGAGTGCCGGCAATGGAGCGCACATATTGCGGCGACCACTTGCTCAAATCGATCGACGCACCGAGCGCCGACGCAGACATCAACGATATCATCAAGGCGGTTGAGACAGTGCCGCGCAGGACGGCACCTCCGAGTGAAATCCTCGTCATAGGTATCCTCCGGGTTCGCTCCCATGCCGCCCTGCCTCAAGGCGAGCGGTCTTTTGCTCCTCGGCCCCAGGACGTTTGTATCCAGTGTATGCCTTAAAGCTAATCATACGTTTTCAGATCGTCGATTGCCTGTCAACCGGCGAAATCGTACATTGTTTGGAGGAGCTTCGCGTGATACTTAAGAAATGCGTGTATTAATTGGGGACAGTCTTGGCCGATACGAGCGCTTTCAAAGCACAGCCACCCGAAGGGATCGACGCGATCGGGGCCTCCAGCGAGGGTGCCTCGCTCTATCAGCTGATCAGGGAAGACATCATCGAAGGGCGGCTCGCCGCCAACGAACGGCTCGTGGTCACCGATCTCGCCCGACGTCACGGCACCTCGACCAACCCCGTGCGCGAGGCTCTGCAACTGCTGCGCGGGGAGGGCTTTGTGACCCTTGTTCCCAATCGCGGAGCGCGCGTCCGGCCGATTGATCAGGATTTTGTTCGGGACATCTACGAGATCGGAGTCTTGATCGAGCCGGCACTGACACGATGGTTCGTCAGCATGGCGACTGTCGAAGACATTGCTGAACTCGAACGCATCCAGGCGCTGATTGAAGAGAACGACTTCGCCGATACGCTCAGGCACAGTGAGCTCGACACCGCCTTTCACACCGTAATGTACCAGAGGCACTATAACCGCCATGCCGCCGAGCTTTGGTGGAAGCATCGCGAAGTGCTCCGGGCCGTGAGCCGGCGTTTCAACTTCACACTCGCCCGGCGCGCGGCGATCCTTAGCGAGCATCGAGAGCTCATCGAGCACGTAAAGGCGGGCAACGCGAACGAGGCAGCCGAGCTTATTGCGCGCCATGTGGAGGGCTCCGGCCGACACATCCTCGAACACATGCGTGCACGCAACGCCGCTCGGGCAGGATAGAAAAGATCGCCTGGAATATCGTTATCCCGACCACTTCGGATAAAGGCAGTTGAGATGAAAATCACCAGCGTGCGGCCGTGGCTGATCAAGTCCGAGGCTTCTTATTGGGGAGAGTTTCTGTTCGTCGAGGTGACGACAGATGAGGGGGTGAGCGGCTGGGGAGAGATCACCACCACGACAAGGCTTGCCAATCGCGCCCTCTGCACGATCCTGCGGCAGATCGGTGCCGCAGTGACGGGCGAGGACCCGGCGCGTATCGAGTATCTCTGGCACAAGATATTCCGCAGCTTCACCTATATGGGCAGTCGCGGGGCCGCGGTCGAATGCGTGAGCGCCATTGACATTGCTCTCTGGGACATACGAGGCAAGGTACTCGGCAAGCCGATTTACGAGCTGTTGGGCGGATCGGTACGCGATGAAATCGCGCTCTACACCCACCCCAACCAGGCCAAATTTACCAGCAAGGAGGCTGTCGTCCGCGAAATTCGCGACATCGTCGAATCCGGCCACACTGCGCTCAAGTTCGATCCTTTCCCCTACCAAGGCCGCAATTCCGAGGGGCAGCCTCGCGAACAGCGGGACGGATACCTCGATGGCAGCATGTCCCGCAAGGACGAGCGCGAAGCCGCCGAACTCACGGCTCTGATCCGGGAAACGGCAGGCTCTGATGTCGACATTCTCATCGATGCGCATGGCCGGTTCGACGTTCCGACCGCCATTCGCCTTTGTCGAAGCCTCGAGGAAGCTGGTCAGATCGACTGGTTCGAGGAGCCCTGTCCGCCGGAGAGCCTCAACGCTCTCCGACAGGTCCGTGAGAAGGTCAGCGCCGCCATCTCCTGGGGCGAGCGCGGCCACACCAAGTGGGATTTCGTGCCGGTGCTCGAAAACAGGCTCGCTGACTACATCATGCCTGATGTCACCTGGACCGGCGGCATTACTGAACTCAAGAAGATTTCTGCCCTGTGCGAAGCCTACTACATCCCGGTCTCGCCGCATGACGCCGCAGGGCCGATCAACGTGGTTGCGGGAGCGCAGGTGATGATGACCGTTCCCAATTTCTACAAGCTCGAAACGTCGGAGTGGAACCTCGGCAAATACGATCACCTCATCGACAGACCGCTCGATGTTTCGAACGGTAGCCTCAAGCTTTCGCCGAGGCCCGGTCTCGGCGTTGAAATGAACCGCGACTATCTTCAAGACCACGAGATAGAGTTGGCCTAGCAACGCTCTACGCCGCCCCCGCAAGCGCGGCGACGAGCCCCACCCACCAGAACGAGGACAAGTCATGCCAGAGGCAGATGGAGCCGACGAGGCGCTCAATCGGGTGAACATGCATTCCAAGCCGTCCGACCTTCGCATCACCGACATGCGGGTAGCCGAAATTGTCGGCGCGCCGTTCACCTCGGTGCTGCTCAAGATTTACACCAACCAGGGCATCGTCGGGCTTGGCGAGGTGCGTGACGGTGCCAGCGCCACCTATGCCCTGATGCTGAAGAGCCGGTTGCTTGGCGAGAACCCTTGCAACATCGATCGACTGTTTCGCCGGATCAAGCAGTTCGGCGGGCACGGCCGGCAGGGCGGTGGCGTATCGGCGGTTGAAATCGCGTTGTGGGATCTGGCCGGCAAGGCCTATGGCGTCCCCATCTACCAGATGCTCGGCGGCCGGTTTCGGGAAAAAGTGCGCGTCTACTGCGATACCGACGCCACCGTGCCGAGCGGCACCGAGACAGGAAAGCGCCTCAAGCAGCGCATGGAGCTCGGCTTCACCTTCCTCAAGATGGATCTTGGGCTGATGCAGATCGCGGATGTGCCCGGTGCGGTCGTGTTTCCGGCCGGCTCACTGGAAGGCTACCGCCACAGTCCCACTCGCGGGCCGCTGAAGACCAATGACGAGCGGCGCATCCGCAACGCTGCGTACGATTTGCATAACGTCCAGCACCCGTTTACCGGCCTTCACTTTTCCGACAAGGGCCTCGACCTGCTTGAGCAATACATCGCCGAGGTTCGGGAGGTCATCGGCATGGACGTGCCGCTCGCGATCGACCATATCGGCCATATCTCGTTGCAGAACGGCATTCGCCTCGCCAGGCGAATTGAAAAATACGTGCCAGCCTGGCTCGAGGATGTGATCCCTTGGCAATACACCGAGCAGTACCAGCGACTGCAGGACGCCACCACGGTGCCGATCTGCACCGGCGAGGATATCTATCTCAAGGAGGGCTTCGAGCCTCTGCTCAAGAGCGGCGGCGTCTCCGTTATCCACCCGGACCTGCTCACCAGCGGGGGCATCCTCGAGACCAAGAAGATTGGCGATATGGCGCAGGACGATGGTGTCGCCATGGCCATCCATATGGCAGAAAGTCCAATCGCCGCAATGGCTGCGGCACATGTCGCGACCGCGACCGAAAATTTCATGGCGCTCGAATACCACTCCGCCGATGTCGACTGGTGGGACGATATCGTCACGGGCCTTCCCAAACCGCTGGTGAAGAACGGCTTCATTACTGTTCCGGACAAGCCGGGGCTGGGGATTGACGACGTCGTCGACGAGGTGATCTCGCGGCATCTGCAGCCGGGTGTCACCGGCATTTGGCAGCCTACGGATCACTGGGACAATGAGTATTCCTGGGATCGCACCTGGAGCTGAGGAAAAAGGAACGAAGATGAAGATCACCGATCTGCGCTGCGCCGTTATCGGCAAGCACCCGATCGTCCGCATCGTTACGGACGAGGGCCTCTATGGCCTGGGCGAAGTCGAATTCACCAAGTCCTACCTCAAGCCCTTTGTGCTGCATTTCCGTGAGGCGCTGGTCGGCGAGGACCCGACCGACGTCGAGAGAATAATGCTGAAGATCCGCCAACGCGGCTCTTTCAAGCCGTACGGCGCCGCGGTGAGCGCTATTGAACATGCGTTGTGGGATATTGCTGGCAAGGCCGCGGGCGTGCCCGCCTATAAGCTGCTCGGCGGCAAGGTGCGGGACAAGGTGCGCGTCTACAACGGCTCGGTTCGCCAAAAACGCACGGGCGACCGGCCGGAGGATTACGCCGCTGACGTCAAGTGGATGATGGAGCAGCCGCAGAACTTCTTCATGATCAAGCAAGGGATCTCGTTCCACTCCAACATGAAGGACACGATCGAGGGCTTCCACTACGGCGTGACGCAGAAGAAGGCCGGCTATCACGGCGCCATGGATCAGGGTATGATCAGCGAGCGCGGTTTCAATCACATGATCGACTGCGTGATCGCAATGAAGGAAGTGCTGGGCGACAAGGTCAGCCTGGCGCTCGACTGCGGCCCCGGCTGGATGCTGCCCGATGCGATCAAGTTCGCCCGCGCGGTCGAAAAGTACAATTTGATGTGGCTCGAGGACATGCTGACTGGCGACTACGTGCCATGGGTCAATCCGCAGGCCTATCGGGAGCTGACAACCTCCACCTCGACGCCAATCCACACTGGTGAGCAGATCTACCTGCGACACAATTTCAAGGAGCTGATCGAAACGCAGGCGGTACGCGTCATCGGCCCCGATCCAGCCGATGTCGGAGGCATTGCCGAGCTCAAATGGGTCGCCGAGCACGCCTACATGCACTCGATCCTGATGGCGCCGCACGGCACTGCCAACGGTCTGCTCGGCCTCGGCGCGTTGATCAATGTCTGCGCCACCTTGCCGGCAAATTACATCGCTTTCGAATATCCCACCGCCTCCGATCCCTGGTGGGAGGATCTGGTAATCGGCTTGCCGCCCCAGATCGTGAAGGACAGCATGGTGGACCTGCTGGAAGCGCCGGGGCTCGGCCTCGATATCGACGCTGAAGCGGCCAGGAGATATCTGAGGGAAGAGGATGCGGGCTTTTTCGACTGAAGCGTTGTCCACTTGCCCGCAGCAGCGATAGGAGCGGCGAAACCAGTCCGCGTCTTCTATATTCCCGCGTCCTCAGGGGCGGCTTCTCAAATCGTGTTCCATATACAACTGACCACTATTCCTCGAATACCTTGCCGGTGCGAGCCTCGAGCCGGTAGCGGTTGCCGGGATAGATGAGCCGGGCGGTGGAGACGACGTGCCGCCCGGACCAGGTGCGGCGGCGGATGGCCAGGCAAGGCTCGCTCTTCAGGATCGTCAGGAGCTTGCACTCCCAGGACTGCGGCATGGCCGCCTCGACGATGTGCTCGGATCCGCTCAGCGGGGCGGCAGCCGTCAGATAGGCGTTTGGGGTCAGGGAGGCAAAGTCCTGCGCCAGATAGTCGGGGGCTGCTGCCGGATTGACGAACCGGTCTTCGATCTGCACCGGCACGCCGTTTTCGCTGTGCACGATCAGGGAGTGAAAGACGGGTGCGCCGATGTCGAGCTCCAGTGCGTCGGCCGTCTCGGGAGATGCTGTCTCTTGCGCCAGAACCACCACCGAGGCCTCATGCGCGTTGCCGCGCTCAGCAATCTCTTCGGCAATATTGCGCACCTCGAACAGGGCCGAATACCCCTTGCGCTCCGCGACAAAGGAGCCGACGCCCTGGATGCGAACCAGCTCGCCTTCGTTTGCGAGCTCACGCAATGCCCTGTTGGCGGTCATCTTGCTGACGCCGAGTTCGTTCACCAGTTCGTTTTCGGAAGGCACGCGATGTTTCGGAGGCCACTCGCCGCTATGGATGCGGTCGAGTATCATCTGCTTGACGCCGGCGTAGAGCGGTGCGGTATCGTTATCCCTCATCATCTCGCTTGGACGCTTCATTGCCTATTCCCTTTGCAATCGCGGAATCCGCTCGATAAGTCGACTTTCCTCTTGCATAACACAAAATATCTCATATGGTACCATATACAACCTCTCGAAAGATCGATCAACAAGATCGGCGTCGAGCAAGCCGGCGAAGACCGGTGTCGGACCGCAAGGTCAATCGTCACTTCAGAGGAGATAGAACCAATGAAATTCAGCGCGCTTCTTCTTTCCAGCGCCTTTGCGCTCTCGGCCTTCGTCGCGCCCGTCGCCGCCAAGGACTGGAAGACGGCCACCATTACGCTTGAGGGGGCCTATGCGCCCTGGAACATGACCAATGCCGACGGCACGCTCGGTGGCTTCGAGCCCGAACTTGCCAAGGTTTTGTGCGAACGTGCCAAGATCGACTGCAAGCTCGTCGCATCCGACTGGGATGGCATGATCCCGGCACTCAATGCCGGCAAATTCGACGTCATCATGGATGCGCTGTCGATCACCGATGACCGCAAGAAGGTCATCGGCTTCACCATCCCTTATGCTGCGACGCCGGCCGCTTTCGCGACCGCCAAGGACAGCCCGCTTGCCAATGCAGCCGGTACCGGTGCGACGATCAAGATGACGCCCGGCCAGACCGGCGTTAAGGAAGTCGATGCGCTGAAGGAGGCCTTCAAGGGCAAAACGATCGGAATTCAGGCCGCGACCGTTTACGCGAAGTTCGTTTACGACAATTTCGGCGATATCGCCGAGATCCGCGAGTACAAGACCGGCGCCGACCGCGATCTCGATCTGCAGAACGGCCGTATTGATCTTGGCTTCGACGATGCCGTGTATTTCGCCAATGCCTTCCAGTCCGCAAACGACACGCTGGCCTTTACCGGCCCCGAGATCGTTGGCCCGATCTGGGGCGAGGGCGAGGGTCTCGGCATCCGCCAGGCCGATACCGACCTTCGTGACAAGTTCAACGAAGCGATCAAGTCCGCACTCGCCGACGGTACCGTGAAGAACCTCTCGATGAAGTGGTTCAAGGTCGACGTCAGCCCGCAGAACTGATTTCCGGCTAAGGCCGGAGGTCCCGGTCTCCGGCTTCAAGGCCGGGGACCGCATGCTATTCTGACACCGCCGGGACAGCGGCGGGCGCGGGGAACATGATATGGCTACACTGGAACTGATTGGGTTCGGCTCGACCGGATGGGGGGCGCTGCTTCTGCTCGCCGCGTTGATGACGCTTGCCGTGACCGCAAGCGCGCTTGCGATCGGCGCGGTGCTCGGCGCGATAATCTCTGCTGCCAAGCTCTCCGGCAAGGCTTGGCTTGTTGCGCTCGGCAACGTCTACACGACGGTCTTTCGCGGTGTGCCGGAATTGCTGATCATCTACCTGATCTATTTCGGAGGGTCCTCCGCAGTCACCTCGATCGGCAAGGCGATGGGCTATGAGGGCTTCCTCGGGCTGCCGTCGTTTCTGGCCGGTGCTTTGGCTGTGGGGATCATCTCCGGTGCCTATCAGGCGGAAGTATTCCGCGGGGCGTACCTTGCCATTTCCAAGGGTGAATTGGAGGCGGCATCAGCGATCGGCATGCATCGCGGTCTGCGCTTTCGCCGGATCATCATTCCGCAGGTGCTGCGCTTCGCAATCCCCGGTCTCGGCAACGTCTGGCAGCTCAGCCTCAAGGATTCCGCACTGATCTCGGTGACCGGTTTGGCGGAACTTATGCGCACCAGCCAGGTCGCCGCCGGTTCGACACGACAGTATTTCCTGTTCTTCATCGTCGGCGGCATCCTCTACCTGATCCTGACAAGCCTCTCCGACCGGGTTTTCAATGGCGCAGAGCGGCGCGCCAATCGCAGCATGCCGACAGCGGCCATGGGAAAGGCGTGAGGTAACACGATGGATTTCGCTTTTCTCGCCCAAACGATGACGACCCTGCTCAAAGCCGTCCCGATGACCTTGGCTCTGTTCTCCCTCTCGGTCTTCTTCGGTGGTCTTCTGGCCCTGCTGATCGTCTGGATGCGTGTCGCCGGCAATCCGGTGCTGTCGTCGATTGCCAAGGGATATATCTTCATCTTTCGCGGCTCGCCGCTGCTGATCCAGATGTTCCTCGTCTTTTATGGCCTCGGCCAGTTCGGCTTCATCCGCTATTCCTTCCTTTGGCCGTTCCTGCGTGAACCGTTCGTTTGTGCGGTACTGTCACTGGCACTCTGCACCGCCGGCTATTCTGCCGAGATCTTCCGTGGTGGCATTCGCGCCGTCTCGCCGCGCGAGATCGAGGCCGCTCGCTCGATCGGCATGTCCGGTGCTCTTCTCGTGCGCCGCATCCTGGCGCCGATCGCATTCCGGCACGCGCTTCCGGCCTACTCCACCGAGATCGTCCTGATGATGAAATCGACGGCACTCGCAAGCCTGGTCACCGTATGGGAAGTGACCGGCGTGGCACAGCGGCTGATCTCGCAAACATACCGCACGATGGAAGTGTTCCTCTGTGCGGCGATCATCTATCTCGTTCTCAACTTCATCATCCTGCAGGCGATGTCCCTGCTTGAATATTCGCTCTCGCGACACCGCCGTGCGATCCCGCCGGCGCTGAAAGCCTGAGAGCCCTCCGGACACGATTGGAGCTTCCATGCCAGGCGTTACCCGACTTTCCGTCCGCAACATCCGCAAAAGCTTCGGCACGCACGAGGTCTTGCGTGGCATCTCGCTCGATGCCGAGGATGGCGACGTCATTTCCCTGCTCGGTGCCTCGGGTTCCGGCAAGTCCACCTTCCTGCGCTGCATCAACCTGTTGGAAACGGCAACCGACGGCGAGATCTGGGTGGATGGCGAGCAGATCCGCATGATCCACAAGGGCGGCACGAGCCGGCCGGCGAGCCAGAAGCAGGTCGACCATATCCGCTCGGAACTGGGCATGGTCTTCCAGTCCTTCAATCTGTGGTCACACATGACGATCCTGCAGAATGTAATCGAGGGACCGGTCCACGTGCTCAAGCGTCCGCGTTCCGAATGCGTCGCCGAGGCAGAGGCGCTTCTCGAAAAGGTCGGCATTGCCGACAAGCGCCACGCCTATCCAGCGCACCTGTCGGGCGGCCAGCAGCAGCGCGCAGCGATCGCCCGGGCACTCGCGATGAAACCGAAAGTCATGCTCTTCGACGAGCCGACGTCGGCGCTTGACCCGGAGCTCGTCGGCGAGGTGTTGCGTGTCATGCGCGCGCTTGCCGAGGAGGGGATGACGATGCTGGTCGTCACGCACGAGATGAGCTTTGCGCGCAATGTTTCCAATCGCGTTGTCTTCATGAAGGAAGGCCTGGTCGAGAGCAGCGGCGCACCGGACGATATGTTCGGGGGAGGCGCGTCACCGGCCTTCCGGCAGTTCATCGGTCATTTCGGAAGCGGGCAATGACGGTCACCATCGACACGCTGATCGGCTGGCGTGACATCGCACGTGTTGCGGCCGGCGAGACACTTGCGCTATCACCCGCAGCCTGGGGTCGCGTCGACAATGCCAGCCGGATCATTGAACGCATTGTCGAGACAGGGATACGTGCCTACGGCATCAATACGGGCGTCGGCGCGCTTTCAGATACGGTCGTCGATCGCAACTCCCAAAGCCGGCTGTCGCGCAACATCGTCCTCAGTCACGCCTGTGGCGTCGGCGAACTCCTGGCGGGCCGCGAGGTCCGGGCAATCATCGCGGCGCAAGTCGCCAATTTCGCGCATGGCCATTCCGGCGTACGGGCGGATATCATCCGCCACCTCACGGCATTTTTGGAGCACGATTGCGTGCCTGATGTCCCGTCGAGGGGCTCAGCCGGTTACCTCACGCACAATGCCCATACTGCGCTCGTCCTCATCGGGGAAGGAAGCGCATCGGTGGCGGGCAAGCGCATGAACGGCCGGGGGGCTCTCGATGCCATTGGTCTTGCTCCACTCGTGCTCGGTGCAAAAGAGGGGTTAAGCCTCGTCAACGGAACGGCCTGTGCAACGGGTTTAGCCAGCGTCGCGCTAGCACGCGCGAACCATCTGCTCGACTGGGCCGATGCTGTGGCGGCCCTGACGCTGGAAGCTTGCGGGTGTCAGATGGCGGCCTTCGACGAGACGGTGCTAGCGCTTCGTCCGTCGCGCGGCATCGCGCATGTCGGCGCTTCCTTGAGGCGGCGCCTGGAGGGCAGCGGGCTGATCGCAGCCGCGCTCGCAAAACGCACGCAGGATGCGCTCAGCCTACGCTCGGTCCCGCACGCCCATGGAGCAGCTCGCGACGTCTTTGACAATGCATCCGACGTTGTCGATCGCGAACTTGCCTCAGTCACCGACAATCCGGCGGTCTCGGGAACACCTGAAAATCCTGTCGTGTCGTCGGAGGCTCATGCCGTGGCGCCAGCCCTCGCGCAGGCGTCCGACGGCCTGGCGATCGCCCTTGCGCAGATATCGGCCATGAGCGAGCGCCGTATGGATCGGCTCGTCAATCCGCTGATCAGCAACCTCCCGCCTTTTCTGGCGAGCGATGCCGGCAGTAATTCCGGCTTCATGATCGCCCAATATACCGCTGCCGCGCTCAGCAACGAGAACCGCAGGCTGGCCGCACCCGCTTCCACCGATGGCGGCGTTACCTCCGGCCTGCAGGAGGATTTTCTCGCGCATCCAACGGCTGCGGCAAATAAGCTCCTTTCGGTCATCGACAACGCCGAATACATTGTCGCCATCGAGTTGATGGCGGCAGCCCAGGCGCATGACTTCCTGGCGTCGACAGCAAAGCGCGCCGACGCCACGGACGCAATCCACCGTGCGGTACGTCAGGTCGTCCCGCATTACGCCGACGATCGCCCGTTGGCTGCCGACATCGAAGCGCTTCGTAGCTTTATCCGGCAAGAAGCACCGCCCGAATTGATCTGAGGAGCAGAAATGACAGCTGATTTCGACGTTGCCGTGATCGGCCTCGGCGCCATGGGAAGCGCTGCCATCTCCTTCCTTGCGGCGCGCGGCGCCAGGACGATTGGCATCGACGCCTATTTTCCTGCCCATGCGCTCAGCTCTTCGCATGGAGATAGCCGCCTGATCCGGATGGGCTACTTCGAAGATCCGTCCTATGTGCCGCTGCTGCAGCGCGCCTATAGCAACTGGCGCGCTTTGGAGGCGCGGCTTCGCACGGAAATTCTGACGATCACCGGTGTTCTCCAGATCGGGGCTGAAGACAGCAAGATCGTTACGGGCACACGCGCGTCCTGCAAGATGCACGGCCTGCCGCATGAGGTCCTCGACAAGATGGACGTGGCGCGTCGGTTTCCCGCCTTCCAACTGGATGACGAGGACGTTGCTGTCCTCGATCCAAAGGGGGGCTATCTCAGGCCCGAGGCGGCTGTCATGGGTTATCTCAAACTTGCAGCGCAGGATGGTGCGGTTCTTCACTTCGGCGAACGGGTAACTGCGATCGAGCCGGGCGACGGCGGGGTGACGATCCGATCGGCTGAGGGCCACTATCGTGCCAAAAAGGTGGTGGTTGCCACCGGCTCGTGGATCGCTGAACTCATTCCCGATTTGAAGGAACATGCGGTGCCGATCCGACAGGTCGTCGCCTGGTATCAGCCGCAGGACGGATTTGCGACGCAACCGCAGCGCATGCCGTGCTTCCTTCGGGACGAGGGGGCAGACGGCTCTTACTTCGGTTTTCCGGCGATCGGCATGGACAGCGTCAAAGTCGGGAGGCACGCGCATTTCCGCGAGCCGATCGATCCCAACCAGCCCAATCCGCCCGTCAACGACAGAGATACGGCACTCCTCGATAGCTTTATCGCCAGGCGGGTGCCGGCCGCTGCCGGACCCCGGGTCAGCGCCGTGACATGCCGCTACACGATGCTGCCGAGTGAGGATTTTCTGCTCGACGTTGCCCCTGGCAACCCGAACGTCGTCGTCGCGTCGCCCTGCTCCGGCCATGGCTTCAAGTTCACGAGCGTCGTCGGCGAGATTCTCGCCGACCTGGCACTTCAAGGTGGAACCAGCTTGCCGGTTGCAGCCTTCTCGTTCGATGCAATGAACCGCTTCGTCTCGGCCCGCAAATCGGCGTAACGCTCCAGGCTAACTGCAGCGCAATCCGGTTTCCGCATTGAATAGGTGGATTGCTTGCGGATCGAAGGTAAGCGTCAGCATCTGACCATTCTCCAAAGTCGTGCGCGGCGGCAGGCAGGCCATGATCCGTTGCGTGCCCGCAAAAGCGGTGACGACAAGCTCCGGTCCGGTCAGTTCGGCAACCTCGCATTTCGCCGGTAGCGTGAGGCCGGACGATCCAAGTCGAAGTGCTTCCGGCCGTATTCCGACAATCAGCTTCTGGCCATCTCTGGGCTCGGCTTGAAGTCCGCCCGGAAGAGGTAGCACGATGTCGCTGCCCTCGATCTGAACTTCGCTGCCGCGAACCGTAGCGTTCAAGAGGTTCATTGGCGGCGCCCCGACAAACGTGGCGACATAAAGAGTTGCCGGCCGATCGTAAATCTCCGACGGGCTGCCGAGCTGCTCGATCCGCCCGTCGCGCATAACCGCAATGCGGGTGGCGAGCGTCATGGCCTCGATCTGGTCGTGCGTCACGTAGACGACCGTGGTCTTGAGCATCTGATGCAGGCGCTTGAGTTCGGTGCGCATCTCCATGCGCAGTTTTGCGTCCAGGTTGGATAGCGGCTCGTCGAACAGGAAGACTTCCGGCTTGCGAACAAGGGCGCGGCCGATCGCGACGCGCTGGCGCTGGCCACCCGACAGTTGACTTGGCCTGCGGTCGAGCAGGCTTTCGATCTGCAGCAATTTCGCCGCATCGCGTACCGCCGTGTCGCGCTCGGCGCTCGGAACTTTGCGCATTTCCAAGCCGAAGCCGATATTGCGGTGGACAGTCAGGTTTGGATAGAGCGCGTAGGACTGGAAGACCATGGCGATGTCACGATCCTTCGGATGCACGCCGAGGACCGAGCGTCCGCCGATACGCACGTCGCCGCTTGT
Source organism: Rhizobium sp. IBUN (assembly GCF_000510625.1). Taxonomy (NCBI): domain Bacteria; kingdom Pseudomonadati; phylum Pseudomonadota; class Alphaproteobacteria; order Hyphomicrobiales; family Rhizobiaceae; genus Rhizobium; species Rhizobium sp. IBUN. The sequence continues at coordinate 107,011 of NZ_AZNV01000019.1, forward strand.
TGCTTCCGCCAGCCCCGCGATGATGTTGAGCAGGGTCGATTTTCCGCAGCCGGAAGAGCCGAGCAGAACGAGAAACTCGCCGCTCTCGAGCGCGATGTCGATGCCCTTCAGGGTTTCGACATCGCCGTATGTCTTGCGGATGTTGGCAATTTCAAGAGCACTCATCGAGCGGGCTCCTCAGATGTGGATGGTCCGCCGTAGTTGCGGGGAAGGGTCGAAATTGCCCGTGATGCGACCGCGGTTCCGGCCTGCAGGCAGTCAGCGAGAGGTTTTTCTTGCGCCAGCGCTGCCAGAAAACCGGCGTTGAAGACATCGCCGGCGCCGATCGTATCGACAACCGTGACGGAGGGAGCCGCAGCGGCGATGCACTGCCCGTCCGCACCAATTGCGAGCGCTCCGTCCGGTCCGCGCTTGACGACGACGATGGCACCCTCCGGCATGTGGGATCGGATTTCGGTCCCCGCTTCGACAGGGTCGTCGAGGCCGGTGAGGGTGGTGGACTCCACTTCGTTGAGCAGCGCAATCGCGCAGCGGGAAAGCCAGTTTCGCGTGGCCTCGCAATTCTCGTTCGTCCAGCCGTCGAGCGGCCAGCCAGTGTCAAGCGCAATCGCAATCTGGTGCTTGTCGGCCCAGTCGAAGAAAGCATCGTACTCGCGGGTCAGATCTTCCGTCAGGAATGAGCCGCAGAGCAACACGAAGCCCCCCGACAGCGTCGTGCCATCCAGGACGGCAAAGACATCGGAAAGGCTGAGGCGGGGCAGGTGACCGCGGGTGGTGAAGAACGTGCGCTCTCCATCGGGATGGGTGATGCCAACCGACAGTGTCGTCTGCTCAGGGCGCACCGGCCACTTCGCGGACCGCTTGCCGAAAGCCTCGGTCAACCAGCGACCGAACTGGTCGTTGCCAACATTGGCAGCGATCTCGAATTCGACGCCAAGACCTTCCCAGGCGAGGGCGCTGTTGCCCGCTGCCCCGCCGACGCGCAGTTCGTCGTGGTCGACGATGATCTCGGTGCCAGCCTTCGGCCAGGGAGCAGCAGGGCCGAGGATGAGGTCGATATTCACGTTTCCGACGACGGCAAGCGGGCGCATCATTCGCTCCGGGTGATCTTTGTCGAGCGCACAGGCGTGCCGGCGTTCTCGACACGCGCATCGGCGAAGGCGACCATGAAGCGCTGTGCCACGGGCAGCATTGCGAAGACTGCAGCCAGGCCCGAAGCTGGCTTGAAGCCGATCGTCACCGCGCCCGCAACCGGGGCTTCACCCGATGCATCGAAGATGATGACCGGAGCGCCGGTTTCGACGGCTGATACGGCCATGGCCGTGACCAGACCGGCGGTGCTGTCCTGTCCCCGGAAAAGAACGACACCGACGGCCGGGCCGAGCATCTCCATCGGTCCGTGCCGCAACTGCCCGCCTTCGAGCGAAAAGCAGGGAAGGCGGGAGAGTTCCGTCAGGCCAAGGGCCAGCGCTTCGGCAAGACCCTGCAGGCGCCTGCCCGAGGTAACGACCGTCGCCACGTTATCGAGAGCTGCAAGAGCGATGTCGATGCCTGGTGTTTCCGGGGCGGTGAGTGCGGCAAGGGCTGCCGCGGGATCCTCGCCAAGGGCTGCCAGCACCGCAAGATGCAGGGCAAAGGAGACGGTCAGGCTGCGCGTTGCAGCAAACGCCAATTCCGTGCCGCCCGCTCCGATGAGGGAAGGCGCCGTACGCGCCAGGAATGATCCTTGCTCCAGCGTCAGCCCGAATGTGTCAGCACTGGCTCCTGTTTCAAAGAACCAGCGCACCACCTCGGCACTTTCGCCAGATTGCGAGGTGATGATAACTGTTCGGCCGTCGAGCGCGAGCGGTTGTCCGAGTTGCTCGGACAGGGGTAGAGCGATCGCGTCGATGCCGCAGGCACGGTAGAGCGGCTCGACGGCCCGACCGACGGCATGAGATCCGCCCATGCCGAGAAGAAGAAGCCTGGCGTTTTTCTTCAGCGATTCCGCAATGGCCTGAGCGGCTTGCTTTGCGTTGTCATAGGATGTGAGCGCATCCGCATGCTGACGCGCCATTTCGCGATCAATTGCAATCAGGCCGGCTGGTCGTGTGTTTTCCATGGTCATTGTCATCCCTTGACGCCGCCGCTTGTCAGCCCTGATATCAGGGCGCGTTGCATGACGAGACCAACCAGCACCGGTGGCAGAGCGGCGAGAACACCGGCAGTCGCGATCAGTCCGTAATCGGAGACACGGCCACCGGCCAGATCGGCGATGGCAACCGTGAGTGTCTTGGCGCGCTGATCGGAGGTGAAGAGCAGCGCATAGAAGAACTCGTCCCAGCCGAGCAGGAAAGCAAACAGCGCCGAGGTGGCGACAACAGGCATGGCCAGCGGCAGGGTAATGATCTTCCAGGTCTGGAACAGGCCGGCACCGTCAATCATTGCCGCGGCTTCGATCTCCTTCGGAATGGAATCGAAGCCGGATTTCATGAGCCATGTCGTGAAGGGGGCGAGGATCGTCAGATAGACGAGGGCGAGGCCGAAGACGTTGTTCAGCATGCCGAGATAGGCCAGGCCCATGTAGAGCGGCACGGCAAGCGCAACCGGTGGCAGCATGTAGGTGGCGATGACCATTGAAAGCGACCAACCGACGGAAGGTGTTCGCGACACGGCCCAACCGGCCGGAATCGCCAGCGCGATAGCGGCGATCGTCGCCATGCCGGCAACCTCGATGCTGTTTCTGAGCGACGAGGTGAAGGCGGCGCCAGCGCTGTTCTCGATCGTCGACAGCAAGGCGGTGTACCGGGAGAAGTCTGCCGTTTGCGGCCACCAGCGGAGCGGCTTGGCGGCCAGATCGGCGGCCGGCGAGATGCTCATGATGAACAGCCAGAGAACCGGTGCCAGGATGACGGCCGCAAGCAGCAAGGCGCAGACGTAGATGAAGGCTGTAAAGAATGGGCTCTTGCGTTCCATCAGGCGGCACTCCCTGCGGTCTTGCGCACCAGCGTGGCATAGGCGAGAGCCAGCACCGTTACCAGCAATGTGACGATCAAGGCCAATGAGGCGCCGGAGCCGGCCCGCTGGAAGGAAAACGCTTCCTGATAGACGAGGATCGACAGCGTCCTCGTACTGTTGGCCGGGCCGCCGCGGGTCATGACCCAGATGATGTCGAACACCTTGAAGGCCTCGATGGTGCGCAGCACAAGGGCCACCATCAGCGGACCCGCGAGATAGGGCAGGATCACGAAGCGGAAGCGGGCGAAGGGACCGGCGCCGTCGACCAGTGAGGCGGCAGTGACGTCACGCGGCACCGCTTGTAGGGCAGCAAGCGCAATGAGCGCGACCAGCGGGAAGTTCTTCCAGCAATCGGCGACGATCAGGGCGGCAAGTGCTGTGCCCGGTTCGCCAAGCCAGGAGCGATAGGCGTCGATCAGCCCGACCTGCTTCAGCGCGGCGTTGAGCGCGCCGTATTCCGGATTGTAGATCAATCGCCAGAGCGTGGCGTTGACGACGGTTGGCAGTGCCCAGGGAAGGATCATCAGGGCGCGCAGCACCGCGCGGCCGCGGAAATCCTGGTTGAGGAGAAGTGCTGCAAGCACGCCGATCACCATCTCGGCAGCAACCGAGATGACCGCGAACCAGGTGGTCGTGATCAGGGTCCGCTGAAAATTCGAACCGGAGATCATCTTCACGTAGTTGTCGATGCCGACGAAATTGCCTGATGTGCCGACAAGCTTGGCGTCTGTGAAAGACAGGCCGACGGTGTCGACCAATGGCCATCCGATGACGGCGATCATCACGACAAGCAGCGGCAACATCAAAAGCCACGCGCGGGTTGTCATCCAGGTGCCGGACATGAGGCGCCCTCTCAATTCATCGGATTGGTAGAGTGGAAACCAGGCGGCACGGGGCCGCCTGGACGGTTACATCGCTTAGAGACCGCTGTTGTCGGCAGCCGACTTCAGGGCGTCCTCCGGCGAAGACTGGCCGAGCAGGGATTCCTGGATGGCCTGCTGCAGAGCCGTGGAAAGCTCCTGATACTTCGGCGTGGTCGGGCGCGGATACATCGCGGCAAGACCGACCTTGGCCGCAGCGATCAGTTCTTCCTGGCCCTTCGTCACGGCCGGATCCTGATAAGACGATGCCCAGATCGGAAGGCTGAGCTTGGCATACTGGTTCTGCGTCGGCTGCGAGGTCATGAAGGTGACGTACTTCCAGGCCTCATCAGGATGCTTGCTGGCCGTGGTGACACCGAGGCCCATCGAGCCGTTGACGGCCGACGCTTCGCTCTTGCCCGCGACACCCGGAGCCGGGACAACGCCGACCTTGCCCGCGACCTTGCTGTCCTTCGGGTCGTTCGCCATGTTGTACATGTAGGTCCAGTTCAGCGCAAAAGCAGCATCGCCGTTCTGGAAGACCTTTCGCACATCCTCTTCCAGGAATTCCTTGGAGTTCGGATTGGTCAGGCCGGATTTGTAGCTGGAAACCATATAATTAAGCGCGTCGAGACCGCCGCCACTCTGGAAGGCCGGCTTGCCGTCCTTCAGGAAATCGCCCTTGTAGGCGCTGACGAGCGTCGTGTAATCGCAGATCGCGGCTTCGGCCTGCGACCAGCTCCAGGCGATCGGCGTTGCGAGAAGGCCCTTGTCCTTGATCGTCTTTGCCTGCTCGGCCAGTTCGTCCCAGGTCTTCGGCGGTGCCTTTATGCCGGCCTTCTCGAGGATTTCCTTGTTGTAGAACAAATACTTGGTGTCTAGGATCCACGGCATCCCGTAGTACTTGCCGTCATACTGAACGGTCGTCCATGCACCAGGAAGGACACCCTTCTTCATATCGTCTGTGATGCGCGCGGTGACGTCGACGAGGACATTGTTGGTCGCGTATTCTGCCGGCCAGATCACGTCGAAGAGGACGACGTCGTAACCGCCAGACCCCTGGGCGAGCACCGTCTTGTCGTGCAGGCCTTCGTAAGGCACGAATTCGAGATTGACCTTGACGTCGGGGTTTGCCTTGGAAAATGCATCCGTCATGGCACGGACGTCAGCCTCGCTATAGGCCGCTTGTGCCATAAACAGCGCATTGATCGTCGTTTCGGCAAAGGCGTGCGGCGCGAAAGATGCGCCGATCAGTGCTGCGCCAAGCAGCGTCTTGTTCAGGGATTTCAACATTCCAGCCTCCAGTTTTTTTGACATTCACCCGTTTGTCCGAGGGCGGCTGTCGTCGCCATCGGTTGTTGAAAAGGCGCCGGTTAGCCGGCTGCCGGATTCGGAGCGTCGTCAGAGCCGCTTTCGGACCCTTTTGCGTTCCCTGGAACTCTTTTGGTTCCTCATTAAGTCAATTGTCTTGACTTATTTCTTCTTCAATATTCTACTGCTGTCAAGAGGGAATTCGGAATGAACGAAGCGCGCCCGATACGGGCAAAAGCAGGCACCAATCATGAAGGCACAAGCGCCCATAACCGGCGGGTGATGATGGATGCCCTGAGAGTGAATGGAGCACTCTCGAGAGCAGACCTGGCGCGCGCCACCAAGCTCACCAAACAGACCGTGTCGAACATCATCGACGAACTCGAACAGGAAGGGCTGGTCACCGCGCAGGAAGCTGTTCGCAAGGGCAGGGGACAACCGTCGACACCCTATCGCCTGGTGCCGGAAGGGGCTTTTGCGATCGGGCTGCAGATCGATCGTCACATAACCAGGGCCATAGCTGTCGACCTTGTCGGCAACATACGCACGCGGGCCGAGGCGAACCTGCCTCCCGACGGGCCGTCGCGCGGTGCCACCGTAATTCTCGAACTTGTCGAGAAGGTTCGTCGTGACCTTGCCGGCCTCGTTGCTCAATCGGAGCGGCGGCTCGTTGGCCTGGGCGCGGCGATGCCTGGCCCGTTCGGGATCGAGGCGACGGGTGACGATCCCTGGATGATGGCCGCCTGGCAAAAGTTTCCGCTGTTGGAAACGCTGGCGGCAGGCACGGGTCTTGGCGTTCGTCTACAAAACGATGCGGCCGCTTGCGCGACGGCAGAGCGGATGGTTGGCGCCGCCCATGGGCTCGACCATGCCGTTTGCCTCTATCTCGGCTACGGTATCGGTGCTGGTCTGATCCTCGGCGGGGAACTTTACAGCGGTGCAAACGGCAATGCGGGCGAAATCGGCATGGCGCTGCTTTCGGCAAGCGGCAGCCCGACGCCACTCGAGCATCGTGCCTCGCTCGCCTCGCTCTACCAGCACCTGGCGATCGACCCGGCGGATCCCGGCGTCTATGCGATGGTGAACGAACTGGCGCTGAAGAATGATGCGAGAATACAGAGCTGGATCGAAGAAGCCGTGATGGATCTTCGCTGGAGCGTACATCTGATCGAATCGATCTTCGATCCGCAAACCGTGATTCTCTGCGGCGGTGCGCCTGAGGCCCTGGCGCGACGTCTGGTCGAGGCGATGTACCCTCTGCCGCCATCGATCGCCGATCGCCGTGGCCGGGTCATTCCTCGCTTCCAGCTTGGAATGACCGATCCCTGGGCCGTCGCACTTGGCGCTGCCGCCGACCCGATCAGCCGCGCTTTCGACCCGAGCTTTGCGGCTATTCTCAAGGGTTCGCTGTAAAAACGCTCATGCGCGATGGATCGGGTCGATCCATAAAACATCTTCCGGCTGTTCGACCGGTTCGATATCGAGATTGACGACGACCGGTTCCTGGCCGGAGCGCACAAGAACACATTCGAGCGTCTCGTCGCGGCTGGCGTTGATCTCTTGATGGGGAACGTAAGGCGGCACGTAGATGAAATCACCGGGACAGGCCTCTGCCGTGAATTCGAGGTGGTCGCCCCAGCGCATGCGTGCCTTCCCTTTCACCACATAGATGATGCTTTCGAGATCCCCGTGGTGATGGGCGCCGGTCTTTGCATTCGCATGGATGGTAACGGTGCCGGCCCATATTTTCTCCGCCCCGGCGCGCGCATGGTCGATCGCCGTCGCCCGGTTCATCCCTGGGGTCTGGGCGGTATTGGGATCGAGTGAATTGCCCGGAATGACCTTCACGCCATGTTCGCGCCAGTCGATCGGATGGTGGTCGTGATCATGCGGAACCTCGGTCATTGCATCTCCTTCCTTCAATCAGGTCGTTGTTCCCTGGCCATGTCCTAAAGGCGGTGGATGCCGGAGAGCTCATCGAGCTTGCCGCGCAGTCTGCGCTTTACCTCCTCGTCCTGCCCTTCCATGGCGGCGAGCATTTCGCGAAGCGTTCCGCGCAGTCCATGGATCTGATCGATGAGATCCATGATCAGATCGACGCCGGCATCGTTGACACCCATGTCACGCGTCAGGTCGAGGATGAGCTGCGCCCGCGCGACATCGGTGTCGCGAAAATCGCGAGCGCCGTCACGTGTCTGAGGCAGCAGCCATCCCTGCTCGACCCACACCTCTAACACCCTCACGTCGATTTTAAGAAAACGGCGGAATTCAAGATCATCCATGGCTATTCTCCCATGCCCTTTCTCGGATCCTGCTCGTCGCCAGCTGTCCAGCCGGTCATGAAATCGGTCAGCTGCTGATCCGGTCCGTTCGGCAGCACGATTTTCAGAGAGATGTAGATGTCTCCAGCACTGCCGTCTTTCTTCGGAACGCCCTTGCCCTTCAGGCGCAAGACCTTCCCGGTGTTGGAGTGCGGCGGCAATGTGAGGTTGACCGGACCTGACGGCGTCGGCGCGCGCACCTTGCCGCCGAGCACGGCCTCGCGCAGCGTAATCGGCAGGTCGAAGCGAATGTCGTCGCCGTCACGAACATAGAAGCGATGCGGACGCACGCGAATTTCGACAAGCGCATCTCCCGGCCGGCCGCCGCCAATGCCGGCCTCGCCTTTGCCGCGCAGTCTGAGCGTCTGGCCGTCGCGCGTGCCAGGCGGTATCTGCAGGTCGAGCGCCGGCCCGTCCGGCAAACGGATCTGGGTCTTCGTGCCGTTGACGGCATCGAGGAAATCGACCTCCATCGAATACTGCCGGTTCTGGCCCTGTGCATGGAAATCGCCTCCGCGTGTTCGTCGCGAAAAGAAGCTCGAGAAAATATCGTCGCTGTCGCCGAAGTCGGCATAGCCCGCGCTGTTGTGATAAGGGTTGCCGGCGTTTCCTGCAGAGGCATAGTCGCGATAGTAGTGGCGCGGCGCCTGCTCGGCACCGGTCATGTCGATCTCGCCGCGGTCAAAGCGCCCGCGCTTTTCTTCATCGCTCAGCAGCTCGTAAGCAGCGGAAATTTCCTTGAAGCGGTCCTCTGCCTTCTTGTCGCCGGGATTGAGATCGGGGTGAAGTTTCTTGGCAAGTTTTCGAAATGCGCTTTGAATGTCTTTCTGCGTGGCGTCCTTCTTCACGCCGAGAAGCTCGTATGGATCGCGGCTCATACATATCTCCGGTTCAGCCGGCGGACATCACCGGCATTTTGCCATCTATATAGGTTCGCGCGGCTGCTCCGACGAGAGGTTGTATCGGCCTCGGCACCTAATCGCGCTGCAGGCTGATCTCACTGGTAACCACCTGCTGGCCGGACGCCGGATCCTTGTCGACAGTTCGGATGCGGATCGCATTGGCGTCGATCCGCTGGATGGTCATGTTGGCGCTGCGGTCACCGTTTATCACCTTTGACCAGCGCACCGCGAGATTGATGGCGTCGCCGCGGCGGCTTCCCTGAAGACCGGATACGCCACCGGACGGACCGACGTAACGACCGGCATACTGTGTTCCGGTGACCGTGATATTGGCCGACACCGGTCGCGTGATAACGATCATCCCGCGGCAGGTCCCCTTCATCGATAGCGCCTCGCCACTCGCTTGGGATGTGAAATTGCAACTCAGGTTGATCGGGGACGAGGAGGTCGTGCGTTTCATCATGCCTCCGCCGGTCCAATCGCCAGCAAGCGACTGGAGGAAAGGCGCCTCGTCGGCATATGCGAAGCCCGTGACCAGCCAGAACAGCGCGGCCACAGCAGCATGTCGGCAGCACTTCATGACGTCCTCCCCTTGGAGATGATCAGGAATGCCTCAGAATGCTTGAAAGTTCCTCTCACTGCAGGAACTCGGCCAAAATGTCCCAACGCGGTGGGGAAACGCAAGCGAATTCCTCTTTGTCTGGAGGTTCGACCTCATCGAGCGAAATTTCTGTCAGTTGAGAACTGCTATTGCTGCACTGCAATAATCGCCATAAGGTAGAGACGCTGAACTCGGAGGTCCGAATGCCGCCAAGACCATACAGCAATGCCCGTGCCACGCGATCCGATCGCGATCCGATCGCAATTGATCTGGCGCTCCAGGGCGGTGGCGCGCACGGCGCTTTTACCTGGGGTGTAATCGAACGGCTCATCGATGAGCCCTGGCTGGAGATTTCAAGCATAACCGGCACCTCGGCCGGCGCAATGAACGCGGTGGTACTTGCACATGGTTATGCCCTTGATGGTCGAGAGGGCGCGAAGGTCGCTCTCGAGGCATTTTGGGCCCGGGTCAGCGACGTGGCGCGGTTCAGCCCGTTTCAGCGAACGGCGTTTGACGTGATGACCGGTAACTGGTCGCTTGATCACTCGCCCGCCTATCTCTTCTTCGACCTTATGAGCCGCTTGTTTTCGCCCTATGAGATCAATCCGGCCAACATCAATCCGCTCCGCGACATCCTCGAGGAAAGCGTGGATTTCGAGGCCTTGAAGCGCTCTGAGATCAAGCTGTTTGTCAATGCCACGAACGTGCGAACCGGGCTGCCGAGGGTGTTTCGCAACGACGAACTGAGTGCCGACGCCGTGCTGGCTTCGGCATGCCTGCCGATGCTGAACCAGGCGATCGAAATAGACGGTGATCCCTACTGGGACGGTGGGTTTTCGGGAAATCCGCTGCTTACGCCGGTCGTCCGGGAGAGTGCGGCATGCGACATTTTGCTTGTTCAGGTCAATCCCGTAGAGCGCGCGGGCGTTCCAAGGACTGCACGTGAAATTCTCAATCGCATCAACGAGATCTCCTTTAACTCCAGCCTGAAGAAGGAATTGCGAGCGATGGCCATACTCCAGCGGATGCTTTCGGAAAGCGGCGTTGCGCCGGATGAAATCGCCTGGGCGAAGGAATGGTCAAGCATACGTCTCCATCGAATTGCAACGCCACCGCGCATGGTGGAACTCAGCGCATCATCCAAGATGAACGGCGAGTGGGAGTTTCTTTCGATGCTGCGGCAGGAAGGGCGCGAGACCGCGCAAGAATTTCTCGCCAGCCATGGCACGGATATTGGAAAGCGGGCGAGCTTTGACATCGAAAGCCTGCTCGATACCGTCCTGCAATAGACGTCAGAGCGCAAAGCCCCGTCATGGATATTGTTGGCGTCCTTATCGCACTTGGTGTTCTCGTCGCGCTCGCTTACCGCGGCTGGAGCATCCTTCTTCTCGCACCCCTTTGTGCCCTGCTTGCCGCACTGTTGGCTGGCCAGCCCTTGCTTGCCAGCTGGACGCAGACTTTCATGCGCAACGCGGCGGATTTCATTGCCCAGTTCTTCCCGATTTTTCTGCTTGGCGCTCTTTTCGGCAAGCTCATGGAAGCCAGTGGTTCTGTTGAGGCAATTGCCGTGAAGATGACCGAGAAGCTCGGGGCAGGACGAGCCATATTCGCCGTCGTGCTTGCTGGCGCCTTCGTCACATATGGCGGCGTCAGCCTGTTTGTCGCTTTCTTCGTCCTTGCTCCAATGGGGCATGCTCTCTTCAAGGCGGCCGACATTCCGCACCGGCTCATGCCGGCAGCAATCGCCCTTGGAACATCCACCTTCACCATGTCTGCCATGCCGGGCACGCCGGCGATCCAGAATGCGATCCCGATGCCATTTTTTGGCACCAATCCGTTTGCTGCTCCAGGGCTCGGCGTCATTGCCTCGGCGGTCATGCTTGGTTTCGGCATGTGGTGGCTGCAGATGGCGCGGCGAAAGGCGAAGCTGGCAGGGGAGACCTATCGCTATGCTGGCTTGACGGCCTCTGATGCCATTTCAAATGACGACAGGATGCGGGAGCGTGGCGCAGTCGCGCATGACTTCGATCCGGGTGAAATTGCGCGCGGCGGTCATGCGGCGATGCGACCAAGCTTTTTGATCGCAGCGCTGCCGCTGGTGGTCGTCGTTGCGACCAATCTGGTGATGACGTTCGCCGTTTTGCCGCGTATCGACGCGCATTATCTGGCGGAAACTGCCTGGGGCTCAACCACACTTTCAGCGGTTGCGGGTGTCTGGTCGGTGATTGTGGCATTGACGGCGGGCATTGTGGCGCTCCTCGTTACCAACTTTAACCGCCTTCCTGGTCTCCGTTCCATCATCGATGCCGGCGTCAACGCGGCTGTCCTGCCGATCATGAGCGTTGCCAGCCTTGTTGGCTTCGGCGCCGTCGTGGCTGCTCTCCCTGCATTCGAGACGGTGAAGGTCTGGGTCCTGGGCATCGAGGGAGGGCCACTGGTCTCTCTTGCGATTGCGACGAATATCCTTGCTGCATTGACCGGTTCGGCGTCAGGCGGGCTGACGATCGCGCTCGATGCCCTGGGGCCGACCTACATGGAAATTGCCCACCAGACCGGTCTCGATCCCCAACTCATGCACCGGGTTGCGGTCATCGGCGCCGGCACGCTGGACAGCTTGCCGCACAACGGTGCTGTCGTGACGCTCCTTTCTGTCTGCGGTGTCTCGCACAAGGATGGTTACCTTGATCTCGCCATGGCCGCCATCGCAAGCGCCCTTGTTGCGCTGGTCGTCGTCATCACGCTCGGAACGCTTGTCGGATCGTTCTGACCGGCTGCGGCACCACATCCGGGAGTGCGTGGCTGCATCCACGCGATCGCGACGATCGACGGGCGGACGCCGGTGCCTCTATCGGCTCCCAGCGTCAAGGTGTACTCAAGGCACCAGGCTGTACCGGGTCGACTAAACTCCGCGTCAGCCGGTCGGGCGAGTGCGCATCTCGAAGACGAGACACTGGAGAGTAGATGATGGGTTTTCCGCTTTTCGATCTCAGCGGCAGGCGAGCATTGGTAACCGGCTCGTCACAAGGGATTGGTTTTGCGTTGGCCAAGGGGCTTGCCGAGCATGGCGCATCCGTCGTGCTGAACGGACGGGATGCGTCGAAGCTGGAGGCGGCCGCGAAGGCTCTGCGAGAAGCCGGTTACGATGTTGCTGTGAATGCCTTTGATGTGACCGATGCTGACGCAGTCAAACGTGGCATCGACGAGATCGAGAGCGCCATTGGTCCAATCGATATTCTCATCAACAATGCGGGAATGCAGTTTCGGACGTCGCTCGAGGATTTTCCGGCCGATCGCTGGGAGCAACTGCTGAAAACCAACGTCTCCAGCATCTTCTATGTCGGGCAGGCCGTTGCCCGGCACATGATCACGCGCGGCGCAGGAAAGATCATCAACATCGCCTCCGTCCAAAGCGAACTCGCTCGTCCGGGCATCGCCCCCTACACCGCCACCAAGGGCGCTGTGAAGAACCTGACCCGAGGTATGTGCGCCGACTGGGCCAAGTTCGGAATCCAGGTGAATGCCCTAGCGCCGGGCTATTTCAAGACGCCGCTCAATCAGGCTCTCGTGGATAACGAGGAGTTCTCCTCATGGCTTCAAAAGCGCACGCCTGCCGCCCGCTGGGGTGAGGTGGATGAACTGATCGGTGCGGCGGTCTTCCTGTCCGGGAAAGGATCATCCTTTGTCAACGGACACACTCTCTATGTCGACGGTGGCATCACGACTTGCCTCTAGTAGCGCGTTTTCGTGGTTCGAATCATATCAAGCAGCCTCGGCGAGCTTGTATGACCAAGTGTGGATGACGGGATGACGATTGATGTCGTCGATACCGGCCATAATGCGTTCCTTGAGCTCGTGTTTTGAGGTCACCCGGATGTGGCGCAGGACGGAGCGGGCGAACTTGGAGAAGAAGCCCTCGATCAGGTTGAGCCAGGAGCCGTGTTTGGGCGTGAAGGTAAATTCGAAGCGGCCTGCCGGTCGTTTATCGAGCCAGGCTC
>NZ_AZNV01000020.1:0-108384 GCF_000510625.1 Rhizobium sp. IBUN
CGCTCAACACAGCGCTGGACCGTCTGATGATGCACGCCAAGTCGTCGTCCCACCGCAAAGAACGACGGGTTCTCGCGGTAGGCCAGCAGCATGGCTGCCCGCGATACCCGGCTCGCCGGCTCGGTTCGAGACCGCGAAAGAGCTGTCAGCGTTTCGATCTCTTGCTCGCTCATCGCCAGCTCAATGACTCGCCGCCTTGGTGCCATGATGAAACTCCTCATTTGAATAATCTCAAACCAGGAATCCACCAGCGCACGTCAGGTTCCATCAAACGCCGCTTTCATGGAATCGGTCGTCTAGTCAGACCTCAGGCGCGGAAGATGAACGATGCGCCGATCGCGATCAGGGCGAAGCCAATGGCGTGGTTCCACGTCAGGTTCTCGCCGAGCCAGAAGACGGAGAAGCCGGAAAAGACGATAAGCGTGATCACCTCCTGCATCGTCTTCAGCTGTGCCGTCGTATAGACGGCCGAACCGATGCGGTTGGCAGGCACGGCAAGGCAGTATTCGAAGAAGGCGATCGCCCAGCTGACGACGATGGCGATATAGAGCGCCGCGCCTTTGTGCTTGAGATGCCCGTACCAGGCGAAGGTCATGAAGATATTTGAGGCGAAAAGCATGACAACCGGCCAGATGGCGGTTGGGCTAAGGGCAAAAGGCATGGTCGATTCCTGGAGTTAAAGGTGGCGGCAGCATGTATCGCCAATTTTCTGCTCCGCAAGGGGTTACCCCATCTTGTCGCCTCATGCACGTCCGGTAACTGAAATCGATGCCCGTCAGCCAGCCTCAAAAGCACAATCCATGATTGATGTTGATTCGTGTCAATTCCTCCAAAGCTGTGCGCCTAATAGGGAAGGCATCCGCAGATTGACAGTCCGATACGCTGCAACGCAAGGCACTGCCGCGCATCGCCGGTCCGGATGGCCTCACCAGACGTCTGCCGGAGGGGACGCGCCATGGACACGATCACAGATATCAACAAATCCAGTCTGGCTGGCCTGCTTGCCGCACTCGCGCAGGCGAAAATGAAGGTCGGTTCGATCGCCGATGCCGATGGCAGCTATACCGTTACCTACGAGCCCTTGCCTTTCCGCATCGGACGGAGCCCAGCTCAGCGAGACTATGCCGAGCACACCGCCCGTTGCCAACATGGATAGCCCTGCCCCGGCGCCAGCAGGCGCGCATGGACCCTTCTTCCACGCCCGCGCGATCGCGCCGAAAACGATCCTTTATACCGACGCGGACGGGCGTGACGAAATCCGCGAAGTCGGCTCGCGCTCCTGGCGCAATTGCAACGCCGGCAATATCCGCAAGGGCGACTTCTCGATCAATTGCGGCGCCATCGGCGATGACGGCAGCTTCGCGATCTTTTCCGACGAGGAGAGCGGGAAGGCGGCGATCATCGCCCTGCTGAGAACGACCGCCTACATCAAGCTCACCCTCAAGCAGGCAATCTTCCGCTATGCGCCGCCGAACGAGAACCAATCCGAAGACTACGCCAAGTTCATCCGTGACAAGACCGGCATTGCGCTGACGGCGGTTCTCGCCGACCTCAAGATGGACGACTTCCGCAAGATCGCGAAATTCATCCAGGTCGTCGAGGGCTGGAAACCTGGCACAATCAGGCCGAACGGACCGCCTGCGCCGCTGATCGGCGCAGGCGCGGCCATCGGCGTGGCGTCGGCGGCGGCGTCGGCCACGCAGAACTGGATGGCCATTGCTCGCCGGGAAGCTGCCCTTCCCGCACATGAACGCAACCAATGGCCTGATCCCGGAGAGAACCCGCGCATCCTGAACTATTTCAAGGTCTGCGCCCCATGGTTCGAGGTTGATGGTTGCGACGAAGTCGATTGGTGCGCCGCCTTCGTCAACTACTGCCTTGTCAGTGGGCACATGGGCACCGACCATCCGGGCGCCCGCTCCCTCTTCTGGAACAAGAAGAAGCAGTTTCATGTCCTTCAAGCCCGCAACCAGGCGCGATCGCGGTTCCCCGCTACGCCCCCTTCTCCGACGCGAGCTGGGCAACGGGAAACGGCCATGTCGGCTTCGTGGTCTCCTTGACCAGCACGACGGTAACGCTCCTCGGCGGCAACCAGGGCAACACGAGAGAGGACATTCCCCCGTCTGGAGAAGAACGCAGCAGGCGCAAAGCAATCCGAATTCGTCGCCTTCCTGATGCCGGTCATCGTGTAGCAGCGGGCCCCGATCCGCGGAATGCCTGACGACGCCGAGGACCAGCGCTGCGTCGTCAGTCCCTATTGGACAAGATAGCCAAGGACTGCCGCGTTTATCAGGTCGATGAAGAAGGCGGAAACGAGCGGCAGAATGATGAACGCCATGCTGGAGGCACCGTGAATCTTGGTGACCGCTGTCATATTGGCGATAGCCGTCGGTGTGGCGCCTAGCGCGATACCGCCAAAGCCGGCGGAAATCACTGCAGCGTCGTAGTTCCGCCCCATCGCCGGGAACACGACGAAAAGGATGTAGATGACGGTCACGCACGTCTGCGCCCCGAGCACCAGGATGAGCGAGAGCCCAAGGCCGCTCAAGGCCCAGAGCTGCATGCTCATCAGCGACATCGAGAGAAACACGTTCAACGAAAGATCGGATATCAGCGACAGCGCACGGCTCCGCGTCGGCCATGGCAGGCGTGGAGCCGCCAACGGGACGACATTGGTCATCACGATGGCCACCAGAAGGCAAACGACGAAAAGCGGGAGCTTGAAGCCGGTCTCCTCGATCACCTCCTCCAAGGCATATCCCGTCAGGATCGCGATGTTGGTGACGAACAATGTCCTCAACAGGCTGACCGCGCTGACCTCATCGTCATGTTCACGCGCTGACTTATGCGACACCCCGATCGTCAACTCTTCGTTCGCCGGTCCGCTCAGGTGGTATCGGGCGATCAGTCGCTGTGCGATCGGCCCGCCGATAAGGCTGGCGATGACAAGGCCAAGCGTTGCGCTGGCAATGCCGACTTCCATGGCGTTGGTGACCCCGAAGCGGCTCGAAACGATTGGAGCCCAAGCGATCGTTGTGCCGTGTCCGCCAATGAGCGAAATCGAGCCGAGCAGAATGTCGATGCCCCTGGGCAGGCCGAGCGCTGCGCTTGTTCCAATGGCCGTCAGATTCTGGATGATCAGGAAGGCGACCGTTATGACCAGAAGGATCAGAAAAGGCCTGCCGCCGGCGGCAAGATCGGTGAGCCGGGCGTTGAGACCGATACCTGTGAAGAAATAGAGAAGCAGCAGATCGCGTGCCTGAAGCGCGAAGCTGATCTCGATGTCGAACAGCGTGTATGCTAGGAGCGTCACCGCCGCCGCAAGCATCCCGCCTGTCACCGCCTCCGGAATGCTCCACCGCGTCAGAACGGGGAAAAGACGGTTCAGAGTTGCCCCAGCAAAGAACACCAGAATTGCAATCGTGAAAGACAGTAGCCCCGGAACCTGAATTGCCGCCACGCGCCACCCTTCCCCAAGATTCGCCACGTCTGCCGCGGCGACGGTTTGCTGCCGGAAATCTGGCACACGACGCGGGATTGAGCCAGAAAAATACGCGCGATACTGGCAGGGAAAACGGCCGCGGCATCCCAACCTCAGGGACTTCTGCCGCTACGCCGCATTTTGGAATCCTTGAACCTTCATGCTCACCTTTGGTAAGGGCGTGCATGGAAGACGAAGAGCGATGCATTGCCGCCGCTCCTCGCCCAGCCTATGCCGCACCACCCGGCTATTGCCTCAGGTCAGGTTCTTGCGTCGCTCGAGCTCGGCCGCAGTCGGCTGCTCGAATTCGAACGAGCCGGTGACGATGTCGCCGTCACGAACATACTTGTTCGCAGTAACGCCGGAGCCCGAAACCCGCGAGCTGACGAGCTTCAGTTTGCCCGGAAAGGCGCCGTCACCGAACAGCTTCTTGCCCTTGCCGAGCACGACGGGAAAGAATGAAATATTCAGCTCGTCGACCAGGTCGTTCTTGAAAAGCGTCTGCAGGAAGTCGGTTGACCCCTGTGTCAATAGGTGCGGTCCATCGCCGCCTTTCAACGCCTTGAGCGCGCCGACCACATCGGCACCGAGCACCTGGCTGTTCTGCCAGCTGGGCACAAAGTCCGGCTTGCGGGTCGCGACATATTTGGTGATCCGATCGAAAAGTGGACCGATCGGGTCGTCGGCCGCGACATAGGGCCAGTGCGCGGCGAAGATGTCGTAGGTCTTGCGGCCGAGCAAAAGATCGAAAGGATTGGCGAACATCTCACCCACGGTCTCGCCCATCGCCTCGTCGAAATAGGGAGCGGCCCAGCCGCCATACCTGAAGTCGCCGATCGGGTCCTCGTCAGGACCGCCCGGCGCCTGCATGATGCCGTCGAGACTGACGAATGCACCAGTGATGATCTTCCTCATGCCTGTTCTCCTTTGTGGCCGTTTAGTTTGCTGACGGCGGCTTTCTCGAGCGAGCCGGCCGGTGTTGACGACTTAATCGCTCTTGGCGAGAACGCGGCCGGCCATGGCGGGATGGATCTCGAACACTGGGCCTGCCTCGGACTCGCTCCCTGACATTAGTCTTGCCTTCGTATTGCGCTCAGCTGAGTTCTTGGGCGAGCCCTATGAGAACCCCTTCAGGCCCCCTGATATAGCAGAGCCGATATATATCTTTGTACCGGACGACTTCGCCCACGAGTTGCGCGCCGCGCCTGCGGAGCCTTTCAAGCGTCTCATCGATGTCGTCCACGGCGAACATGACGCGGAGGTAGCCTAGGGCGTTGACCGGGGCGTTCCGGTGATCTGCGACGACATCAGGTGCAAGGAAGCGGGAGAGCTCAAGCCGGCTGTGTCCATCGGGTGTGCGCATCATGGCAATCTCGACACGCTGATCGGCCAGTCCAGTGACACGTCCGGCCCATTCTCCCTCGATCGTGGCCCGCCCTTCGAGCTCGAGGCCGAGCTCGTGAAAGAATTCAATCGTCTCTCCAAGGTCTTCGACGACGATTCCTACATTGTCCATCCGCTTGAGCGCCATGCTTCCAATCTCCAAGGTGTCGTTCCAATCTACAAGGTGTCGCCTAGTACTGTCCGCGTCAGACGCTTGAATCCGGACGGCCTCAAAACGCCACCCGGCTTTCAAACGGCTCTTACACTCCAAGGACGATCGCCCATGCGACGTGCCGACAACCGTCTGAGATAAAATCGAACCTGTAAGGCGCTATCCTGTTGGGCGTCGTCGACTGGGCGAAGTGACCGGAAGTCGATGACGAGGCGTCCTGCAATCACTCTCGTTCCATCCGCACCTCAACAGCAAACGCCGCCAGTTGATGCACGCGGCTACAACCGGAGCGATTACCACAAAGCGAACGCCCCAATTTCGGTACGGAAGTTTCCGCCAAGGCTCTAGTTATAAACAGTTATTGCGACAAAAGGTAATTCGTGAGATACATATATAGGTTGCAATCGCGCAACCAAGATAAGCTAGCATAAATAGATCGATACGGGCAAAGCGCCCGTCAGCTGTCTGGCGGCGATGATGCCGCTTGCGAAAGAACGATAGCCTGAGACCTCAGACATTTTGAAGACAACAGTAGATCAATCGTCGGTCTGAACAGTTACCGCCATGCGCATTGACATCCTAGGCCGACAGGCCCTGTGGAGAAAAGCCATGCCTTTTGATCTTACCCAGCCGCTCTCGTGGGAGAGCGCGGCAGGAGACGCAGCGGTGATGCTCGACGAGCTCCAACCGAACATCGTCAAGGCGCACACCCGCGAATTCCTGACCGTCCTGTTCCTGAAATTCACCGACCCGGCCGGAGGTCGGGCCCTGCTGAAATCGCTGTCGCAGCCACCGGCCGGCGCGCCGCTCCTGAATCCGCGCGGACTCACTTGATGGAGGTCAAGGCGTTCAAGGCCAACGGCACCAAGGGAACCCCCTGTGTCGGAGTCGGCATCACGCGCCACGGCTACACGGCCCCTGCAAGTCCCAGACCCGACGATCCCGCAGGACGGCTC
This sequence comes from Rhizobium sp. IBUN, assembly GCF_000510625.1. Lineage (NCBI taxonomy): Bacteria > Pseudomonadati > Pseudomonadota > Alphaproteobacteria > Hyphomicrobiales > Rhizobiaceae > Rhizobium > Rhizobium sp. IBUN. Next base: position 5,993 of record NZ_AZNV01000020.1, read on the forward strand.
GTTCCTGGCGGGCATGAAGAACGCCGCGCTGAACGACCCGGCTACCGGCGAACTGGGATCCACATTTCCGCGACGTCATCGACGCCGTCATCCTGGTCGGCGACCAGATGTCCGGGCCGCGCAACCGGGCTCTTGCCGCAGTCCATCAACTGATCCAGGCCGCGCACGGTGTTCAGATCCTCGGCGAGGAAAAGGGCCACGGTCTGCACAACAAGAACGGCGACGGCATCGAGCACTTCGGCTACGTCGACGGGGCAAGCCAGCCGCTGTTTCTCACCGAGGAAATAAACGACGAGCGGCTAACCGCCGACGGCACCAGTAACTGGGATCCGGCCTTCGGGCTGAACCGTGTCATCATCCCGGACACCGCGGCGCCCGATCCGACGAGGCATTTCGGCAGCTACTTCGTATTCCGCAAGCTCGAGCAGAACGTCAAGCTGATCAAGAAGCAGGAGAAGGCGCTGGCAAAGCGGCTGCATCTGAGGGGCGACGACGCCGAGCGAGCCGGCGCCATGCTGGTCGGCCGCTTCGAGGACGGCACGCCGTTGACGACCCAGTTCACCGACGGCAACCACCATCCCGTTCCCAACGACTTCAACTACGACAGCGATCCGGACGGCGCCAAGTGTCCGTTCTTCGGCCATATCCGCAAGGTCAACCCGCGCGGTTCCGGGGGCTTCGAGCCGGTCGAGGGCGAGCGCCTGCACATCATGGCGCGGTGCGGCCAGACTTACGGCGTGCGCACCGACCAGCCCAATGACGGCCGGATCGACAACAAGCCGAGCAAGGATGTCGGCCTGCTGTTCATGGCCTTCAATGCAAACATCGCGCAGCAGTTCGAATTTGCGCAAGGGACATGGGCAAACAATCCGGGCTTTCCCCGGGTGCCCGCAGGCGCCGGCAGCCCCGGTCTCGACCTGGTGATCGGCCAGAGCCCCAACCCGCGCCCCGATATCCATTGTCCGGCGCAATGGGGCGGCTCGACGATGACCACCACGACCGCACCGCCGCAGGCAGTGACCATGAAGGGCGGCGAATACTTCTTCATGCCGTCGCTGGCCTTCTTTCGCAGCCTCCCCTAGCCGGTCGGTTCCCGTTTACGCATCGAACACTCCTCACCCCTGTGCCCGTGGCAGGGGTGAGCCGCAAGAGCGAGACCGAGTGCGTGTTCGCACCCGACGTCCCAGACGCCCAAGCTTATCAGCCACTATACAGCCCGCATGCAAATGAGGCGCACATCATCTGCCGCGACGGGCTTCCCTTTTCTCCGGGCCGCGACAGTTTTCCTGGTGAGACAATTGGCGGTTACGCGTGACGGCGACCGACGCCGCCGTTGGCCGCCCAACATCGGGAGGAGGACATGGCGGAAACCACAGTCAATGTCCGCTACATGGTCGATGATGTCGAGGCAGCCATCGCCTGGTACACGACGCATCTCGGCTTTTCCGTTCTGACGAATTACGCTCCCGCCTTCGCGGATGTGCGGCGTGGAGCGCTGCGGCTGCTGCTCAGCGGACCGACCAGTTCCGCGGGACGGCCGATGCCGGACGGCGAACTGCCCCGCCCTGGCGGTTGGAACCGCATCCATCTGATCGTCGACGATCTGTCGGCGGAAGTGGCGCGCCTGCGCGGTGCCGGCGTCCAGTTCCGCAACGAGATCGTCACCGGACCGGGCGGGTCGCAGATCCTGCTGATTGATCCCTCCGGAAATTCCGTTGAGCTCTTTCAGCCGGCACGCGGATGACGCCGACCTGATATCCGCAAGCAGCCGTAACGCCGATGATCAGGACCGGGTGGCTTCGACGCCGCCTGGACGCGGCACCCCCGCCACGTCACGCGTCGCTCCCCCATCTGTACTCTTTGCCCCTTCACTTTCGCGGTGACTCTCGCCATATTCCGCCCATGGCCAAAACTCCGAAGAAATCCGCCGCCCCTGTTGGCTTCGAGGAAGTCCCGCAGTCGTCCGAGGCTCCCCTGTCCGGTTCCGTTGCCGACTGGGTGAAGCAGCTGGAGGCCGATGCTGAGGCGTCAAGTGTCGAGACGCAACGCCAGATCGCCTCGAAGGCCGGCAAGCACCGCAAGAAGGTCGAAATCGCCGCCTCGAAGTCGGCGCGCGGCACGTCGATGGGCGGCTCGACCGATCCGAAGACCCGTGCGGCCGCCGGCCTCAATCCGGTGGCGGGCATGGACACGACGCTGGAGGAAGCCGCCTCATTGCAGGCCGGCACCGCCGTCACCGCCACTGTCGAGGCTTTGTCGGCGCTGATCGAGAGCGGCAACCCGCTGCACAAGAACGGCAAGATCTGGACGCCGCACCGCCCCGCCCGGCCGGACAAGTCCGAAGGCGGCATCTCGATCCGCATGAACAGCGAATATCAGCCCGCCGGCGACCAGCCGACTGCCATCAAGGACCTCGTCGAGGGCCTCGGCAATGGCGACCGCAGCCAGGTCCTGCTCGGCGTCACCGGCTCCGGCAAGACCTTCACCATGGCCAAGGTGATCGAGGAAACCCAGCGCCCGGCCCTGATCCTCGCGCCGAACAAGACGCTCGCCGCGCAGCTCTATTCCGAGTTCAAGAACTTCTTCCCCGACAACGCGGTCGAGTACTTCGTCTCCTACTACGACTACTACCAGCCGGAAGCCTACGTCCCGCGCTCCGACACCTATATCGAGAAGGAATCCTCGATCAACGAGCAGATCGACCGCATGCGCCACTCGGCGACGCGCTCGCTGCTCGAGCGCGACGACTGCATCATCGTCGCCTCCGTCTCCTGCATCTACGGTATCGGCTCGGTCGAAACCTATACCGCCATGACCTTCCAGATGAACGTCGGCGACCGCCTCGACCAGCGCCAGCTGCTCGCCGACCTCGTCGCCCAGCAATACAAGCGCCGCGACATGGATTTCCAGCGCGGCTCCTTCCGCGTCCGCGGCGACACCATCGAAATCTTCCCGGCCCACCTGGAAGATGCGGCCTGGCGCATCTCCATGTTCGGCGACGAGATCGACGCCATCACCGAGTTCGACCCGCTGACCGGCGCCAAGACCGGCGACCTGAAATCGGTGAAGATCTACGCCAACTCGCACTACGTCACCCCGCGCCCTACGCTGAACGCCGCCATCAAGTCGATCAAGGAGGAGCTGAAGCTCCGTCTCGTCGAACTCGAGAAGGCCGGCCGTCTCTTGGAAGCCCAGCGCCTGGAACAGCGCACCCGCTACGATATCGAAATGCTGGAAGCGACAGGCTCCTGCCAGGGTATCGAGAATTATTCGCGCTACCTCACTGGCCGCGACCCCGGCGACCCGCCGCCGACGCTGTTCGAATACGTCCCCGACAACGCCATCGTCTTCATCGACGAAAGCCACGTCACCATCCCGCAGATCGGCGGAATGTACCGGGGCGACTTCCGCCGCAAGGCGACGCTCGCCGAATACGGCTTCCGCCTGCCTTCCTGCATGGACAACCGTCCCTTGCGCTTCGAGGAATGGGACGCCATGCGCCCCGACACGATCGCCGTCTCGGCCACCCCCGGCGGCTGGGAGATGGACCAGTCAGGCGGCGTCTTCGCCGAGCAGGTCATCCGCCCGACCGGCCTGATCGACCCTCCCGTCGAGGTCCGCTCCGCCCGCAGCCAGGTCGACGACGTGCTCGGCGAAATCCGCGAGACCGCGGCCAAGGGCTACCGCACCCTCTGTACCGTGCTGACCAAGCGCATGGCCGAGGACCTAACCGAATACCTGCACGAACAGGGCGTCCGCGTCCGCTACATGCACAGTGACATCGACACGCTGGAGCGCATCGAGATCATCCGCGACCTCCGCCTCGGCGCCTTCGACGTGCTCGTCGGCATCAACCTCCTGCGCGAAGGCCTCGACATTCCCGAATGCGGCTTCGTCGCCATCCTCGATGCCGACAAGGAAGGCTTCCTGCGCTCCGAGACCTCGCTGATCCAGACGATCGGCCGCGCCGCGCGTAACGTCGACGGCAAGGTCATCCTCTATGCCGACAACATCACCGGCTCGATGCAGCGCGCCATGGACGAGACCGCGCGGCGCCGCGAAAAGCAGGTGGCCTACAACGAGGAACACGGCATCACGCCGGAGAGCGTCAAGGCGAAGATCTCGGACATCCTCGACTCGGTTTACGAACGCGACCACGTCCGCGCCGACATATCGGGCGCCTCCGGCAAGGGCTTTGCCGATGGCGGCAACCTTGTCGGCGGTAACCTGCAGACCCATCTCAACGCGCTGGAAAAGCAGATGCGCGACGCCGCCGCCGACCTCGACTTCGAGAAGGCCGCCCGCCTGCGCGACGAGATCAAGCGCCTCAAGGCCGCCGAACTCGCGGTCATGGACGACCCGATGGCACGCGAGGAAGCCCGCTCGCAGGAAGGCAGCGGCAAGACGAGCGGCAAGCCGGCCGCAGGCGGCGGCTCGCTCTTCGCCAAGCCCGGCCTCGACGACATGGGCCCCGGCACCGACACCGAAACCCCGCTCTTCCGCAAACCCGATCTCGACGATATGGGCCGCGACGTCGCCGACCCCGCTGGCAAGAGCCTCTTCCGCCGCAACAGCCTCGACGAAATGACCGTCGGCCGCACCGAAAAGCCGGTAGCCGGCCATCTGCCGGACAAGCCCGACGCCGCCAAGGGCACGAAGCGCTTCTCACCGCTGCTGGAAGGCCACCCGGAGCGCGACGACGTCAGGCCGCTTGTGCGCGGCAAGGCGGGCGTGGGGAGTTATGAGGATCCGGTGGACCAGAAGCGCAAGGGGCGCACGAAGGGCAAGACGGGGCGGCCTGGGCAGTGATCGCCTCGGCCAGACCATTCCCTCTGTCGCGCCACCACCCACACTCCCCATCATCCCGGACTTGATCGGGGATCCAGCAACCGCGCGTCCGCGCGGTGAATGAATCAGCAAACAACAACAATCTCCGCGCGATGGACATCGCGCCGCTGGGTGCCGGATCAAGTCCGGCATGACGGCCACCGCTGATTACATTCTATCTCAGGAACACGCATTATCCGCTCATGAAGGGCTACGTCTACATCCTGACTTCGCAGCGCAACGGCACACTCTACACCGGCGTGACATCCAACCTGCCGCGCCGCCTCTTCGAGCATCAGACCAACCTCACCCCGGGCTTCACCAGCCGCTACGGCGTCAAGACGCTCGTCTGGTTCGAGGAATACGACCTCGTCACCGATGCGATCGCTCGCGAAAAGACCACCAAGAACTGGCCGCGCAAATGAAAACTCGACCTCATCGAGACAATGAACCCCGACTGGCAGGACATCGCCCATTTCCTGCATGGCCCCTGAACTCGTGCCCACAACACCACCTCATCCGCCCGGCACTCATCGCCAACTTACCCGTCACCGCGGACCTGATCCGGGGTCCATCGCGCTCAAGTCCTTGAGCGCGAAAGACTCTCTTGCACCGCAGAAGCGGCGCCACTGGATGCCGGATCAAGTCCGGCATGACGGAGTGCAGAACGAGCATACCAAGGCAAACTCTGAGGTCGGAACGACGATCGCCCTCTCACCGTCACCCCGGACCTGATCCGGGGTCCACCGCGCTCAAATCCTTGAGTGTGGAGACTCTTTGCACCGCAGACACCACTGATGGGCCTACTTTCTTTCCTTTTACACGTTAGGTGAAATTCTACTCGAAATTCATCCCCACCCCTCCCAACCCATGCCATCATCCCTCTCGTCCCGTCACGGATACACCGCAAGGCGTTGCGGCGAGGCGGGACCGGCGCGGGTGTGAGGGAAGGACGCAAAACCTCATGCACCGGGTCCGCAGAAAATGGTCTCCCTCCGGGGACGGCGGCGATCGCGCGAATGCGGCGTCGAGTTGAGCCCCGGACGTACCATGTGTGGCACACATGGCCCCCAGGAGAAGTGAAGCTTCCTCGGGCAAGGCGGCAGAGGGACCGGAGTTGAGGGCATAAACCGCCGAACGGGGCGCTCGACAGCGCCATTTTACACTTTTCAGATGAGGCTCTTTCGAGCGCCACGTGCGAACCCCGTCGCCCGCACGGGCCGGCAAACCGCTGCCAGGATCAAACCACGGGCGAAACCAGCCGCGTGAAGGCAAAGCCGCGCGCCGCCGCCGGCGCACCGGCGAAGGAGAGACGGAGGCGCAGACATGATGGGATCCGCAGGGAAAACGGACGAAGCGACGATGAGCGAATCGGAACGCCGGATCGGCGACTACGGCACGCTGAGGCTGCGCCTGCGCACCGCCGAGATGCTCGGCCTGCCGGCGAGCGTCTGCGGCGTGCGCAATTGCCGCCGCACGCGATCCTGCCTGCTCGTTTTCACCCACAACAGGCTGCCGCTCTGCTACACCATGCTGACCGAGCACGAGCGGAAGGCGCATGACGAGTTCTTCGATTTCGCCGCCAGCGTCTACGAGGCGGCGCAGTCAGGCCATTTCGGCAATCTCTACCGGCTGCTGATCGACAAGCCGCCCGAGTATCACCAGGCGGTGACCGAGATCGTCTGCAACGCCCTGCCGCCCGGCCATCGCGCCCATGGCGGCCTCGATGCGATCGACAGGCTCAGGGCCGGCCAAGCGCCCGCCGCGTGGAGCTGGAAAACACGTTTCCGGCGATGACCGCCGGAGCGGTACGGCGGCGCGTGCTCGTGTCGGACGATCTCGCACCGGACTGCAAGGCATCCTCTTCGGCAGCGCCGCCCGTTAAACTTGCTTCAACCCCTGGGTGGCATACCTGCCCCGGCAGCGCATAAGGAGACATTGCATGGCCTTCGTCGGCTTCAGGAACACCCACAACAACACGATCTATATCAACCCCGAGCAGGTCATCTACGTTTCCTCCTTCGAGGAAGACGTCACCATTGTCGCCTATGCCGTCACCGATGCCAGCGGCAAGCCCGTCGTGTCGCATGTGCGCGGCAGCGCCGACATCGTGCAGCACAAGCTCGCCAGCGCTGCTGCCCGCTAGGATTGCGCGCTCGAGACGGTCACGGCCGAGGGGGCAAAGGCGCGCGGCGGTGCCGTTCCGGCACAGTTTCCGGAAACGGCACAGCAGTGGCTGTGAATGCTTACAATTCGTCAAGCGTCTGAATCTTTGGCGATTCCCGCTCCGGCGATTCTGGTGCCACAATATTGCCGCTTGCCTTTTGCTTCGAATGCTGTCACCAAATGCGGCTCTCGGGCATTTGCATGCCGGTGACTGGACTGATGTGGTAAAGCTTTCCGGCAGGAAGGCAGCGTGGGGGACACCCGCGTACGTAGACGTTCTTTCCCCGTTCGTGAACTACTCGACTGACCCTTCGCGCGCTGAATTTTGATGAGGGAGCGCGAAAGCTAAAGCCGTCCGTTTCCTCTCGCGGGGGATGGATACCAAACAGACTAAGGGAAAAGGACTATCCCAATGGCCACCAAGGGCACCGTAAAATTCTTCAACCAGGACAAGGGTTTTGGTTTCATCACGCCGGAAGGCGGCGCGAAGGACGTTTTCGTCCACATCTCCGCGCTCCAGGCTTCTGGCATCCAGTCGCTGCGCGAAGGCCAGCAGGTCACCTTCGACACCGAGCCGGACCGCATGGGCAAGGGCCCGAAGGCCGTCAACATCTCGGCTAACTAATTCATTCTCTGCTTCGGCAGGAAAGAGAACGGCGCTCCGTAAGGGGCGCCGTTTTTCGTTCGGCCGGTCGTAGCGTCGCCCTAGGCGCTGACCGTTTCCCTCGCGCCCTCGAAATCCACCGCCGCAAAGGCGGCTGCGATCACCTCGGGGCCTGCTCCCGCCTTGACCGCGTCGGTCGAGAGAATCTGTCGGTAGCGCCGCGCGCCAGGCAGCCCCGTAAACAGCCCGACCATGTGCCGCGCCACCTGCTGCAGCCGCCCGCCGTTGGCGATATGGCGCTCGGCATAAGCCATCATCCGGCCGCGGATATCGCCCCAGTCAGCTTCGTCGGCAACCGCGCCATAGAAGCGATGGTCGACATCGGCAAGAATCGCGGCGTTCTGGTAGGCCACACGCCCGAGCATGATGCCGTCGACGTGGTTCAAATGATCAGCCGCCTCGTCCAGCGTCTGGATGCCGCCGTTGATGCCGACAAAGACATCGGGCCGCGCCTCTTTCATGCGGTAGACGATCTCGTAGTCGAGCGGCGGGATTTCCCGATTCTCCTTCGGCGACAGGCCCTTCAGCCAGGCCTTTCGGGCGTGGATCCAGACGGCGTCGGCACCGGCATCGAGCACACGGTCGAGAAGATCGGGCAGAGCCGCTTCCGGATCCTGCTCGTCGACACCAATCCGGCACTTCACCGTGACAGGCACGTCGGCCACCGCCTTCATCGCCGCCACGCAGGCCGCCACCGTCTCCGGTGTCAGCATCAGGCAAGCGCCGAAGGTGCCTGACTGCACCCGGTCCGAGGGACAGCCGACATTGAGATTGATCTCGTCGTAGCCGTAAGAGCCAGCGATCCGAACCGCCTCGGCAAGTTTCGCCGGATCCGACCCACCGAGCTGCAGCGCCACCGGATGCTCCGCTCCGTCGAAGGACAGCAGCCGTTCGCGCGGCCCATGGATGATCGCATCGGCCACCACCATTTCCGTGTAGAGCAGCGCATTGCGGCTAATCTGCCGGTGAAAATAGCGGCAATGGCGATCGGTCCAGTCGATCATCGGCGCAATCGCGAAGATCGGCTGGCCCGACGTCAGGACCTCGGCGTAGAAATTGGATGTCGTCATGCCGCGCTCATAGCGTAAAGGCAGGCAAAACGCCAGTTTTCCTCACGCAAGGCAGCCATGTCAGGATGCAAGGCGATGATGATGCTGCGTTGTCGAACCACGCGTTCCCCCGCCGTTGCTTTCCGTCTAAGATGTCAGGACTCACGAACAGCAAGAGCGTGCAATGTCCCTTCCCGCCACCGTCATCCCGCTTCCGCATCCCGTCCTGCTTCCCGTCGAAGGCACATCCGAGGCGTTCCCGGTACGCCGCGTTTACTGCGTCGGGCGTAACTACGCCGACCATGCGATCGAGATGGGCCATGACCCGAGCCGCGAGCCGCCGTTCTTTTTCCAGAAGAACGCCGACAATCTGCTGCCCGCAGGCAAGGACTTCCCCTACCCGCCGCTGTCCAGCGATGTGCATTTCGAGGTCGAGTGTGTGCTGGCGCTAAAAGCCGGCGGCCAGGATATCGCCGCCGACAAGGCGCTCGACTGTATTTATGGCTACGCCGTCGGCATCGATTTCACACGTCGCGATCTACAGGCCGAGGCGAAGAAGCTCGGCCGCCCCTGGGAAGTCGCCAAGGCCTTCGAATATTCAGCACCGGTGTCGCCTATCGTCCCGGCAAGCCAACTTGGGCATCCCTCGGCGGGCCGGATCTGGTTGGAATTGAACGGCAAGCGCGTCCAGGATGGCGACCTCAACCAGATGATCTGGAAGGTGCCTGAGATCATTGCCGAACTCTCGAGACTCTTCATCCTGGCGCCGGGCGATGTCATCATGACCGGTACGCCGGCAGGCGTCGGCGCCGTAAAGAAGGGCGACCGTGTCGATTGCGGCATCGACGGCATTTCCACGCTGTCGATCAACGTGGCCTGAGGGGGAGACGTCATGCCTGTCTACGCGCTTGGCGAATTGATGCCGGACCTGCCGCCATCAGGCAACTATTGGATCGCCCCGGATGCCCATGTCATTGGTCAGGTGTTACTTGGCGTCGACGTCGGCGTCTGGTTCGGTGCAGTGCTGCGCGGCGATAACGAGCCGATCACCGTCGGCGCGGCGACGAACATCCAGGAAGGCGCGATGCTGCACACCGATCCGGGATTTCCCGTAACGATCGGCGAAGGCTGCACCATCGGTCATCACGCCATCGTCCACGGCTGCACGATCGGCGACAATTCCCTGATCGGCATGGGTGCCACTGTGCTGAATGGCGCCAAGATCGGCAACAACTGCCTCGTCGGCGCAAATGCGCTGATCACCGAGGGCAAGGAGTTTCCGGATAACTCCTTGATCGTCGGCTCGCCGGCGCGCGTGGTCCGCACCCTGGACGAGGCGGCGATCGCCGGGTTACGCCGCTCAGCCGAAAAATATGTCGGCAACTGGCAACGTTTCGCGCGGGACTTGCGCCCACTCTGAACTGTTAGAACAGCAGACCGACGCCGGTCACGTTCTTGACGGCCGTCTTCACGAGATCGAAAACGGCGTTCAGGATCTTCTGCGCGGCGACATAAAGGAGGAATTCGAACTCGGCCAACGCGCTGTTGAGATTGAGTTCGAAAAGAAGCAGCGTCAGGTCAGCAGAGTTGACGGTGATCGTCTCGCCGAGCTGCGCCATGACCTTGGCGGTCTTCTGCGCGATGAAACCCAGCTGGTAGGTCATCTCGTCGCGAATGGCGGTCCATTGGCCCTTTGCCGTCGCGGCCGCGACGGACAGCAGGCCTTCAAGCAGTTCTTCGGCAGATTCCGGTGCGAAATTCGCGTCAACAGACATGGCTGTCCCCCCTATTTCAATGACCCTTCCATCGTTCTGGCGATGCCGCAGGTGTTCTGAACGATCGTAACATTGTCCGTTTCGTTGGCCCGCTGACCCTTGGCCTCGAAGTTCGCCCGGGAAGCTTCGATCGCCTGCCGGCAGCGCTCGATGTTGTCGGCCACGAGCTGGGCGGCGCGAGCAGATGGTTTGCCCGGGAGATAAGCCGTGCGCCGCCCTGCGATATCGCCCGCGTCCTTCACCATGGCGAGAGCTTCGATGTAATATGGCTCCACGTCACGATAGCGGGCACGTTGCGGCGCTTTCGTCTCCACCGTGGTTTCCATTTTCGTCAGGCTCGAATGTGCGCCGTCAAGCTTCGTATAGACGGCCTCGTTGTAAACAGGCGCAAAGATGGAGCATCCGCTGACCGGAATTGCCAATATCAGCAAAGATAGATGACGTTTCGGCATGTGTGGGTCCCCAGCCCCGCCGAACATCATAAACCAGCTACAAATACAATCAATACTTACATAAACAATAATCAGCAACCATAGAGAGAATTAGGTTCAGCGGTCAGGCCTAAGCGGCACACGCCTCACACAGACCACGGATCTCGATCGTGGTCTTCTCTGCCTTGAACTTCTTGCCGCGCGTCCAGTCCATGAGGCGGTGATCGACCTCGTGGTCGTGGAACTCCATGACATGCCCACAGCTCTCGCAGATCGCGAAGGCGACGATGCCGTGACTGTGGCAGTTCTGGTCCGGATGGGCGCAGGCGACGAAGGCGTTGATGCTTTCCAGCCGGTGCACCACGCCATACTCGAGCAGCTTCTCGAGGGCGCGGTAGACCTGCAGTGGCGCGCGAAAACCATGATCGCGCAGCTTGTCGAGGATCGTATAGGCGCTCAGCGGTCCGTCCGCCTTTTCGAGTACCTCGAAAACGAGAGCCTGGTTCTTGGTCAAAGCAGGTGCGTTCATGAACGTTGTCCTTCCAAGGCCCGCCCGCGCCTCGGCAGCAGGCTCAGAATGAAAAGGATCAGGGCCGCGACGACGATCGAGGGGCCGGAGGGCGTGTCGTAGGTCAGCGAACCGAACAACCCGCCGACCACGGCGACGGCGCCGATCAGCGAGGCGAAGACCGCCATCACCTCAGGCGTCGAGGCGAAACGGCGCGCCGCGGCCGCCGGGATGATCAGCAGCGAGGTGATCAGCATGATGCCGACGATCTTCATGGCGATTGCGATGACAACAGCCATCAGCAGCATGAAGAACAGCCGCGCCCGCTCCGGCTGCAGTCCCTCGGCCTCGGCAAGCTCGGGGTTGACCGTGGAGGCCAGAAGCGGTCGCCAGAGCCAGGCGATCGCCGCCAAAACGAGAATGCCGCCGCCCCAGATCATGACAATATCCGTCTTCGAGACCGCAAGGATGTCGCCGAACAGGAAAGAGATGAGGTCGATGCGCACCCAGCTCATGAAGGCGACCATGACGAGACCAATCGCCAGCGTCGCGTGCGACAGAATACCGAGCAGCGCATCCGCAGACAGCGCCTGGCGTTTTTGCAGGAACAGCAGGAGGATCGACACGGTAGCCGCGACGAGGAACACGGCAAGCGTCAGGTTGAACTGCAGGAGCAGCGAGAGCGCGACGCCGAGCAGGGCCGAGTGGGCGATCGTATCGCCGAAATAAGCCATACGCCGCCAGATGATGAAACAGCCGAGCGGGCCGGTCGTCAGCGCAAGCCCGACGCCTGCAAGGATCGCGCGGACGAAGAAATCGTCAAACATGGCGCTCTCCTGCGGGCTGTTTGTGATCATGGCTATGATCGTCAGCATGATGATCGTGGCTGTGACCGGCGTGGTTGTGGTGGGCGTGGTCGTGCCCTTCGTGGCCATGATGGTGGCCGTCATCAGGATGGCAGTTATCGGTGACGGAGCCATCGAAATGCAGCACACGGCCATCCGGCAGATGCGTGTGGTCGTGGTGATGGCTGTAGACGGCAAGCGCCTGCGCAGCGCGGCTACCAAAGAGGCGGACATATTCGGCGCTCTGCGTCACCGCCTGCGGTGTGCCGCGGCAGCAGACATGGCCGTTGAGGCAGATGACCGTATCCGTCGCCGCCATGACGACATGCAGGTCGTGCGAAATCAGCAGGATGCCGCAGCCGGTCGAGTTGCGGATCGACTGGATCAGGTCGTAGATCGCGATCTCGCCTGAGAAATCGACGCCCTGAACGGGTTCGTCGAGGACGAGGAGATCAGGCTTGCGCGCAATCGCCCGCGCCATCAAGGCCCGCTGAAACTCGCCGCCCGAGAGATGCTGCACTTCGGCGCCGAGCATATGTGAAAGCCCGACGGCTTCGAGCGCGGCGGTCATGTCGTGTTCGGAGAGCGGTCCGGTCAGCGTCATCAGTCGGCGTACGGTGAGCGGCAGCGTCCAATCGACCGCAAGCTTCTGTGGCACATAACCGACCTTGAGGCCGTCGGCGCGTTCAACCGTACCCTCATCGGGCTTCAGCACGCCGATCGCCGTCTTGACGGTGGTCGATTTGCCCGAGCCATTGGGGCCGATCAGCGTCACGATCTCGCCGCGCGAGACCGAGAAATCCACGCCCCGGACGAGCCAGCGGCCGCTTCTTTGGACGCCGACGTTGGAAAGCGAGACCAATGGCTTCGCTTCGGAATTTGCGGGAGAGAACATCATTTTTCCGAATGTGCTGTTGCGACTTGCTATCGCACACGTTATAGCATAACGCAATTGATGTAATAACATTACAACTGCAATTCAAGCGGAGTACACCGATGAAATTCGCGACGGCCCTTACCCTCGCAATTCCCGCCATCTTCTTTGCCGAGGCGGGCAGAACGGCGGATGCGCCTGTCGTGGTGACCTCGATCAAGCCGGTTCACTCGCTCGTATCTGCGATCATGCAGGGCGTCGGCACACCCGAACTGATCGTCGATGGCGCCGCCTCGCCCCACACCTACAATATGAAGCCGTCAAACGCGCGCGCGCTGCAAAACGCCAAGGTGGTGTTCTGGGTCGGTCCCGGGCTTGAAACGTTTCTGGAGAAGCCGCTGGAGGCGATCGGGTCTGATGCCGTCGTCGCCGAGCTCGACAAGGCGCCCGGCCTGACCAAGCTCAAGTTCCGTGAGGGCGGCGCCTTCGAACCGCACGACGACCATGACGGTGAAGATCATCATGACGGCGATGGACACGATCATGCCCGTGCCGACACCGATCAGGGCCACGATCACGGGACTTTCGACACCCATCTCTGGCTCGATCCGCAGAATGCCAAGGCGATGGCCTCCGAGATCACCACCACCCTCGTCGCAGCCGACCCCGCCAATGCCCTCACCTACCAGGCCAACGCCAAGACGCTGGACGACAGCCTCGACGCGCTGGACAAGGAAATCGCCGGCATCGTGTCACCGGTGAAGGACAAGCCGTTCATCGTCTTCCACGATGCCTACCAGTATTTCGAGAACCGCTATCATGTACGGGTCGCGGGCTCGATCACCGTCAGCCCCGAAACGATCCCCGGCGCGGAACGCATTGCGGAGATCCACAAGAAGGTCGGCGAACTTGGCGCCACCTGCGTCTTCGCCGAACCGCAGTTCCAGCCGCGATTGGTCGATGTGGTCATCGAGGGGACCAAGGCGAAGGCCGGTGTCCTCGATCCGGAGGCCGCCACGCTCGAGGCCGGCGCGGACCTCTATCCCAACCTCATGCTCGGCATTGCCAACAGCATGAAGGACTGCCTCGCGCGAGAAAGCTGAGATTGCAGGGGCGGGTGCGGCCCCCCCGCCCTTCACTAGTTCTGGCCACGCGCACAGCGTCCTACGGAAGCCTGCAATTGGCGTCTGATTGAATCAGAAGGGCGGCATTAAAGCCCCCTTTTCACATGGTGACGTCAGCGTTTAGCGAATGACGATGTTCGCGATCACACCGTTGACCGAGCCGATGAGCAGGAAGTCGTTGTCGACCTGCACCCAGCGATAGCCGCGTGGCGGAGCCGACAGGCGGTAGCGATGATAGTCGCGCACGTCACGCATATGGCGGCGCTCGGCAGGCGTCATGCGATGGCCGCGGCTCCAGTTGTACTTCGTGACGTGAACGTCGCGCTCCACGACGACCGGCCGGCGGTGATCCTGGGCGCTCGCTTCGGTCGTTGCCAGCAGCGGAGCAGCGAGCACAGCAGTAGCGAGAAGGACGGTGGTGAGCTTTTTCATTGGGAGGTTCCTCGTGTTGAATACGCCCAGAACCTAGGTCCAAAATGATGAACCGAAACTGAAAGTTTCATTAAACTTACGTAATGAAAACAAGTGTTTAAAAGCATCTATTAAATTAGCAAATGCGACATCGCCCGCAATTTCAGGCGATGTCGCTGGTTCGATCATAGTTCCTCGTAATTGAACCAATCGAAATCCGCGGTCTTTGCGCGACCCGACGTATCGAAGGCGAAAACGCCGGCGAATGCACCGGTGAACGAGCCGTGCTCGCCACGTCCGCCCTCGTCGGAGACCACACCGGCATCCAGCACAGGCCCGATCGGCTGCCAGGCCCCCTTGCCTTCCGTCTGCCAGAAGAACTGCAGGTCATTGTCGCGGATTTCCATGGAAAGCTGAACGCGCCCTTCGGCAGGCACCGCAACGCCGCTGCCGACCGGGAAGTCGAGACGGCTGTGGGGATAGTCGCCATTGCAGGAGAAAATGGTGACGCACCGTCCCAGCTTCTCGTGGAGGGTCACGGCGACCGCGTGGAACTTGTGCCTGTTATAGTAATGCGTCAGGCCGGCAACCTGCTGGTAGGTGTCGGGATCAAACTCCACGACCGTCTCCGCCCTGAAGCTGTGGTGCTCCTGACGACGGGCGACAAGAGACTGTTCGAACCACGAACCGATGCTTTCGCGCCCGATCAGCCTCAGGTGTCCTGCCCGATCGGTAAGGTTGAAAATGCGCTCCGGCTGTGGCGTGCGAAGCCACTGGAAATCATCAGGCAGCTTTCCACCGTCGAAGCTGTATTCGCTGCGCACAGGCTTCTCGACCGGCACAGCGCCGGCCAGTCCCGGCACGGTGACATCGGGAACAACCCTGCCGTTCTCGAGGTAAAGCCACCCGTCCTCCTTCCAGACACACTTCTGCAGGCTGGTCTCGCGACCGAGCGTGCAGCGGCGCTTCGGCGGCATCGGGCGACCGCAGAGGTGCGTGTGATAGACCTGGCCATCGGGCGTTTCGACATACTGGCCGTGCCCTGCTCGCTGGAGAATGGCTTCGGGATGATCCTTTGACGTGATGAGGTGCTTGTTCGGATGCATCTCATAGGGACCGTCGATCGTGCGCGAACGGGCCATGGTGACAGCATGGTCGTAGCCGGTGCCGCCCTCGGCGGTCGTCAGGTAATAGTAGCCGTTCCGTTTGAAAAGATGCGGTCCCTCAACGAGGCCGAGCGAACTGCCGGCGAATATGTTCTTGATCGGCCCCTTCAGCGACCTGGTCGCCGCATCCCATTCCTGCAGCAGAATGCCATCGAAGGCCGGCGACTTCGGCGCACCGCCGAAGCTCTCGGTGCGATGATTCCACTGCATGTTCATGAACCACTTGCGGCCGTCCTCATCGTGGAACAGGGACGGGTCAAAGCCCGAAGAGTTCACGTAGACGGGCTCCGACCATTCGCCCTCAATGGTTGGCGAAGTCACGATGTAGTTATGTGCATCCTTGAAGTTGCCGTCGAAGCGCTTGACGTCGGTATAGACCAACCAGAACAGCCCATCGGCATAAGAAAGACAGGGAGCCCAGACGCCGCAGCTATCGGGATTACCGCGCATGTCGAGTTGCGACTTGCGCTCGAGCGGACGCCGGACCATCGTCCAATTCACAAGATCGCGCGAATGATGGATCTGGACGCCGGGATACCATTCGAACGTCGAGGTGGCGATATAGTAGTCGTCCCCAACGCGGCAAATGGATGGATCGGGGTTGAAGCCCGGCAGGATCGGGTTGCGGATCATGGTGAAGTCTCCTCCCTGAAATATGCGCGGCTTGCCGCACGTACATCAAAAAATGATAGGAGAAACGCCCGGAGCACCGAGTCCGGGCGCTTCGGCTTATTCGCGTTCCGCAGATTTTGCCCAGAGATTGATGTCGGCCTCGCGGGCATAGACATCGATCTCCTTGAGCTCAGCGGCGGTAAATTCGAGATTGTCGAGCGCCTTGACGCAATCGACAATCTGCGACGAACGGCTCGCGCCGATCAGCGCCGACGTCACCCGGTCGCCACGCAGAACCCAGGCAATCGCCATCTGCGCCAGCGTCTGGCCACGACGCTCCGCGATCTCATTGAGCTTGCGGATGTTGTCGATGATCTGAGGACGAATGAAGTCCTTCTTGAGGAAGTGGTTCTGGGCAGCACGGCTATCCTGCGGGATGCCGCCGAGATACTTGGTCGTCAGCATACCCTGCGCCAGCGGCGAGAACACGATCGACCCCATGCCGGCCTCGTCAAGCGTATCCAGCAACGTGTCGTCCTCGACCCAGCGGTTGAGCATCGAATAACTCGGCTGATGGATCAGGCACGGCGTCCCGAGATCCTTCAGGATAGCGGCAGCCTCCCGGGTGCGCTGCGAATTGTAGGACGAGATGCCGACATAGAGCGCCCGGCCGGAGCGGACGATATGATCGAGCGCGCCGCAGGTTTCCTCGAGCGGGGTATCCGGATCGAAACGATGCGAATAGAAGATATCGACGTAGTCGAGACCCATGCGCTTCAAGCTCTGGTCACACGACGCGATCAGATACTTGCGGCTGCCCCATTCGCCGTAGGGACCCGGCCACATGTCGTAGCCGGCCTTGGACGAGATGATCAACTCGTCGCGCAGGCCTGAAAATTCAGTGCGCAGGATTTCACCGAAGGCGGTTTCGGCGCTGCCAGGAGGCGGGCCGTAGTTGTTGGCGAGGTCGAAATGGGTGATACCGAGATCGAAGGCCGTGCGGCACATGTCGATCTTGCGGTCATGCGGCGTGTCGCCGCCGAAATTGTGCCAGAGGCCGAGCGATACCGCAGGCAGCTTCAGGCCGGAACGGCCTGTGCGGTTATACTTCATCTTTGAATAGCGGTCGGAAGCCGGTTGCCAGCTCATAATTCTGATCCTTTAAGCGAAAAAGCGCGGGCTTGTCGCCCGCGCCGGACCATAGTCCTTTGGTCGCTTACTTCAAGAGCGCCTGCGCTTCTTCGATGCCGAGTGCGGCCGGCTGCGTGCAGGTCGTCGTCAGCTCGATGAAACGGCCTTCCTCGCCCGACTTCAGGATTGAAGTCATGACGTCGACGCCGTGCAGCGTGCGATCGAGCGAGCAACGCGCATCGCGCCCCTCGATGATCGCCATCGCCATGTCGGCGAGACCCGCCGTGCGGTAGTTGGCGCGCGGTCCCTGCGGGCTCTCCTGGTTGAAGATACCGAAGGGATGTTCCCAGCCTTCGACCGGCTTGATGTCCTTGTCCTTGCCGCTGGCCTCGACGACGCCGCCGAAGAAGTTCGGATCCGGCACGTAAAGCGAGCCCTCGGTGCCATAGAGCTCCATGTTGGCGTGGCGATGAGACCAGACATCCCAGCTCGCCGTCAGCGTGACAGTCGCGCCGCTGACAAATTCGAGGATCGCCTGGATCGTCGTCGGCGTCTTGACCGGGATGGTCTCGCCATGACGCGGCTGGCTGGTGATGGTGCGGGTCTCGGACGCCATGGAGGTCATCGCGCCGACGCGCTTCACCGGACCGATTAGGTTGATCAGGTTGGCGATGTAGTATGGACCGAGATCGAGGATCGGGCCGCCGCCGGGCAGGAAGAAGAAGTCCGGGTTCGGATGCCACATCTCCATGCCCGGGCTCATGACGTAGCACGCGCCCGAGGTGACGCGGCCGATGCCACCGTCGTCGATAAACTTGCGGGCAAGCTGGTGCGCGCCGCCGAGGAAGGTATCCGGCGCGCAGCCGACGGAGAGGTTCTTCTCCTTGGCAATGCGGCGCAACTCTTCACCCTGCTCGAGGGTGAGAACCAGCGGCTTTTCCGAATAGACGTGCTTGCCGGATTCAAGGATCGCCTTGGAAACCGGGAAGTGAGCATCCGGGATCGTCAGGTTGACGACGACGTCGATCTCGTCATTGGCGAGAAGCTCATCGATCGTCTGCGCCTTTACGCCGTATTCCTCGGCGCGGGCCTGGGCAGCCTGCACGTTGATATCGGCGCAGGCCAGGACCTTCAGACCCTTGAAAAGCGGAGAGAGTGAGAAGTAGGTGGTGGAGATGTTGCCGCATCCGATGATGCCGACGCCAAGTTCCTTGGTCATGATATGCCTCAATAAGTCTTGAAGGATGCGATCGAGCGCGTGATCAGGCGGTCGACATCGGCCGGGTTGTCATGCTCGACGACGTAGTGCTTGGTCTTGGTGCTCTTGAGTGCAGCGATGAGCTTGGCCCACTGCAGAGTGCCGTGGCCAACATCTGCCCAACCATCCTCGTTCCTGTTCTCGCCAGCCGGCGCAATGTCCTTGACGTGAGCCGAGGTGATGCGCGATCCGAGCTTTTCGATCCATGCGAACGGGTCAGCACCACCGCGAACGACCCAGGCGATATCCGCTTCCCAGGAAATGTCAGGAGCGCCTTCAAAGATGCGTTCGATCGGCAGTGAGCCATCGGCGAGCTTCACGAATTCGAAGTCGTGGTTGTGCCAGCCGAACTCATAGCCGGCATCCTTGTAGGGCTTTGCCATCTCATGCAGCCGCTTGCCGAAGGCCAGCCAGCCGGCACCATCGGTCGGGCGCTGCTCGGCGGCGAGATGCGGCGCATAGATCGAGTCCATGCCGAGGACCTTTGCAATGTTCAGCGACTTCTGGACTTCGCCGTCGAGGAAATCAGGGCTGAAATGGCCACTGGCCATGACAAGACCGTTCTTGTCGAGTTCGGCACGCAGGCTGTTCAGGCCGGCATCATCGAGGTCGGCATAGATGCCGCCGAAACCTTCGACTTCCTGATAGCCGGCCTTGCCGAGCTTTTCAAAGATCGCCGAATAGGGCTGGAAGTTACGGGCGCTGTAAAGCTGGAAACTCAGTTTCGTCATCATTCCTCCTCGGGCCTCGTGCCCATTGCATTTCAGTCAGGATCAATCCACGGACTGACAGGATTGCAGGTCGTAGAAACGGAATTCAGGCAAGGTGCCGCCCTCGAGCGGCTTTGCCGGGGTGAAGGTAATGCGGCGCGTCTCGCCCGCCGCCAGATCGAAGGCATTGTCTGAATACTTGCCGTCGGTCTCGGTCTCGATCATCACGAAGAGCGCAAGTCCCTTCGCAGTGACGTTAAGGCACACGGAGCCGTCTTCCTCGACATACTCGTGTGTGACCATGAGGCCCGCAGCCTCGAGCTCCAGTGCCTTGTAGGTGCCGTGCACATAGTGCCCCTCGCCACCCATGCCATTCGACGCCGTGAAGCGCCAGGCAAGCAGTGTCCCGGCAGGAATTTCGGAAACGTCGATGCTCGTCGCCGTTACGGCTGCGTCAGGGGTGCAGACCGCCTGCACGTCCTTCAGGTGCTTGCGTTCGCCCTTCATGTCGAGGACCGAGACCGACAGGTCGATGCTGACCTCGGCAAGCGTGTCGTTGACCAGCGAGAAGCGGATCTGCTTGCCGTCCTCATCAGGGATCGCCGCAACGGCGACCGGCTGGAAGAAGCGCTTGACCAGATAATGCATCGCCTTCCAGCGACCGCCGTGGTCGAGGCTCGACCACGAGGCGACCGGCCATGTGTCATTGAGCTGCCAGTAGATGGTGCCCATGCAATGCGGCTTCAGCGACCGCCAGTATTCCACTGCGGTCTTGATTGCGAGACCCTGCTGGATCTGGCTGAGATAGACGAAATTCGGGAAGTCCTTCGGGAAGCGGAAATAGCGGAACATCGTCCCGGCAATGCGCTCGTTGCCACCTGCATTCTTCTGGTGCAGTTCCATGACAGGCGACGCTACGTTCATGTCCTTCGGATCGGCGTAGGTCTTGATGACAGGCAGCGACGTATAGGATTGGAAGCCGAATTCCGAGCAGAAGCGCGGGCGCACCGATCGATAATTGTCGAACGACTTGTTCTCGTGCCAGACCGACCAGTAGTGCATGTCGCCGGAACCGTCGGCATGCCAGGCATCGCCGAAATCGAGATAACCGGATGCCGGGCTCGACGGCCACCAGATGGCGTCGGGCGCCGCCTTCTTCATCGCCTGCTCGATCGTACGGTTGAGGCGATCGTAGGAGACGAGATAGCGGTCGCGATCCTTCTTCGACTCGTCGAACCAGGTGAGCGCACCGACCAGTTCGTTGTCGCCGCACCACAGCGCGATCGACGGATGCGAGGACAGACGGCGCACCTGATAGTCGACCTCAAGCGCGACGTTGTCGAGGAAATCCTCCGTCGAAGGATAGAGGTTGCAGGCGAACATGAAATCCTGCCAGACCATCAGGCCCATCCGATCGCAAAGATCGTAGAAATAGTCATGTTCGTAAAAGCCGCCGCCCCAGACGCGGATCATGTTCATGTTTGCGGCATGAGCCGACTGCAGCAGGTCTTCAGTCTTCTCGGGCGATGACAGCGAAAACAGCGCATCAGCCGGGATCCAGTTGGCGCCGCGGCAGAAGATCTCGCGGCCGTTGACCTTCAGCGCGAAACGGCTGCCGGCGGCATCGGGCGTCGTGATCAGCTCGACCGTGCGAAGACCGATTTGCTTGCTGACCGCATCCGACGGAAGTTCGACAGTCAATGTGTAGAGCGCCTGCTCACCACTGCCCGCCGGCCACCACAAGCGCGGCTTATCGATCTGGAAGACGTGGTTGACGACGGTTTCGCCGGCGCCGACGCCCACGTCGAGCCGAATGCGTTCCCCGTCGAGCGTAAAATGAACAGGCACAATCCCCGGATTCTTGGCGAACAATGTCGCCGTCACCTGCAGATCGACGGAGCCGTCGAGATTATGGACCTGACGTGTCGTGACGTGGTCGATGCGCGCAGTCTCGAGCCTGCGCAAAGCGATCGTGCCATAGAGGCCGAGCGGCGCAATCGCGATGTTCCAGTCCCAACCAAAATGGCACTGCGGCTTGCGCAGCATATTGCCATTCGCAATAGGCGAATTGCCGGGGTGATATGGGATGTAGAACGGCTGCTTGGCCTGCCGGTCGGCACCGGCCGAAATGCTCGAGTGCAGCACGATCCGAATGTGGTTCTCGCCAGTCTTCAGCTGGCCACCTACATCGGGCCGGTAGCGACGGAAGCTGTTGTCGGCGAGCAGCACCGGAGAACCGTTGACGAACACCGCGGCAACGGTATCGAGATAGTCGATATCGAGATACCAGTCGCCGTCCGGCTCGGACAGCGTGAAACTACGTTCCAGCACCCAGTCGCGTTGCGCCACCCACTGAACGATCTCCTCGTTACGGCCGAAATAGGGATCGGGGATCAGTTCAGCGGCATGCAGCGCCGTGTGCACATCGCCCGGCAGCGTGATCGATGTCGTGACCTCGCCGTCGGCTGAGGTGAGCTTCCACGATCCGGATAGGTCGAGGTTAAACCCGTTTGTCGGCAAGGAAGTCATAGCATTATCCCGATCGGGCCGCGCTTAGGACCGCCCGCAATCGCGGGCCGCAGCCGAACTTGGTGGCCAGATGGCCGATTGGAGAACGGGCGGAACTATACGCTCCGCCCTATTGCGATTTCTAGATGCGAAGTTCAGTCTCCGCATCAAAGAGCGACGCCAGCGACATATCGAAGCCGAGCTTGACGGCGGAACCGGGGCTGAAGCGGCGTGCACCATTGATACGCACGGACATTGTGTGGCCGGCATGCTTCAGCCAAAGCAGGTTGTCGGCGCCCATTGGTTCCTCGATGTCGACGGTCGCTTCGTGGACCTCGGCGCCGAGATTCTCGTTGACCTTCACATGTTCAGGACGAACGCCGAGAATGACCTTGCGGCCCGCTTGCAGCGATTCGGGCGCCTCATAGGCTGCAACAGAGAAGTTCACGCCGTTGGCGGTGAAGAAAGGCTCGTCACCCTGCTTGGTGATCTCCCCACGCAAGAAATTCATCGACGGCGAGCCGATAAAGCCTGCAACAAAGAGATTGCGTGGCTTGTTGTAGATCGTCGTCGGGTCGGCAAGCTGCTGGATGATGCCGTTTTTCATGATCGCGATACGGTCGGCCAAGGTCAGCGCTTCGATCTGGTCGTGCGTGACGTAGATCATGGTGTTATTCAGCGACTGGTGTAGGCGCTTGATTTCGACGCGCAGTTCGGAGCGCAGCTTGGCGTCCAAGTTGGAAAGCGGCTCATCGAACAAGAATACATCCACATCGCGAACCAGTGCGCGGCCGATCGCAACACGCTGACGCTGGCCGCCCGAAAGCTCGGCCGGCTTGCGCTTCAGCAGCGGCTGGATCTGCAGGATCTCTGCCGCACGCGCCACGCGCTTGTCGATCTCTTGCTGCGGCACCTTGGCGACCTGAAGGCCGAATGACAGGTTCTTCTCGACGCTCATCTGCGGATAAAGCGCGTAGGACTGGAAGACCATGCCGATGCCGCGGTCCTTCGGCTCTTCCCAGGTGACGTTCTTGCCCTTGATAAAGATCTGGCCGTCGGATGCGTCAAGCAGTCCAGCGATGCAGTTCAACAGCGTGGACTTGCCGCAGCCGGAAGAGCCCAGGAGAACCAGGAACTCGCCGTCGTTGATTTCGAGGTTGAGGTCCTTGAGAACGCTGACCGAACCGAAGTTCAACGAGAGATCTCGGATGGAAACACTTGAATTCATGGATCAGCCTTTCACTGCGCCAGCGGCAATACCACGGACGAAAAGTCGTCCCGATACGAAATAGACAACGAGCGGCACCAGACCCGTCAGGATCGTTGCGGCCATATTGACGTTGTATTCCTTCACGCCCTGGACAGAGTTGACGATGTTGTTGAGCTGCACGGTCATCGGGTAGTATTCCGGCCTAGTGAAGACGACGCCGAACAGGAAGTCGTTCCAGATGCCGGTGACCTGCAGGATCATAGCGACGACGAAGATCGGCAGCGACATGGGCAGCATGATCTTCAGGAAGATCTGCCAGAAGCCGGCCCCATCGATGCGGGCAGCCTTGAAGAGCTCCTGCGGCAGCGATGCGAAGTAGTTGCGGAACAGCAGCGTCAGGATCGGCATCCCGAAGATGCTGTGCACGATGATCAGGCCCGTCAGAGTTCCATAGACGCCGATCTCACGCAGCACGATAACGATAGGATAGATCATCACCTGATAGGGAATGAACGCGCCGACGACGAGGATCGCGAAGAAGACTTCCGAACCCTTGAAGCGCCAGTTGGCGAGCGCATAGCCGTTCACCGAGGCAATGGCGATCGACAGGACCACCGAGGGAACGGTGATACGCACCGAATTCCAGAAGCCGCGCGAGAGGCCGTCGCAGTTCAGGCCTGTGCAGGCCGTCGCCCAAGCCTTCACCCAGGGCTCGAAGGTGATTTCGACCGGCGGTGAGAAGATATTGCCGAGGCGGATTTCGGGCATGCCCTTCAGCGACGTGACCATCATCACGTAAAGCGGAAGAAGGTAATATGCAGCGGCAACA
Organism: Rhizobium sp. IBUN; assembly: GCF_000510625.1. Taxonomy (NCBI): domain Bacteria; kingdom Pseudomonadati; phylum Pseudomonadota; class Alphaproteobacteria; order Hyphomicrobiales; family Rhizobiaceae; genus Rhizobium; species Rhizobium sp. IBUN. The sequence continues at coordinate 30,091 of NZ_AZNV01000020.1, forward strand.
AAAAGCGTGCCATAGAGAATGATGTTGCGCGGAGAGATCACCCGCTTCGGCTTCGGGCCGCTGGGGCCGGACGCGCGGCCACCGGAGGTCTTGAGAGTAACAGAATCAGGCACGTTTACGCCCTCCGAATTCCAGATAGGCCCACGGGATGATGATGATCGCGACGGTGACCAGCATCATGGTCGAGGCGGCGAAACCCTGCCCCAGATTCTGAGCCTGGAACATGTAGTCGTAAACGTATTTCGCAGGCACTTCAGAGGCGATGCCTGGACCACCTGATGTCTGCGCCACCACCAGGTCGTAGACCTTGACGATGCCACTGGCGATGATGACAAGCGTCGTGATGAAGACAGGCCGCATCATCGGAATGACGATGAAGAGATAGGTCTTCCACATCGGGATGCCGTCGACGCGCGCGGCCTTCCAGATGTCTTCATCGATACCGCGTAGGCCGGCGAGCATAAGGCACATGACGAGACCCGTGCCCTGCCACAGCGCGGCGATCAAAATGCCGTAGATGACGATTTCAGGTGTGTAGAGCGGGTCGAAATTGAAGCTTGTCCAGCCAAGCGACCGGACAACTGATTGGATGCCAAACTCAGGGTTCAGGATCCACTGCCAGACGAGGCCGGTAACGATGAAAGACAGGGCGAATGGGTAGAGGAAGATCGTACGGAACGTATTTTCGAACCGGATCTTTTGGTCCATCAACGCCGCGAGCACAAAGCCAATCACCAGGCTGAAGATAATCGATAGCACGCCGTAGATCGCAAGATTCTCGATGGACACGATCCAGCGCGGGGCAGCCCACAGGCGCCTGTATTGTTCGAGACCTACGAAGCTCAACCGCGGAAGGAGCTTCGAGTTCGTGAATGAATAAACGACCGTCCAGGCCGAGCCACCGACGAAGATGACCAAGGCGGTCAGGATCATCGGAATGGATGCAATCTTCGAATTCAGATTGCGCAGTAACTGATTTGGCCGGCCGGCTTTCGCTTGACCCGTCATTGTAATTCCTCCTGAATCGCAATTCTGCTGTGATCCAGAGCAGCGAACCGTCTACCGGTCGCCTCCTCTTCTCACTCCCATACCAAGGCCGGATGCCCTGCATCAGCTGCTACCAGCCTCGAGCGCTGCCGCCACCCGGACACGATGGGAGTTCCGGGCAAATCCGGCTCCGTCACACGGAGCCGGATCGCAACAGCGTCGGAAAAGCGACGATCAGTCGGCAGAAGCGATGATTTCAGCGAAGCGCTTCTGAGCGGCTTCCGGCGTCATCGACGGATTTGCGAAGAACTCCGAGAAGAGGTCTTCCTTCTGCTTCTGGCTATCCGCCGACAGAAGCTGGTCGGTACCTTGGATCACATTGCCCTTTGCGAGGATGTCGAGACCCTTCTTCATGCAGTCGTTGGCTGCACCAAGGTCAACGTCACCGCGAACTGGCAGCGAGCCCTTCTTCAGGTTGAAGGCAACCTGCGTCTTGGGATCGAGAAGCGTCTTGGCAAGCACAGCCTGTGCCTTAGACTTCTCTTCGTCCTTGAGCAGGGGGAAGTAGAAGGCATCACCACCGGTGGAGATGATTTCGTTCACGCCGAGGCCCGGAAGGCAGGTGTAGTCGGTACCGGCCTTCTGACCAGCCAGCTGGAACTCGCCTTGCGCCCAGTCACCCATGATCTGGCCACCGGCCTTGCCCGTGATGACGAGGTTGGTTGCTTGATTCCAGTCCTGAACATTGCTGCCCTTGGACATACGGCGAGCGTCATCGGCGGCCTTGAAAACCTTTGCGATCTCCGGACCGGCAGCCGCTTCAGCGTCCTTGTCCTTGAACACCTTGAGGAAGGTATCCTTGCCGGCAATGGCAACCATCAGCACGTCGAACGCGCCGGCAGCTTGCCAGGGCTGACCGCCAACGGCGAGCGGAACGATGCCGGCCTTTTCGAGTGCCGGAGAGGCGGCGACAAATTCGTCCCAGTTCTTCGGCACTTCAACGCCAGCCTTCTTGAAGGCTGCATTGGAGAGCCACAGCCACTGCCAGGAGTGGATGTTGACCGGGGCACAATAGATCTTGCCGTCGATCGTGCAGGAATCGAGCAGGCTCGACGGACGAACGATATCCTTCCAGTGCTCGGCGGTGGCGACGTCGGTCAGGTCCCGCATCAGGCCAGCCTGAACCAGCTCTTCGGCCTGACGGCCATGGTTGAACTGCGTGGCACCCATCGGATCACCGCCGGTGATGCGGCTGATCATGATCGGACGCGCGGTACCGCCGGAGCCGGCGATCGCACCGTCGACCCACTTGTTGCCTGTCGCGTCGAATGCCTTTGCGAGTTCTGCCACGGCAGCGGCTTCGCCACCAGAAGTCCACCAATGGGTGACTTCAAGATCGGTCGCGTTCGCCGCACCGAGCGGCAGCACGACGGAAGCGGCAAGTGCAGCCGCGATCAAACGAAAATTCATGAGTTCTCCTCCCTCACTGAAACGTTGCCGGAAAAACTTAGTGCAATCGATATTTTCGCGCAACAGCCAGCCGATGAAAAATTTCTAAACTTTTTTCTTTGCAATCTGAGGCTGCATATTGGCGTTGATTTTTGCACGGGAGAGCGTGGAAAGCACAACGAGCGAGCAAGTGCACAATCGGAATTATCGAATTGTTTTAACGCACAAAATATCGTAGTTATCGCATTTTCGGCGGTACGTTTCATTCGCAGGCGCAAAAAATGTGACCAAAACACCATGACTAAACCTATGGGAGCACCCATGCTGTTCAAACGCGAAAAAAGTCTCGACAATTCTACTGTATCGTTACAGATTTCGCTGTCTGAGGGAGGAGCATCTTTGGTCGCACTTGCGCTTACGACGCTTCTAAAAAGACTCTATAAGCGGACCAAATCGCATAGGATGGTCTAGAGGGATGAAAAATAACGAAAAATTCGGAGACGCCACCGGCGTGCTCCAGCGGGAGAGGCCGACGCTCAAGACGATTGCCTTCATGACGGGCCTCGGTGTGACCACCGTTTCGCGTGCCCTGAAGGATGCGCCCGATATCGGTGCCGAAACCAAGGAGCGCGTGCGCATGGTCGCCCGCCAGCTCGGCTATCAGCCGAACAGAGCGGGCGTGCGCCTCAGAACCGGCAAAACCAACGTCATCGCGCTTGTGCTCAGCATCGACGAAGAGATCATGGGCTTCACCAGCCAGATTGTCTTCGGCATTTCGGACGTTTTGTCGGGCACGCCCTATCACCTCGTCGTGACGCCGTATTCCATCGCCAAGGATCCGCTATTACCGGTCCGCTACATTCTCGACACCGGCTCCGCCGACGGCGTTATTATCTCGCGAATCGAGCCCGACGACCCTCGCGTCAGCCTGATGATCGAACGCAACATGCCCTTCTCCACGCACGGGCGCACCGAGAGCGATCTCGAACATCCCTATCATGATTTCGACAGCGAGGCTTACGCTTATCAGGCCGTCCGCGCCCTCGTCGCCAAAGGCCGTCGGAAGATAGCGCTGCTGCCGCCGCCAGGCCGGCTCACCTATTTCGCCCATACGCGGATCGGCTTCCAGACGGCGCTGCATGTCTATGGCGCCGAAGAGATCCCGCTGCGCGTCAACATCGACGCGCCGTTGCAGCAGATACGCGACGAGGTGGAGGCGCTGATGCGTTCCTCGCATGCGCCAGATGGCATCGTTTCCTCCTCGGCCGCCGGCGCGATCGCCGTCAATGCCGGTGTAGAGGCTGCCGGTTGCGTCGTCGGTCGCGACGTCGACCTCGTCTCGAAGCAATCGACCGAGATCCTCAACTGGATACGACCGAATATGATCACCTGTTTCGAGGACGTTCGCGAGGCCGGCCGCGAACTCGCCCGCGCGGTGATCGGCCGCATCGAAGGCGTTCCGCCCGAAAAGCTGCAGAGCGTCAGCCAGCCGACCTGGCCGGACGGCGTCTTCGACTGACCCAACAGGAAACCAAAGCGGCGAGAATCAAAAAAGCCCAGCTCCGGCCGGGCTTTTTCATTTTGGGAACGCGCGCCGGCTCAGAAGGTTGCCGCACCGCTACCCCACGGGCCGTGGTGGAAGTCCTTGCTGTCGAGGCGATCAAAGCCGTGCGCGCCGAAGAAGTCACGCTGCGCCTGGATCAGGTTGGCGGTGCCGCGGCCTTGGCGATAGGCGTCGAAATAGGTCAGCGCCGAGGTCAGCGCCGGAACCGGCAGGCCGGCTTGCACGGCCGCCGCAACGACGCGGCGCAGCGCCGGGATCGATTCCTTGACCATCTCGGAGAAGGCAGGCGTCACGACCAGGTTGGCAGCATCCGGAGCCTTGGTGAAGGCCGAGGTGATCTCGTCAAGGAACTGCGAGCGGATGATGCAGCCGGCTCGCCAGATCTTGGCGATGACAGGCATCGGCAGCGACCAGTTGAACTCGCGCGATGCTTCCGCCATGACGGCGAAGCCCTGCGCATAGGCGCCGATCTTGGCGGCGAACAGCGCCAGCTCCAGATCCTTGTTGAGTTCGGGGCCGTAGGCGATCGGGAACTTGTATTCCGGCTTGCCGAAGATCTTCTCGGCGGCTTCGCGCTCGGTCTTCATCGACGACAGGCTGCGGGCGGCAACGGCGGCTTCGATCGCGGTTGCCGGAATGCCCATGTTCTGCGCTTCGATCGCCGACCACTTGCCGGTGCCCTTCTGGCCGGCCTTGTCGAGGATCATGTCGACCATTGGGCCACCGGAGACCGGATCGCTCGCGGCCAGCACCTTCTCGGAGATCTCGATCAGGTAGGAGTTCAAGCGACCCTTGTTCCATTCGCCGAAGATGCCGGAAATGTCCTTGGCGCTCTTGCCGAGACCATCGCGCAGTATGCCGTAGATTTCGGCGATCATCTGCATGTCGGCATATTCGATGCCGTTGTGGATCGTCTTGACGAAATGGCCGGCACCGTCATTGCCGAGCCAGGCAACGCAAGGATCACCGTTGTATTTGGCGGCGATCGAGGTCAGCACCTTCTCGACGCGCTTCCAGGAGTCCTCGGTGCCGCCGACCATGATCGAAGGCCCATGGCGTGCACCCTCTTCACCACCCGAGACACCCATGCCGATGAAGGTCAGGTCGGTGTTCTTCAGGCGGTCGAAACGGGCGATCGTGTCGCGGAAGTTGGCGTTGCCGGCATCGATCATGATGTCGCCCTTGGAAAGATGCGGGCGCAGTGCTTCCATCTGCTGATCGACGGCCTCACCGGCCTTGATCATGATGATAATCGGACGCGGCGGGCGGATCGCTTCGACGAACTCCTCGATCGTCTTGCAGGGAATGATCTTCTTCTTCAGATCGCCGGCGCTTTCGTAGAATTCATCCGTTTTCTCAGGTGTACGGTTAAAGACAGCAATCTTGTTGCCTTTTTCCGCAATGTTGAGCGCCAGGTTGGAACCCATGACGGCAAGGCCGATCAGCCCGATTTCTGCCTTTTCCACGATACACCTCCGATGAGTCATTTTTGGACCGGTGTTGTGGCACTCTCTGGCTCAAACGGCAAGTTCGATTCGGCTTCGAATCGGCCTCGTATTGCCGGCATCGCAAACTAAGCCATATTCCCACTTGATCTTACAGGAAGAGGACCAATGAGCCGCGCAGCAACACAGGAGGAGGCCGTTCTGGCCGCTCGCGCAGGCCGATACACGGAGTATGCGCCCTCGCCTGTGCTTGGCGCTCATTTTCATTGTCTTTGGTCACACGAGATCCGCAGCGGAGCCGATCGGATAGCGATCGTGCCGGACGGTTATTGCGACATCGTCTGGATGGGTGGCACGCTGGTGGTGGCCGGACCGGACCGCAGCAGTGCCTTTCCGTCGCTTGCCGGTGGCGAGAGGATAGTGGGTGCGCGCTTCGCTCCGGGCGCCGCAGCCGGGTGGCTCAAGGTGCAGCTCTGCGACATCGTCGGACAGTCCATTCCTCTGGAGGATTTCTGGGGCGCGGCGGCCTTGAGATTGAATGAATTGCTGGGCGTCGGTGTCGGATCGAACGAACGGTTGCTGCAGTTAAAAGCCGCACTTGAGCAGGAGGCCGCCAGACGCATCGCGCCGGCCGGTGACATGGCCTCGGTGTTTGCGCGCGCAAGCGGTATTTCGCAGTCCGGCGACGTGGCCGACGCGATGCTCGAGGACCTGTCCATCGGGGCGCGCCAGCTTCGCCGGCGTTGCCACACCCATTTCGGCTACGGACCGAAGACCCTTGCGCGAATTCGCCGGTTTCAGCGCATGCTCGGCCTCTGCCGGAGCAGCAAGAGCCTTCCGCTCGCGGAGTTGGCGGTGGCAGCCGGTTATGCCGACCAGGCGCATATGACCCGAGATGCGCGCGAAATTTCCACGCTGACGCCCATGCAGCTTCAGCAGCAGATAGCCGGTTGAACGTCCGTTTTCTTCAATATGAAACTGGCCGTTCTGCTATCTCCATTGAGAGCAACACAGGAAAATGCCATGTCTACGATGCCCGCAAGGATCGTCCACAGCTCCATCGACAGGAACTGGCGCGACGTCTATGCCTTTGCCGCCGCCCCGGAGAACATGCCGCTTTGGGCCTCTGGACTGGCCTCCGGGCTGGAACGCAACGGCGACGACTGGATTGCCACTGGTCCGCTCGGCACGGTCAAGGTCAGTTTCGTCCCGAACAACGAGTTCGGCGTCATCGACCACACAGTGACGATCGAGAGCGGGTTACGGGTCTACAACGCACTGCGGATCGTGCCGAACGGCGATGGCTGCGAGGTCATGTTCACGTTGTTGCGCATCCCGGGCATGACGGACGAGCAGTTCGAGGCCGATGCCGCCCACGTCGCGAAAGATCTCACGGCACTCAAGGCGTTGATGGAAGCATAGGAGGCGATCATGGCTGCAACAGGGGACAACCGACGCATCGACTACGTCGAATTTAACGTCAGCGATATAGAGGCCTGCAAGGCGTTCTACGGCAGGGCTTTCGGCTGGACCTTTACCGACTATGGTCCCGAATACTGCGAATTTGATGACGGACGGCTGAAAGGCGGGTTTACGACGCTAGGCAATCCCCGGCCCGGCGGGCCTCTCGTCATTCTCTACGCGGATGATCTTGAGGCCGCCCTTTCAAGCGTGGAAGCTGCCGGCGGAACCATCGTAAAACCCATCACCGGCTTCCCCGGTGGACGCAGGTTTCACTTCAGTGATCCGGACGGATATGAACTTGCCGTGTGGACGAAGGCCTGATTACGCGACGACGGTCGGCGCCTTCGCTCCCGCGTGCTGCAAGATGATCAAGGCCCCGATCACACTTCCAGACGAATCTCGCAATGGCGACATGCGGCAGTGGACGATCTTCACCGCGTCGCTGTCGTGGCGCTCGTAGGCGTAGTCGCTGCCACGCCCCGCAAAACAAGCGTCGAGCTTTGCCTTCGCGCCTTCGTGAAAGCGCTTCTCGCCAATAAACTCCATCACGTGACGACCAATCATATCGATTGGCTTCCGGCCAAGATATGCCGAGTTGACGGTGTTCGAATAAAGATAGCGATAGTCCCTCGTCAGCACCGCGACACGGTCGGGCATCGCATCGAGGATTGCAGCATTCAGAAAGTGGCCATTGTCGACGCTCGGCGCGAACGCAAAAGGATCGGTAACAGGCTGCCGCTCAACCGGCGGCATCCGCCAACGGGGTGCAGATCCCCCGAAGTACCTTTCCATAAGCGCCGAAAGCAGCGCGACATAACCGCGAACGGTCTCACCGTCGTCCGCATATTGGTCGATAAGGCAACTGATGAATTCCAGCTGCATATGAACTTCAAGAATGCTCGTAGCGGCATGCCCGAGAATTGCGTCGACGAGCGGTTCGACCGAGCGATCCAGCATGTTCACGCGCGCGTCGTCACCGACGGCGATCGCCGCATCAATCTGCGCACAACACAATGAGAACGCTCGAAAAAGACCCAGCAAGACGCCTCCAATGCATTCCGTGAAGGAATGCGACCGAGATCGACCGAGCTATGCGTCACGCAAGTTGAAGCCAACAGCGCTTAGCCACTCGCCTTGATGGCAATCGCTAACATGACGCCGGTTCATATTCAATGAACGCGGCCGCAGGTTTTTCAATGATGAGATATAGGGATCGACGCAGGCTTACTTGAACACGTCGTGTTTTATCTTCCACCGGTCGTGATACCAGAGCCACTGCTCGGGATACTCCCGCACCCAGCTCTCCACCTTGTCGTTCAAGAGCTGCGCCGTCGCGACCATATCGAGATTGCCGTTGCTATCCCGGGGCATCGCGAGCTTCGGCTCGATTTCCAGCCGATAGCGATTTCCCGGAAGCCGGATGCAGCGTGCAGGATAGACCTCGCAGTTGAATTGACGGACGAGCTTTCCGAGCAGCGGATTGGTCTGGGCGTCGAGCCCGAAGAACTTTGTCTTCAGTCCCCTGCGGAATTTCTGGTCCACAAGGACACCAACGCCCTGCCCCGCCTCCAGCTGCCGCGCCAACGCGAAAGACGAGCCAGCATGAGACGGCACGAGCTTGCCCATTCGTGCGCTGCGAAAATCGAAAACTCTCTTCGCGACATAGGGGTTGTTCGGGGGGCGAAACAGCACCGACACATGAAGGCCAAATGCCGCACCGGCTACCGGCAGCAGCTCGAAATTGCCCGTGTGCGCAGTGAAAACGATGAATGGGCGCGGATTTTCCAGCAGATCGATGAAGATCGGTATCCCCGACACCTCGACCCGGCCCGGCTCCTTGCTCAAATAGTCGAAATCGAACAGCCGGTCGAGAAACACATACTCGGCGGCAAGACGCCCCATATTCCCCCAGCTCGCCAGCGCGATTTCCTGGATCTCCGCTTCGCTCTTCTCAGGAAACGCGTTGCGCAGATTGGTCAGCATCAGCCGGTGGCGCTTCACGCGCGGGCCGAGTTTTCGCGTCAGCCAGTCGGCAAAGTTAATCGCACCGTCAGCCGGAAACAGCTTCAGGAAGTTCAGAAAACCGAACATCGCCTGGGCGATCAACCACTGGCGAAAGTGGATGAGGGCCAGCACGACCTTAGTGATGAAGAGCTTCAAGTGCTCAATCCATCTTGAGGATGATCTTGCCAAAGATCTGGCGCGACTCCATGCGCTCCAGTGCGCGGTCGATGTCGTCGAAGCCGACTTCGGTGTCGATGACAGGATGGACCAGTCCGCGCCCCATCTTCTGCATGGCATTCGCCATGTTCTCCATGCGGCAGCCGAACGAGCCGAGCAGCTTCAGCTGTTGCTGGAAGAGCATCATAAGGTTCATGTCGGTGGAGACACCCGAGGTAGAACCGCAGGTGACAAGACGCCCGCCGCGCTTCATCGAGAGCATGGAGCCCGCCCACGTATCCTTGCCGACGTGCTCGAAGACGACGTCGACGCCCTTCTTCTTGGTGAGCTTGCGCACGACGCCTTCAAAGCGGTCGGTGCGGTAGTTGATGACATGATCAGCGCCGAGTGCCTTGGCCTTCTCGATCTTGTCGTCGGAGCCCACAGTCGTGATGACGGTGCAGCCGATCTTTTTCGCCAGCTGGATCGCCGCCGTGCCGATGCCGGAGCCGCCGGCGTGCACGAGGATGGTTTCGCCCGGTTCCAGCTTGGCGTTGTCGAACAGCATGTGCTCGACCGTTCCAAAGGTCACTGGAGCAAGCGCCGCGCCGATGGCATCAACCCCGGGAGGGGCCGGAACGAGGAGGCGCGCAGGCAGGTTCACCTTTTCCTGCGCAAAACCGTCCAGATGGAAACCATGAACGCCGGAAACATGCTCACAGAGATTGTCGCGGCCCTCACTGCACGGACGGCAGAGGCCGCAGGTACGTGCACCATAGATCGACACCAGTTGGCCCGGCAGGACATTGGCAACGCCCGGCCCGATCGCTTCGACAACGCCCGCAGCTTCCGCGCCGATCACCAGCGGCATCTTGCGCTTCGCAAACGCCATGCCGCGCCAGCCCCAGACGTCGATGTGATTGAGAGCCACTGCCTTGACGCGCAGCGTAACCTCACCCGGGCCGGGAGCGGCCGGTTCTGGAAGGTCGGTGATCTCAAGCTTGCGATCGTCAATCAGTTGCAAGGCGCGCATGGCAAAGTCCTTCGCCGCGAGGGCGTTCTATCTCGATGTTTTGTCGGGAACCGATTAAGCCGGTTCGAGCGCCATGACAAGGCTGGCATTCTGCCCGCCGAAGCCGAAGGAGTTGGAAAGCACGGCGTTGACCTGGCTTTCCCGCTTCTTGTTTGGCACCACGTCGATAACGATCGATGGATCGGGGTTGGTGTAGTTGATCGTCGGCGGCAGCGTGCCCGTCAGCATCGTCTGCAGCGAGAACACCGCCTCCACCGCGCCCGCAGCCGTCAGCGTGTGACCGATCATCGACTTATTCGACGACAACGGGATGGACGCCATCCGCTCGCCGAACACGGCCAGCATGGAAGCATATTCCATCTTGTCGTTCTCTGGCGTCGAGGTGCCGTGGGCATTGATGTAGCCGATATCGCCCTCGCCCATGCCAGCATCCGCCAGCGCTGCGCGGATCGTCGCAATCGCCGGGCCGCCGTCGGGAGACGAACGGGTACGATGGAAGGAGTCGGCTTTTTCGCCAGCGCCCTTCATGATGCCGAGGATCTTCGCGCCGCGCGCGACAGCTGCCTCGAGCGACTCCAACACCAGTGTGGCGGCACCTTCGGCAATGACGAAACCGTCGCGATCCTTGCTGAACGGCTTGGAGGCCTTGGTCGGCGGATCGTTTTGCGTCGAGAGAGCCGAAAGCAGCGAGAAGCGGATGAGTGCCTCCGCGCTGACAGAGCCGTCGGTCGCTACCGCAAGCGCTCGCGAGCTACGACCCTGGCGGATCGCCTCGATGCCGAGCTGGATTGCAGTCGCGCCTGATGCACAGGCGGTCGACAATGTCACCGGCAGACCGCGTGTGCCGAAACGATCGGCAAGGCGCTCGGAAATTGCGCCGAACAGCGACGCCTCATGGAAAGCGCCGTCCGGGCGCTGGCGCATAGCAGCCAGGAACCGGTCATAGGCATCCCCGGCATGATCGGCCGGCGGCGAACGGTCGGCGAGATCGAAACGCGCGCTCCACTCCGGCTCGATCGGCGGCGCAGCAAGGAACAACGGACCATCAAAATCGCCGCTGATACCAGCATCGGCGAGCGCTTCGATCGTGGTTTCACGGGCAAACGCGTAAGAGCGTTCGACTGCGTTCGCGACCGGAATGTCGATGAAATCGACGGTTCCGGCGATGCGGGTCGAAAGTCCCTCGGTCGGAAAACGATTGATCGCATGAATGCCAGAGTTACCGGCGGTCAGTGCTGACCAGTTATCTTTCAGGCCCTGCCCCAGCGAGGTGATGATACCGACACCCGTCACTGCGACGATCGGGCGGCCGAGGTGATCCTTGTAAGCCGAATCTTTCATTTGCACACTCCTCACGCTTCCGCGGAAAGAACCGCGACGCCTTCGCCACGCTGATGACCGACTGTAGTAACAACGGCCGCCTTGGTCGCGGCCGCCATCGGCTTTTCATGGGCCTGATCGAAGACCGGAATCTTTGCCTTACTGTCGACGGCCAACGCCCCCAGCGCCAGGCCGAGCGTGAAATGCGCCTCAAGTCCATGGCCGGTGACACCGCCGAAGCCGCGAACAGCGGCGCCAGGCAGATGACGCTCGAGTACGGCCTTCTCACGGCCGGCGAGGTCAGGAATGCCCGTAGAGCCGGAGAAGATTGCGGTGCTCTCCGGCGGAAGGTCGGACGCGGTTTCCAGCAATCGCTCAAGGCGCTTCTCGAGGTTGCCCGAGTTGCGATTGCCGCGATCGCCTTCAATGGACGAGATCGACGCATAGATGTGCGCGCCACGTGCGTCCGCATGCGCGCGCGACTCCAGGACGAGGAACGCGCCGAGCGATCCGGAAATGACGCCGCCGTGATCTCGGGACCAAAGCGGCTGCCATTCGTTGCGGCAGTAGACATTGATCGCCTCGAACAGGAGGACCATGTCCAGACGTTCCGCCGAATAAGCCCCGCCGACCAGTGCGTGCGTCGATTCGCCCGACTTGATGCGATGGAAGGCCGTCTCGACAGCGGAGATGCCAGCGGACTCCTCGCCCATGAAGGTCCGCGAAGAACCGGTAACCTTGTGGACGATGGAAATGTTGCCGGCGAGCAGGTTGGACAGCTGCGCCAGGAATAGCGTCGGGCGCAGTTCCGTCGTCAGCTTTTCGTTCAGGAGAACCTCACGGTCGTTGCGCTTCAGGCCTTCGTCGACGATCAGCGTATCGACATTGATGTCGCGCTCGCCGCCGCCAGCAGCGACGATCATGTCCATGGTGCCGCAGGCTTCCGCGTCTTCCTTGAAGCCGGCGTCATCGAGAGCGAGACCAGCGGCGAAAACACCGATACGCTGCCAGTTTTCCATCTGCCGCTGGTCGCCGCGCTTGGCGATCTGCTGCGACCAGTCGATCTCCGGAAGCGGGTGGACCGGATAGGGCTTGAATTTCTCAAGCTCGACGATTGTCTGCGGCGCGCCTTCAGCAGTGAGCAGCGCGATATGCGGCTCCTTGCCGACGCCCTGGCACGTTACAATGCCGACGCCCGTGATCACGACATCATTCTGAGCCTTACTCATTCATTTACTCCCTGCGAAGCAATCGCATCCATGAGGCCAACTTCAGCGGCACGCTTCTTGACGATATCTCCAAGCGGAACCTCGCTGAAAGGCATGGTCCGCAGCTTGAGCTGCGCGTCGCAGACCTTCTTACCGCCGCTCGTGATCTTTGCCTTGGTTACCGCAAATCCGGAGCCGTCATGTTCCAGAAACGCCTCGATGTCCAACACCGCCTCGGGTTCCACGAAGGTACGCATCTTGGCCCCGTCGACGGACATCAGGAACGGCATTGCGGCAAAATCGGTGGCCGCCAGCACGAGCATGCCAGATGCCTGCGCCATCGTTTCGATCAGCAGCACACCGGGAACCAGGGGCATACCGGGAAAATGACCTTCAAAGACCGGGCTTTTCGCAGGCACGACAGAGCGCGCCTTGAGCGTCCCTTTCTGAAGGTTGACCGCCTCGATGCGGTCAATCATCTGGAAGTACTCCAGTAGCATCGAATCCTCCGGCCACAAGGATACCTGCCCTGCGGCTAGGCCTACTTAGGAACGAAACCGCCCGGCCGCCATGGTTAACAGCGGCAGGGCGGAGAAAAAGATGACGGCGCCAATCAGGCCTTGGCGGCGCGCAGCTCGTCGATCTTGGCACAGAGGTTCTTCAGCACGAAATATTCTTCCGTGGAAACCTTGCCCTCGTTGACTTCCTGCGTCCACTTCTCGAGCGGGATCTTGATTCCGAATTCCTTGTCGATCGCGAAGACGATATCGAGGAAGTCGAGGCTGTCGATACCGAGGTCGTCGATCGTATGGCTTTCCGGCTTGATCGTATCGCGATCGATCTCGCTGGTTTCTGCAATGATGTCGGCAACTTTATCGAATGTGGCGGTCACGCACTTACCTCTTGAAATGACGAGTTAACCCTCCTCATAGGCAAATCCATTTCAAAAAGCCAATGCTTTCCTCCCTCCCGGCACGCAATTTGCACGACCAGTGTTGCTTAAACAGCAAAGCACACGGGCGGCTTGCCGCACAGCGTGCTGGGTGAACTCACCCCTTCGCGATCAGAGCAGTACCAGGAAAAGAACCAGGGCGGTCCACGCAAGGATCGAACAGCTGGCATAAAAGACCGAGACGCCATCCTCGATGTCGGCGACCGTTGCCGTTTCACGTCCGCTGCCGTTGATCATCGGCTCCATGACGACAACCCCGGAATAAACGCGTGGGCCAGCAAGTTGCACATCCAGCGCCCCCGCCATCGCCGCCTCCGGCCGGCCGGAATTGGGAGAGCGATGCCGGCCGCCGTCGCGGGCGGCAATACGCAGCGCTTCCCGGCAGGCGGCGCTCCCTCGCCGCAGCCAGGCCCCGGCCGCAATCAGGAAAATCGAAAGGCGCGCAGCCGGCCAGTTGGCAAAATCGTCCAACCGAGCAGCCGCCCAGCCGAAATCGGCATACCTGTCGGACTTGTGTCCGATCATCGAGTCCGCCGTGTTCAGCATCTTGTAGGCGAATAGGCCGGGTAAGCCAAAAACGGCGTACCACAGCGCTGGAGCAACCACGCCATCCGAGAAATTCTCGGCCAGGCTTTCGATTGCCGCACGGCAGACGGCGGGCTCGTCCAGTGTTTCCGGATCACGCCCGACAATCCGCGAAACAGCCAGCCGGCCGCCACTGATGCCTTCGGTTTTCAATCCGGCGGCAACGGCCTCCACATGATCGGCAAGGCTCTTCTGCGCCATGAAGACGGCAACGCAAACAACTTCAAGGAGGATCCCGATCAGGCCGAACAACGAGAAGAAGCGATGCAAGACGAAACCCGCAGCGGCACTGAGGATCAAAAGGCCGGCGATCGACCAGACGCCGTTGCGGCGCCGCACGCGCTTGTGAAGTTCCGTGCGATTGAACATCCGGTCGACTCGAGAGATCGCGTTTCCGAAGAGCGCAACGGGGTGCGGCATGCGCATCCACAGCGCATCTGGGTCCCCGACAATCCTGTCGAGCAGAAGCGCGAGAACCAGCACAAGAAGATTATGGTCAAATGTCATGATCTATAACTCTGCAGTGCATCAGATAGCCGTTGGTCGCCGGCCGCATCGGCGGCGAGACCGAAACGCAGCCAACGCGGCTGATAATCGAATTTGCGAACCAGAATGCGATGCTGGCATAGATGCCGGTGCAGCTCGGCGGCTTGCTCGTGATCGACGAGTGCAAAGAGGTGCGTTCCTCCGACAATGCTTAGACTGCCTTGCTCGAGAATCGTGCGTAGCGCATCGGCCCTCTCGGAGATCCGCAGCTGTATCGGGGCCAGATCCGATGCAAGGAGATCGGTTGCGATCGAAAGCGCGGGACCGGACACCGACCACGGCCCAAGCAGGTCTTCGAGTTGCGCCAGGATTTGCGGAGCGGCGACGGCAAATCCCAGGCGCAACCCTGCCAGCCCGAAGAACTTGCCAAAGGAACGAGAGACGAGAACATTCGGCAGCCGCGAGGCAAACGGCGCCAGGCTCATCTCGGGGCATGTATCGCCGAAGGCTTCATCCACAACGACGAAACCTCCTCTGGTCCTCATCTCTTCACTGAATACTACGACCTTCTCCGGAGCGTAGACGCGACCATCGGGGTTGTTCGGATTGACGATGACGACAATTGCGTGACCGGCTTTGACGTCATCCAGACCGGAGACCAGATCCACGGAATGGCCTGCCATCCGGAAGGCGCGCTCATATTCGCCGTAGGTCGGAGCCAGAATGGCAACCCGTCCGGCAACATCAAAGAGCCGCGGCAATAGCTGGATAACCGATTGCGTACCGGGAACAGGCAGCGGGAGGATGTCGCAGCTGCGATAATAGTCTCGCGCCGCCGCACGCGCGCGATCGATGAGATGCTTGTCGGGCAGGCGATGCCAGGCGCGCATTGGGATAGCCGGCAGTGATACCGGGCACGGGTTGATACCCGTCGAAAGGTCAAGCCACTGCTCTGCCTCGCCGCCGTACATTGCGGCGGCAGCCGTGATGCCACCTCCATGAACAATCGGGGCGTTCATCTTGCCCCCTCGGCAAGGTCGATCAGATGCATGTAGGACCCTGCGATCTGCCCGCGCTGGAGCCCGGCTTGTCCAAGGTCATTGCCCAACGCGTCCGTCACCTGGAAGAGACGATCGGCTTCACCCTCGGAAACCACGGCCGAATAATGAAACTCATGCGCGGTCATAGGCAGCTCAAAATAGGCGCCGTTCAATGGCTTCACGCGGCGATAACCCAGGTGGCGTTTGCGCTCCTCGTAGCTGGTCACCACAGGCAAGAGGCCGAGCATCTCATGACGGACGCTGGCCCCGTCGATCAGCCCTTCGCCGAGAACCATGTATCCGCCGCACTCCCCGTAGATGCGCACGCCCCTGTTGGCGGCGTCGAGCACTTTGGCCCGGAAATTGGCGGCCGCCGCAATACGTCCGGGGTGGAGCTCCGGATACCCGCCCGGAAGATAGATCGCATCTGCCGCCGGATCCGGCGCCTCGTCCGCAAGCGGCGAGAAGAACGAGATTTCTGCACCGCGCCGACGCCAACCAAGCAGCATGTGCTCGTAG
The DNA here is from genome assembly GCF_000510625.1 of Rhizobium sp. IBUN. Classification (NCBI taxonomy): domain Bacteria; kingdom Pseudomonadati; phylum Pseudomonadota; class Alphaproteobacteria; order Hyphomicrobiales; family Rhizobiaceae; genus Rhizobium; species Rhizobium sp. IBUN. Next base: position 46,303 of record NZ_AZNV01000020.1, read on the forward strand.
GAAAAGGCAAAGGCGATGTCGCGCGCCACTGCTATCCTGCTGCCGAGCGGCGGCAACCGAGGAATGTTGGCAGTGGACGGGCGATTGAGCCCCTGGCGCGCAATGCGCAGCAGGAACTCGAAATTGCATTCGTCGGACACCGCATCGGCAGCATGCTCGATGAAGCTTTCAAGCATATCATGCTCTCCCGCCTGGACGAGGCCGAGATGCCTCTCGGGAAGAGCGATGTCATTGTCACGGCGGACGACGGCAACAATCGGCATGCGGATCTCATCGAGCGCCTTGCGCAGCATCATCTCGTGGCGTTCGCCGCCAACCTTATTGAGAATGACGCCGGCGATGCGAACATCCGCGCGAAAGCCCGCAAATCCCGTTACCAGTGCAGCCACCGACTGCGACATGTGCGACGCATCGACGACAAGCACGACGGAAAGACCAAGCATGGCAGCAAGGTCGGCCGCAGTGCCCTTCCCGTCGGTCGCGCCGTCGAAAAGCCCCATCATCGCCTCGATAACGAGGACGCGGTCGCCAGAACGATGCAGGGTCGCATTGGCGGCGATCAATTCCGCGCGCATCGCCCATGGATCGAAGTTGAGGCAGGCAACGCCGCTGGCCGCCGCATGAAAGGCCGGATCGATATAGTCGGGCCCCGCCTTGCCGGGCGCTACCGCAATGCCACGCTTACGAAGCGCACGCAGTAGGCCCAGAGTCACCGTAGTCTTCCCCGATCCGGAGGACGGGGCCGCAATCAGCAAACCGCTCATGCCGTCTCCCTGCTGTTCGAGTCCTGGAATGGATCGGGGCGCAGCCTGCGTCCTGCAAGCGCCCCCAGCCAATCGAGCGACGGCCTCAGCCGGACAACCTCCCCGACCACCACGATTGCCGGCGGTTCGAGGCCGGAGGCTGCAACAGCGGCCGGCGCCTCATCGAGCGTGGTTTCTAGCACCTGTTGGAGGCCGGTCGATGCGTTGCAGACGAAGGCAACCGGTTCCGATGGCGATCGCCCAGCGGCGACGAGCTTCTTGCTGATCTGATCGATATGCTTCATCGCCATATACATGACGATAACAGGCGAGCCCTTGCCGATGGCTTCCCAATTGATCGCATCCGGTACGATGCCCGAGGAATCGTGTCCCGTCAGGAACGTCACCGCATGGTTGACATCCCTGTGCGTGACGGGAATGCCAGCATAGGCCAGCCCGCCGATACCCGCGGTAATGCCCGGTACGATACGGAACGGGACATTGTGCTCGACTAGCGTCAACGCCTCCTCGCCACCGCGCCCGAAGACGAAGGGATCGCCGCCCTTGAGGCGCAGGACGCGCTTGCCTGCGTGGGCGAGTTCGACCAGCCGCAGCGAAATGTCGCGCTGCTTGGCGGACGGCTTGCCGCCACGCTTTCCAGCATATTCCAACAAGGCGTCGGGTCGTGCAAGCTTCAGGCAATCGACGTTCACGAGCGCATCGTGAACCACGACATCCGCCTCCGCCAATCCCTTGACGGCAAGAAGCGTCAGCAATCCGGGCTCGCCTGGGCCCGCACCAACAAGCCAAACGCTGCCCGGCTCAAGAGCCGGCAGATGTGAAAACGCAGCTTCGATCATTGGCATGATCTATGCCCCGTCGCAGGCAAGGTCAACGCCGCTGATCGCGCTCGAGACAGATGTGAAAGGCACACGTCCTCCAACCATTCCGTCTCCTCTTGCGGCAAGCAAGGTTTCACGCCCAGCCGACGTGCGACCGGGCGAAGTTCTCACCCACGCAGAAGCGTGTCGCGTATGAGACTGATCACCTTTTCGGACTCGATGCCGGTGCAGACGACCTGGCTCGGCAGGCCGTCCCAATCGCCCGGCGGGAAGCGGCGGCCGTCTGGTTTCACGATTGTCTGCCCATCGGCAATGCCGCCGCAGACGACGCGCACCGGGCCGCTGATTGTCGAGAACCGCTCGGGTGCGATTAAGTAGACGCAGGCACAGCTGTCGTGAACCATCATGCCGTCTTCGACTGCGTGCTTGTAGAAGTCGATGTAGTCCTGTGAAAGATCGTTCAACAGCTTTACGGCGCTGTCGCCCTTGGCCGCGACGTCGGCAAGATAGCCGCGGCTCATCGTCGTGATCGCGGTCACGTCGAGGCCAATGACCGCAACCTTCCAGGGCGCGGTCAGGACGATGTCGGCCGCTTCCGGATCCCCATGGATGTTGGCTTCCGCGACCGGCGACACGTTGCCCGGAACGTAGAAGTTGCCGCCCATGATGACGACGTCCTTCACGAGGCCCGCAATCTCCGGATCTTCCTTGAGCGCCATCGCCAGGTTGGTCATGCGACCGACGGCAACCAGTCTGACCTCGCCCGGGTGGGCGCGGACGGTATCGATGATGAAGCGGTGAGCGGGACGCGGATCGAGCGGCAGATCGATCGTTTCGGGCACTTCGATGTTGCCGAGGCCGTTCTCGCCGTGCACGAAGGTCGGCCATGCCCCCTCTGTGCGCGCTGGATCGATCGTCACGCTGGCGCCCTTGGCGACCGGAGCGGGAATGTTCCACTCACGCTTCAGGAACAGCGCGTTGCGCGTCGTCGTCTCCACCGACGCGTTGCCGAATACGGTGGTGATTCCAAGCAGATCGATCTCGGGATGGCGGTGCAGAAAAAGCAGAGCCATTGCATCATCGACGCCCGGATCCGTGTCATAAATGACCTTGTGCATGAGTGTGCCTCTTTTCGTTATTGTCGCAGGGCAGCCGGACGGCGCCGCGAAGTCGGCGGCCACCATAGCGTCCACTATTCTTTCTGCAACAGGGCGCACGCGATCGCAGCGGTGGCGCGTCGTGACTTGGTCTTCGGAACGACGAGTTCCGCATGCGGCCCAATCGCCGCCAACGCAGCCGATTCGGCAACCCCGTGACACCCCACTCGGGCGAAGACGACTGCCGAAGGATTTTTCAGCCGCGGCGTTTCTTCCTCGAGCCGTGCCGGAGCGAAGAGCAAGAACGGCACGCCAAGGCGGCGCGCTGCTGCAAGGATCGCGGGCTCATTGCATCGCGTATCGATCGACGCAACGGCCGCCAGCTCACCGGGGTCGATACCCGCCGCCGTCAACGCCGCGCTGGCAAGCTCGCTCACCTCGTTTTCAGGCGTTCCGCGCTCGCAGCCGAGACCGAGCACGTACCGGCGCGTCCCATCGAATACAATTTCGGTCACATGCGACAATGAAACCCGCCCCTGTGTTCCTCAAGCCATTGCAGCACGGGGCTGGAAATGCAACATGCGCCGCGTACCACATTCCAGAGTTCTCCCTCCTTGTCTGACCTTGCCCCTCATCTGCTATTCATGCTGGCTGCAGCTGGCTTTTTCGCCGGCTTCGTCGATTCCATCGCGGGCGGCGGTGGCCTGATCACGGTCCCGGCGATGCTGATTGCCGGTATTCCTCCGCTGCAAACGCTGGGCTCCAACAAGGTGCAATCCGTATTCGGGGCAGCTTCCGCTACGATCGCCTATGCCCGAAAGGGACACGTGCATCTGCGCACGCAATTGCCGATGGCCTTGATGGCAGTCCTCGGCGGCTCTCTCGGCGCCGCCTTGGCAACGGTCGTTCCGGGCGAAGTGCTGCGCGCGGTCATGCCGATCCTGCTTGTGGCAATCGCTCTCTATTTTGCCTTGAAGCCGAACCTGAATGATGTCGACAAGCATCGCCGCATGACGCCCTTCGTCTTCGGCCTGACGCTGGTTCCGGCAATCGGATTCTACGATGGCGTCTTTGGTCCTGGTGCCGGCTCCTTCTTCATGCTGTCCTTCGTATCCCTTGCCGGCTTCGGCATGTTGAAGGCAACGGCGCACACCAAGCTTCTGAACCTCGGCTCGAATATCGGCGCGCTCATCGTCTTCATTTCCTTCGGTGCGATCCTTTGGAAGATCGGCTTGATGATGGGCGTCTGCCAATTTCTGGGGGCGCAGCTCGGCTCCCGGCTTGCTATGCGCACCGGCGCCCGCCTGATCAAGCCGCTGCTCGTCATCGTCTGCGTCGCCTTCACGATCAAGCTTCTGGCCGACCCGGCCAATCCCATCCGTATCTGGCTTGAAATCTGACGCCGCGTCCGATTACCTCCGGCGTAATTGATGAGGCGCCGGCGCTTCTCCATGATCGCGATGTCTGGACGAACCAGGCGCCAACAGGAGATGATCTGATGACCGATGCGAACACCGAAGCCCAGCGCTACATCGCGATCTGGAACGAGACGGATGCGACCCGCCGCACCGCCTTGATCGCGGAAAGCTGGCATGAAGCGGCAACCTATATCGATCCCTTGATGCGCGGCAAAGGCCATGAGCAGATCAACGCACTTGTTGAAGCCGTGCATGCGCGCTTCCCGGGTTTCCGGTTCGAACTCGTCGGCACCGCCGATGGCTACGGCGACAACCTGCGCTTCTCGTGGGGTCTCGGACCGACGGGCGGGGAACACCTCATCAAGGGCACCGATTTCGCGGTGCTCGAAGGTGGACGACTGAAATCCGTGCACGGCTTCATCGACCAACTCCCGGAAGCCGCATGATGATGACGCCCGCCCGCTCCCTTGGGGACTATCTGCGCGACTGGCGGCAGAAGCGCCGAATGAGCCAGCTCGCCCTCGCCTTGGAGGCCAAAATCTCGCAGAGACATCTGAGTTTCATCGAGAGCGGGCGGTCGATCCCAAGCCGCGACATGCTGCTGCATCTGGTCGAACGGCTCGGCGTGCCGCTCAGGGATCGCAATCCGCTGCTGCTGGCCGCAGGTTTTGCGCCGCTGTTTTCCGAGCGTTCGCTCGACGATCCGACCCTTCGACCGGCGCGGCAGGCAGTCGACATGATCCTCAAGGGACACGAGCCCTACCCCGCCCTTGCGATCGACCGGCACTGGACATTGATTGCCGCCAATGACGCGATCGCCCCGCTTCTTGAGGGCGTCAGGGATCGCGCTTTGCGGGAAGGGCCAATCAACGTTCTCCGCCTCAGCCTGCATCCCGATGGGCTGGCGCCGAAGATTGTCAATCTGCCGGAATGGCGCGCACATCTCCTCGAGCGGCTGCACCAACAGATTTCGGCCACGGGAGATCCGATTCTCGGCGAACTGCTGAAGGAATTGTCCGCCTACCCGCTAAGCGGTGGCCGGCCGGAGACGAGCAGGAAAGCCGACTATGCCGGCATCGCCGTGCCGCTCGAACTGGAAACGGAAGCAGGCCTGCTCTCTTTCCTTTCGACAACCACTGTTTTCGGCACGCCCGTGGACGTCACCCTTTCCGAACTTGCGATCGAATCCTTTTTCCCCGCGAACGAGCAAACGGCAAGACTTCTCGCAACAACGGCACAGGCGAGCGGCTAGAACAAGGCGAGCAAGAGCGCCCCGCCGGCAATCAGGCTTACGCCGAGCCAGTTCATGAGATTGAGCTTTTCACCGAGAAAGACGACGCCGAAAACCGCGACAAGAACGATGGAAAGCTTGTCGATCGGCGCGACGCGTGCGGCATCGCCGATCTTCAGTGCGCGGAAATAGGCAAGCCACGAGGCGCCCGTCGCGGCGCCTGAAAGGCAAAGGAAAAGCCAGGTCTTGCCTGAAATGCTGGAGAAGGGCTGCCATTGCCCGGTTGCCACAACAATGGCGCTGATGATGAAGACGATAACGACAGTGCGGATCAGCGTGGCGAGATCGGAATTGATGCCGACGACGCCGATCTTTGCAAAGATCGCCGTCAACGCAGCAAACGCCGCCGAAAGCACCGCCCAGAAAATCCAACTCTGTGTCATCAGAACTCCACGCCGGGCTGTCCCTTGATGCCGGAACGGAACGGATGCTTGATCAGCTCCATCTCGGTGACGAGATCGGCGATCTCGATCAGTTCATCCTTGGCGTTGCGCCCGGTCAGGACGACGTGGGTCATATACGGCTTCTCGTTCTTCAGGAACTCGACCACTTCGTTGATATCGAGGTAGTCGTAGCGTAACGCTATATTGATCTCGTCGAGGAGCACCATCGAATTCCGTTCGTCGCGGATCAGTTCTTTCGCCTTCTCCCAGGCTGCACCAGCCGCAGCCACATCGCGAGCGCGATCCTGCGTCTCCCAGGTGAAGCCCTCGCCCATGGTGTGGAACTGGCAGATGTCGGAGAAGTGCTTTTCGATCAGGTCGCGCTCGCCGGTCCACATCGCGCCCTTGATGAACTGAACGACGGCAGACGGCTTTCTGTGCGCGATATGCCGGAAAATCATCCCGAACGCGGAGGACGACTTGCCCTTGCCCTTGCCGGTATGGACGATGATGAGGCCCTTTTCGTCCGTCTTCGTCGCCATGATCTTGTCGCGGGCGGCCTTCTTCTTCGCCATCTTCTCGGCGTGGCGCGCGTCGTCGTGGCCAGCGGTTTCGGTATTTTCGGCGGTCATCTCAATTCTCCCCGGATGCAAGCTTGAATGTGTCTGAAAGGTCGAAGCGCGCGGAATTGCTGCGCGGCGTCCAGAGATGGCGATCGATGGCCTCGAGCAGCCGCTCCTTGATATCCTCGAAGGCGGCTGGGTTCTTCTCGATCATGAACTCGCGCACCTTTGGATCAACCACGAAGGCCTGGTAGACGGCTTCGAAATGATGATTGCCCACAGCGCCCGTCGTTGCCGCAAAGGCAAAGAGGTAGTCGACGGTCGCGGCGATCTCGAAAGCGCCCTTGTAGCCATGGCGCATGACGCCGTCGATCCACTTCGGATTGACGACACGGCCGCGCACGACACGCCCGATCTCCTCTTCCAAAGACCGGATCACCGGCTTCTCGGGCCTGGAGTGATCGTTATGGTAGATCGCTGGCCGATCACCCGCGAGCATTTCGGCCGCAGCCGCCATACCGCCCTCGAACTGGTAATAATCGTCGCTATCAAGAAGGTCGTGCTCGCGATTGTCCTGGTTCTGCACGACCGCCTGGATCGAGCGCAGGCGCTCTTCGAAGACGCCACGCTCTGCCCGGCCCTCTTCGCCGGCGCCATAAGCGTAGCTTCCCCACACGAGATAGGCTTCAGCGAGATCGGCCCGGCTTTCCCATCCCTTCTCGTCGATCAATGCCTGCAAGCCGGCACCGTAGGCGCCTGGCTTCGAGCCGAAAACGCGATAGCCGGCCCGACGGCTTGCTTGGGCCGGGTCCAGTCCGGCCGCTTCAAGCCGTGCAGCCTCGCCGCGCATGCGCTGCGCAATCGGGTTGTCGGTAGCATCTTCTTCCAGCGCCCCGACGGCACGGATTGCCTTGTCGAACAGTGCAATCTGTTCCGGAAAGGCATCCCGGAAGAAGCCTGAGATACGCAGCGTCACATCGACACGCGGATGCCGTAGCAATGCGGGCGGGATGATTTCATAGCCGGTGACGCGCCGCGAGGTCATGTCCCACACCGGCTTCACGCCGATTAAGGCCAGAGCCTGGGCGATGTCATCGCCGCCCGTGCGCATGTTCGAGGTGCCCCAGGCGGTCAGGCCGAAGGAGACCGGCCATTCGCCGTGATCCTGCACGTAACGGCGGATCATGAGTTCAGCGGACTTCTTCCCGAGCTCGTAGGCCGCCGGCGTCGGCACGGCACGGCTGTCGACCGAGTAGAAATTCCGCCCTGTCGGCAGCGCATCGGGACGTCCTCGCGTGGGCGCACCTGACGGACCGGGCGGCACGAAGCGCCCATCGAGCCCGCGGAGTAGACCTTCGATCTCCGCCGTCCCACAGGCGAGAATGGCTGGCCTGAGCCGCATCTCGATCTCCGCGAGAACGGCGCGCGTCGCTGCCCAGTCCTCCGGGCAGGTGAACTCAACTGCCACCAGCTTTGCGGCAAGAAGTTCGATCCGCTCGACTGTATCGCCGTTCGTTCGCCAGACAGCGTCCGTGATGCCCACGAGAAAATCCGGATACGGTCCAGCCCAGGCCTCGGCCATATCGCAATCGAGCGGGTCGAACGCCAAGTCGAGATCCGCGGCAATCGCACGCTGAAGGCTACGGTCACCTCCCTGTCCGAGCCCGCGCGGAACCCGGGCCAGCGCGACCGTCAGATCCGTCAGCAACCGTCCCTGCGGCGAGACGCCGAAAACATGCAGGCCGTCGCGGATCTGCATCTCCTTGAGATCGCAGAGATAGGCGTCGAGCTTCTTCAAAGCCTCCGTCTCGCTCTCACCCTTGTCAATGCCGGCATCGCGATCGAGGCCGATGTCGGCCACGAGATCGAGGATCTGCTTGCTGAGAAGCCGGATGCGGCGCGGATCACCGCCCGACGCCTCGTAGTATTCGTCGACCAGCGCTTCCAGATCCTTGAGCGGCCCGTAGCTCTCGGCACGCGTCAGCGGCGGCGTCAGATGATCGATGATCACGGCGCCGGCGCGACGCTTGGCTTGCGTCCCCTCGCCGGGATCGTTGACGATGAAGGGATAAAGATGCGGCATGGGGCCGAGGACAGCTTCGGGGTAGCATTCCACTGACAAAGCCAGCGCCTTGCCCGGCAGCCATTCCAGATTGCCGTGCTTGCCCATGTGAATAACGGCGTGGGCACCGAATTCGTGGCGAAGGAAAGCGTAAAAGGCAAGATAGCCATGCGGTGGCACGAGATCCGGGGAATGGTAGCTTTCCTTTGGATCGACGTTGTAGCCGCGCGCCGGCTGGATGCCGACCAGCAGCTCACCAAGACGCATGAACGGCAGCGCAAAAGCGCCCTCCACGACATAGGGATCGGCCTCGGGTGCGCCCCAACGCCCACAGATTTCATCCTGAATCTTTTTGGGAAGACTTCCGAAGAAAGCCTTGTATCGACTCACTGAAAGCGATTCGCGAACAAGCTTCCCATCCTGTCCTGAACTTGTCGGCCCTTCCATCAGGCGTCGTATCAGCGCATCGCCATCATCGGGAATATCCGCGACTGGATAGCCGGCGCCACCCATTGCCTTCAGCACCTCGACGGTGCCGGCGGGCGTGTCCAACCCGACCCCGTTACCGAGTCTGCCATCGCGGTTCGGATAGTTCGCCATGACAAGAGCGATGTGTCTCTTGCCGACGGGTGTCGTCCGCAGATTGGCCCAGTTGGCTGCAAGCCGCGCTGTATAGCGCATCCGCTCGATATCCGGCTCGCTGCTGACAATATTGGCCTCGACGCGCGCGTCGTAGCGCAATGCCGACTTGAACGAAACCGCTCGGGCAAGCACCCGTCCGTCAACCTCCGGCAGCGCAACATTCATTCCAAGGTCGCGTGCGGAGAGCCCCTGCGAGGACGCGGCCCAAGCTTGGCGCGACGACGCCGAAAAGATCGCCTGAAGCACCACCGCGTCGTTCGCCTCGAGCACGGTCTGCTCGCGATCCGCACCAGGCGCAGACACGGCAAAGCCTGTCGTATTGATCACCACCTCGGGCTTGATGGCGTTAAAAACACTTTCGAGAATGCCCTTCGAGACAGGATCCTTGAGGCTGTAAGCAAACACCGGCAGCGGCCGGATGCCTTCAGCCAGCAGCGTATCGATCAAGGCTTCGACAGGCTTGGTCTCTCCGCTTTGCACGAGCGCGCGATAGAAGCTGACCGCGACCACAGGCGTTTGTGACACTCCCTGTACGAAGCGCACCCGTTCGTCGCACGCCGACCTCCACTCTTCGACGCCGACGACGCCCTTGCCCGGCCACCAGATCCCAGCCTTCATCAGCGGCGATGCCGCCTCCGGCTTTTCAGTTCCCGAGAGCATCGCACCGGCATAGTCCAGAAACGCCCGCGAATTGGCATCGCCGCCTTCGATGAGATAGGCCCAAAGGGCGTTCAGGTCTTCAAGCGGTACATTCGAAAATGGTGTCAACCCCGCATCGGACTTCGAATCTCCGGGCAGCACGGCGATGAACGCGCCAGATCGAGCTGCCGCCGTATGGAGGGCCTCCAGCGCATAGTGGAAGTAGCTGGCGCCACCCAGCGCCCTCACGACGATCAGCTTGGAGTGGCGGGCCGTCCGCTCGATATAGGCATCGACCGACATTGGATGCTTCAGGCTCATCAGGCTTGCCAGCCGCAGCGAGAAGCCGGCCGACGGTTCGTCATAAGCGGCGGCTATCGCGGCAAGCTCGGTATCGGCAGCCGACAGGAACAGGACATCGCCGGGCGATTGACCGAGATCGATCGCCTCCTCGGCGTCACTGATTGTTCCCTGCTGTGCCAGAAGCAGATGCATCGGTCTTGCCTTATGCCAGCGCTTCGATCGCCTTGCGCACCGCCGCTTCGTCCATCTCGTGCAAGCCGATGACGACAAGACGGGTGCCGCGTGCTTCGCCCGGCGCCCAGGCGCGATCGAAATAGTGGTCGATCCGGCTGCCGACCGCCTGCAACTGCAGGCGCATCGGCTTGCCGGGAACATCGATGAAGCCCTTGAGCCGCAGCACGTCATGTTCGCCGATGATGCCCCTCAGCGCATCCACGAAGGCTGCCGGATCGGCAACAGGACCAAGCTCGACCACGAAGCTGTCGAACTCGTCATGATCGTGCGGCACGCCGTCCTCGTGTTCGAGTTCATGGTGGGACTTGCGATTGACCACATCGTCTTCCGTACCGACGCCGAGCCCGAGCAGCACGCTTGCCGGAACCTCGCCATTGCGCGCCTCGATCATGACAGGCTTGCGAGCGATACGGGAAGCAACCTCATCGCGCACGCGACCAAGGCCGGCGGTGTCGAGAAGGTCGGTCTTGTTGAGTACGATCATATCGGCGCAGGTCAGCTGGTCCTCGAAAAGCTCCTCGATCGGGCTCTCATGGTCGAGCGACTCGTCTTCGACCCGACGAGCCTCGACGGCATCGTGATCGTCCGCGAAGCGGCCCGCGGCAACGGCGGCGCTGTCGACAACGGTAACGACGCCATCGACGGTGACCTGCGTGCGGATATCAGGCCAGTTGAACGCCGCAACGAGCGGCTGCGGCAGCGCGAGACCGGATGTTTCAATAACGATATGGTCGGGGCGCTGTTCGCGCTCCAGAAGCTTGGTCATCGTCGGAATGAAGTCGTCGGCAACCGTGCAGCAGATGCAGCCATTGGTGAGCTCGATGATGTCATTCTCGGTGCAGTTCTCTGCGCCGCAGCCCTTGAGCACGTCGCCGTCGACGCCGAGATCGCCGAATTCGTTGATGATAAGCGCGATCTTCTTACCGTTGGCATTGGAGAGCAGATTGCGGATCATCGTCGTCTTGCCGGCGCCGAGGAAACCCGTGATCACGGTCGCCGGAATTTTCTGCTGGTTCATGAAATTCAACCCTTCATCTTCAACGGCAGTCCAGCCGCGATAAAATACACATCCACGGCCTCGGCCGCGATCATTTGATGCAGACGGCCGGCATGGTCCCGAAACTCCCGCGCCATGCGGTTTTCCGGCACGATACCGAGACCGACCTCATTGGAAACGATGACGAGACGGGCTTGTGCCGTCGGCAGATACGCCACAAGCGAGGCAAATTCCGCCCCTATGTCGCGGTCTTCCATCATCAGATTGGTGATCCAAAGCGTCAGGCAATCCACCAAAACTGCCCGCTTCTCGCCATCGATCGCCCGCAGGCAGCCGACAAGATCCAGCGGCTCTTCATGGGTATGCCAGAGATCGCCGCGATCGGCTTTGTGCTTGTCGATCCGGGCGCGCATCTCGTCGTCCCAAGCCCGACCCGTCGCCACGTAATGGTGCTCCAGGCCGCTCGAGACGACCAGTTGCTCGGCAAAACGCGATTTGCCCGAGCGCGCGCCGCCCAGGATGAAAGTCGCGCCTGATGATATCGGGCTCATGGAAAACGCTGACCGATCTTCGGAAGCCTTCCGCGAGAGACCGGAACGACTGCGGAGCGCAGCCGGCAAATCTGTCTTTCAGCCATGACAACCTCCGTGCTGGCAGCGGGCATCACCCAGGAATGGGCTTTTCGCCCGGCACAGTTGGCAGGTCTCCTGGCTCGCGGGTCTTGGCCGCGATCGGGGCAAACCGGAAACCGGTCGCCCCAGATCGTGCCAGCGGATCTTCCTCGCCTTCCCGGCTGCATTTCATGAAAAGGCGGACGATTCGTAGACGTAAGAGGCGTCCTGCCCCGGTTGATCATGATGCACTGCCAGTGACTTTTCCGTCGCCACTTTCGCACAGCCCGCCTGCACCCTTGCAGGCTGTCAGCCACGCGAAACCAACGCCGGACGGAAAACCCTGACCGCTCTACAGTCGCGGGGTCGGCTATGATGACGGTGCCCGAATTGGGTCCACCGCTTCACATTCCCTTTTCATCCGCACCGATTCAACCGGTCCGGAACCATCCGTTATGGCGTCATCGTTAGGCAAGGCCACTCCTGAAGTCAATCAAAAGCCGTCGCTCCTAAGATTGCCGTCATCGCCGCGAAACGCTGTCAAGTCGACCTACTCTACAAGATTTATCGTCTTTTATCAGTGGCTTACGTCATAAATAATTATTGTCCGCGCCGGTCTTTTGCCGCAATTGCATCGCAAGCGGGTCGCGCCACTGATTTGCACCTCCCTTCCTCGCACTTGAACGCGCCTGCGCCCGCCTAGTTTTCCTGCCATGCTCCTCAAAATCGATATTCGCCGCTTCGGTCCGTTTCATACCCTTCTCGATATCGGGCGGATGCGCGCCCTGCTGCGCCGCAGCGAGATGGGGATGGTCATCGCCGGCGCGATCGTCGGTGTCATATCGGGTTTGGCGGTGACCGGTATGGGTCTCATTTCCCGCGAAATGCACAGCCTGATCTTCGGAATCAGCGACGTCGAGAGACTGAGTTCGTCGCAGATCGACAACAAGCTGCTGTTGCTGACGGCGCCGGTCTGCGGCGGCATTCTCCTGGGTCTGTTGCTGTTCGTGCTTGCCAAGACCCGCAAGAAGCCGATGGTGGACCCGATCGAGGCGAACGCACTGCATGGCGGTCGGCTATCTCTCACCGATAGCATTCTGGTCGCAGTCCAAAATCTTATTTCTAATGGTTTCGGGGCCTCCGTCGGCCTGGAAGCCGGCTACACGCAACTGGCGGCCGGACTGGCCTCGAAGCTCGGGCTGAAGCTGCAGCTTCGCCGCTCGGACCTGCGCGTTCTCGTTGGGTGCGGCGCAGCGGGTGCGATTGCCGCTGCCTTCAATGCCCCGCTGACCGGCGCATTCTACGCCTTCGAGCTCATCATCGGCTCGTACACCATCGTCTCGCTAACGCCGGTTGTGGTTTCTGCGCTGGTTTCGACGCTGGTGGCTCGGCTGCTCGGTGGCAGCGATTTCCTGATCGACGTTGGCGAATTCGGTACGGTCATGCCGGCTGATTACGTCCCGGCTCTCCTGCTCGGCGCATTCTGTGCGGGTGTCGGTATCATGATCATGCAGGGCGTTGCCTGGATCGAGGAATTGGCTCGCCGGAGTTCGATCGCGACGCCGCTGCGCCCTGCCCTTGGCGGCATCGTCGTTGGCCTCCTCGCGCTGATCACACCGCAGGTGCTGTCGGCAGGACATGGCGCGCTCCACCTCAACCTCGGGCGCGACGTCGCGATTCCGGTGCTCGTGGGCCTGTTCCTCCTGAAAGCCTTCGCCTCCGCGATCTCGATCGGTTCGGGCTTCAGAGGCGGTCTGTTCTTCGCGTCGCTGTTCATGGGCGCGCTGGTAGGCAAGTTCTTCGCCTATTCCGCCCCCTACTTCGCTCACGCTACGCTGACACCGGTCATCTACGCGGTCGTCGGCATGAGTTCGCTTGCGGTCGCCGTCATCGGCGGGCCGCTGACGATGACGTTCCTTGCTCTCGAAATTACCGGCGACTTTCCGATCACGGCGCTTGTGCTGGCGTCGGTCATCACCTCCTCGCTCGTCGTCCGCAGCACCTTCGGCTACTCCTTCGCAACATGGCGCTTCCACCTGCGCGGCGAGAGCATTCGCAGCGCGCACGATGTCGGCTGGATCCGCAACCTAACGGTTGACCGGCTGATGCGCGCCGATGTGAAGACCGCCAATGCCGCTCTCTCGATCGATGAGTTCAAGGAACGCTTCCCCATCGGCTCGGCGCAGCGGGTCGTCCTGGTCGATGGTACCGGCAAGTACAGCGGCCTCGTGCTCGTTCCGGAGATTTACGCGAACCTGACCGATACCGACGAAACCGGCAAGGATCTCAGCGAATTTGTCCGCTACAAGAACGATTTCCTGCAGCCGCAGATGAACGCCAAGCAGGCAGCCGCCATCTTCGACAAGACCGAAAGCGAAGCGCTCGCCGTCGTCAACAATCTGATTGAGCGCAAGGTTGTCGGTCAGTTGAGCGAGGCGCATACGCTGCGCCGTTACAGCGAAGAACTCGATCGCCGCCGCCGCGAAATATCCGGCGAGATCTAGCCGAGAAGTTCGTCCAGCCAGCGCCGGTCAAGACAGGCTTCCAGCTCGGCCGCAACGTCGTCCAGGGCTTTCTCGACGCCGGCACGATAGTCATTCGTGTCGCCCGAAAGGCCAAAGCTGCGCAGCAAGCGAGAACGGTAGATGTCGCTGGCGAACAGCCCATGCAGATAGGTTCCCGCAATCCGGCCGTCTGCCGATACCGCGCCATCCGGCCTGCCATCGACGATCGCGAACGGCCGGCCACAGTCTTCGCCGGAGGTGATACCGAGATGGATCTGGTAGCCGGAAAGCGGGGACCCGTCCTCCACTGCTGTCGCAACACTTTTGCGGACGGTCTTTTCAGGCGCCATCTCCGTCTCGACGTCAAGCAGCCCGAGGCCCGCCATATCCACCGCATGTCCCTCGATGCCCAGGGGATCATGGACCTTGCGCCCGAGCATCTGATAGCCGCCGCAAATCCCGATCACCCGACCACCCCGCTTCACATGGGCCAGTATGTCGGCATCCCAACCCTGCGCACGCATATCAGCCAGGTCTGATATCGTTGATTTCGAACCGGGCAAGATCACCAGCCGCGCGTCCGCAGGCAGCCGCTCGCCCGCGCGGACGAAAACCAAATCGACATCCGGCTCCGCCTTCAAGGGGTCGAGATCGTCGAAATTTGCGATGCGGGTAAAGACCGGCACGGCGACCTTGAGTGCCCCCGTGCCGCCGCGTGCGAGGCGTTCCAACGCCACCGCGTCCTCGGCCGGCAGACGCGAAGCGTGCTTGAGCCACGGCACGACACCGAAGCATGGCCATCCGGTGAAGCGGCGCACCGCATCGATACCCGTATCAAAGAGCGAGACGTCGCCACGGAACTTGTTGATGAGGTAGCCGGATATCATTGCCCGGTCGCCCTCGGAGAGGATCGTATGCGTCCCAACCAGCGAGGCGATCACGCCCCCGCGGTCAATATCGCCGACAAGCACGACAGGCACACCGGCACGGGTGGCAAATCCCATATTGGCGATATCGCCGGCCCTGAGATTGATTTCGGCGGGCGAACCTGCGCCTTCCACGATCACAAGATCCGCTCCGGCCGAAACGGCCGAAAAGCTCTGTATTACGTAGTCGAGGAGCGCTGGCTTGAGTTTCTGATAGTCCCGTCCCTTGGCCTGCCCCCAGACCTTGCCCTGAACGATGATCTGGCTGCCGTATTCGGATTGCGGTTTGAGCAATACAGGATTCATGTGCACCGAGGACGGCACACGCGCGGCAAGCGACTGCAGCCATTGCGCCCGGCCGATCTCGCCGCCGTCGTCGGCGACCGCGGCATTGTTCGACATGTTCTGCGGTTTGAAGGGACGGACCGAAAGGCCACGATTGGCAGCAAGACGGCAAAGCCCCGCGACAAGAACGGTCTTGCCGACATCGGAGCCGGTCCCTTGCAGCATGATGGCCTTGGTCATTGTCACGGAACTCCGGAGAACCCGACCCCGGCCTACAACGGCCTCTCTGCCGTGGTCAATCGCAAGCGCCGAAAATGCGAAGGCCACGTCACCCGCTTAGGGTAGCGCGGCCTGCCGAAATACGCTGGCGCATTCGCCCATACACGGCGAAGCTCACGTTCTCCGGGACGCATTACCTGATCCGGAGAAGCGGCGGTGTCCCCCGCCACGGAAGAACAGATAGCGCCACATTGTTACCGGACGGTTAGCAACTCCCTAAGCAAAGATGAATTTCGGCATTTTCCGGCTTTGGGACGCTCGTGGTAACCTTTTGGTGGGGCTGGCAATACGTTTTCAAATCAGACGCTTAGACTTCACGCCTCATGCACAGAAGAACGATTGATTTCCACAGCCGAACGCGTAGGCTGCCATTCCAAGGCATCAAGACGAGCGCCACAGCAATAGCCGGACAAACAGGATAAAGATCTCCGCAAGACGCGGAACGCCTAGTTGTGGCGGGGCAGCAAGAATGGGAAGGCAAATGAGATCTCTCTGCACGTCGATCCTGCTCGCCGCAGGAATCTGTGCGGCCGCTACGACTGCGCAGGCTGCCGAATGCGGCAACGTCACCATCGCTGAAATGAAGTGGGCTTCGGCGGGTATTGCGGCCAACTTCGACAGGTTCATTCTTGAGAAGGGTTATGGCTGCTCTGTCAAAATCGTCCCGGGCGACACGATGCCGACCTTCCTGTCGATGAACGAGAACGGTGAGCCGGATATCGCTTCGGAGTTCTGGATCAATTCCGTCCGCACAGAACTCGACGGTGCGGTCAAGGAGGGCAGGCTGATCCTGGCGGCGGAAATCCTTTCGGAGGGAGCTGTCGAAGGTTGGTGGATACCCAAATTCGTCGCCGACGCTAACCCCAATATCCGCAGCGTACAGGATGCGCTCAAGCATCCGGAACTCTTCCCCGCGCCGGGAAATGCATCGCAGGGCGTCGTCTTTAGTTGCCCCGTCGGCTGGAGCTGTCAGATTTCGACATCCAACCTGTTCCGCGCGCTGGACGCCGAGAAGAGCGGGTTTCAGTTGATCGAAACCGGCAGCCCACAGGACCTTGATGATTCTATCGCAAGCGCCTTCCAGAAAAAGGAGGGCTGGCTTGGCTATTACTGGGCACCCACGGCCGTCCTCGGCAAATACGACATGACGCGCCTGAGCTTCGGCGTGGGTCATGACAAGGCAGAATGGGATAAGTGCACATCTGTCCCCGGCTGCGCGCGGCCGCAGGTGAATTCCTATCCCGTCTCACGGGCCTTTACGATTGTCACCAAAGCCTTCGCCGACCGTGCCGGACCGGCCATGGATTACCTGAAGCTCCGCTCGTGGGACAATACGACAATCAACGAAGTGCTCGCCTGGCAGGATGACAACCACAAGAGCAACGAGGAAGCCACCGTCTACTTCCTCCAGAACTACGCCGCGCTATGGACCAAATGGGTTCCTGCCGATGTCGCGCAAAAGGTCAAGGCCGGGCTCTAGGAAGAGCAAAGCAATCGCTCACCAGACGGTGCAATATTCTTCGATTGGTCAGCGCAGGATTCGCGCAAGAGTGAGCGGGCAAAAGGAGCAGCCGTCTTCTGACGGTATCGGTTTCCTGTAAGCGGCGGCACAAATCGTGCCAAGCTGCTTGCCCAGACGAAGAGAAAAAAGATGACATCCGCCCCGTTTCCCGACCGCGACACAATCGCCTCGAAGCTTGCCAGCCTGGAGGAGCAGGAAAAATCCTACGTCTCCCTGCTGATGGAAAATGCGGCACAGGACGAGAACGTCATCAATGGTCTTCACCGTCACCTGAACAATGCCGCGAGCGCGCCATTCCTGAATACGCTGAAACTCGAGAGCCTTGGGAAATGGATTGGCGGCGCAGCGCCGGCCCGCCTGCAGATACGCCTCATGGAGGCTGCGAAATCAAGCCAGCACCCGGCCTATGCGGCGTTCCGGAGTGGGCTTTCGCGTTCCGGCGGGCTGGAAAGGGCCTACCCGCCGGCGGTGATCTGACGCCGTCTTACCTGGTGGCCGCGCGACCGACCGAACGACCTGCATCCTGAGTCGCGTTTACGGCATTTGCCGTGTCGCGACCGATGCCGCGGATTGTGTTTCCACACGAAGAAAGCACGAGCAGAATTGCGAGGGCGGAGCCGATCTTGGCCATTGTCGTCATTGCGAAATCCTTCTTTTCAATCGTCCACGCGCGGGTGACTCCGCGCGCATTAAACCCCAGAGGAAGAAAAGAGGTCCGTACTAAGTTGTCAAGCCGCTACGGCCTTGGCTTTTTCCGCAAAGGCAAAGCGGATGCTATCGGCTACCGCCCGCATCGGGTTGTTCATCTGTGACGCAGTGAGCAGCCTGATGTCGAAGGAACCGAGTTCGGGTAGCCCCTCCTGCACGCCGAGAATTGTCATCTCATCAGTGACATAGGAGCGCGGCAGGGGCGCGATCGCGAGGTCGGAAACGACGGCCGCTCGCTGGGCCATGGTGTGACCGCTAAGAAAAGCGACACGATAGCCGCGCTTCATTCGCTCAAGCTGAGACAGTGCCTCAGAGCGCCAAATGCAGCCATCCTCCCAGATCGAGATCGGCAGCGGATCGCGGCGGTGCGCCGTACCACATTTGGCACCGGCCCATACAAGCCTCTCGCGGAAGACGATCTCCCCATCCGTCGGCAGCGGACGCGTCGCGCAATTGATCAGTGCCAGGTCCAGGCGCTGCTCTTCCATGCGCTTCTTGAGGCCGATGCTCATGTCAATGGTGACATCGACCATGATGCTCGGGAAACTCTCTGCGAAGCTTTTCAGGATATTCGGCAGCAGCCGTTCGCCGATATCTTCAGGCGCGCCGAGCCGCACCACGCCGCTCAGCTCGGGCATGATGAACCGCGAGACGGCCTCGTTCGACAGAGCGAGGATGTTGCGCGCGTAGGAGAGCAGCACTTCGCCATGCTGGGTCAGACTGACCGATCGCGCATCACGCAGAAACAGCGTGGCGCCGAGTTGCTCTTCCAGCTTCTTGATCTGCATGGATACCGCCGACGGCGTCCGATAGACGGCTTCCGCGGCCGTGGAAAAATTGCCGGTCTCTGCAATGGCAACGAAGGTGCGCAGCACGTCGTTGTCAAGCAAAGGAATGGGACGGCGAAAGGGAATGCTCATCGTCACATCTTTCAATTTTTCTGAATTTGACTTCCATATCATTTTGTTTGATTGAAAGTCAACCCGACAATACCCTTGGTGCATAGCGGCTAGTACTGATGAAAGGAGGCCGCGATGAACACGCTTATTGTAATCTTCGACATCTTCTACGCATTCAGATCTCGTCAGATCTCACGTCAGACACGCAATCGCACACGAGATCAGTTGGCTCGGCTGCCGAGGCATCTCGCTGATGACCTCGACCTACAGGCACTAGGTATGACCGTCCCTCGCTGAAGATGCGAGCGCCGCCACCGGCTTCAAAGACGCATCGAAAGGTTCTAATATACGCTCCGGGCGCGGCGACGGAGCGTAAGGACGATCGCGATGAACGATGCGTGTTTCCAAGGCGATATCCCTGCAGCATACGATCGGTATCTGGTGCCGATCCTGTTTGACCCTTATGCCGCCGATCTGGCGCAGCGCCTGGCATCGGTTCATCCGCACCGCGTTCTCGAAGTCGCAGCAGGGTCCGGGGCCCTCACGCGCGCGATATCGTCGGCGCTTCCGGACGCCCAAATCATCGCCACCGATTTGAACCAGGCGATGCTGGATGTCGCCGCATTGAGACATTCTGGCGGGCATATCGCATGGCGACAGGCTGACGCGTTGAGCCTGCCCTTTCCCGATCAGATCTTTGACACCGTCACATGCCAGTTCGGTGTCATGTTCTTTCCCGATAAGCAACGCGCCTACCGCGAAATCCTCCGCGTGCTCAAGCCGCAAGGGACCTTCCTCTTCAGCACCTGGGACTCCCTCGAGAGCAACGCCTTCGCAAAGGTCATCATGACTGAGACGGATGCATTGTTTCCAGAAGATCCGCTGGACTTCTTCCGGCGAACGCCGCACAGCTATTTTGATGCCGAGGCGATCCTCTCGGAACTCAAACGGGCCGGATTCGAGTCGGCCGCTTTCACCAAGGTCGAAAAAACTGCCCATGCGTCCTCGGCAAGGGACGCCGCAACCGCCTTCTGCAAGGGCAGTCCGCTCCGCATGGAAATCGAAGCCCGCAACCCGAAATTCGACGTCGTGGCACGAGTCACGGCGGCTCTCGAGCAGGCTTTCGGCAATGGTCCGATCGAAGGGCCGATGTCAGCGCTGGTGTTCACCGCCGAGGCGCCACGGTAGATATCACGCGCACGGCAGCCGCTCGTTGTGCCGACGCGCGAAGGCGCGCACCAAAACACGGCTCGTCCGACAATGCCTCGAATTGTCGGAACATCCGATGCAAGGAGGCGTTCCTTCTGGGCAACGCACGCTTTGCTTTGTCGTTGCGCTGACTGCGTTTCCCTCAACTGCAGTCGCAGAGGCCCGGCGCTGTCCGAAGCAGCACCGGGCTTTGTCCGCTCATCTCGACGATCTCCCCTCCATCTATTTCAGTAATGACTAAAATAAAACTTGAAATCGCCGCGTCGGAAACGATGATGCTTGCTGTCAGCTAGGAGGGGCGTTGATGTCACAGTATCAGGAGACGCGGCGGTTCAAATGCACGGGCGGCGCAGGAAATCCCTGCATTGTCATCGAACAGATCAGGGTTGCCGATGAAGCCATCCCTAGGCCCAGAACCGATTACATGACAATGGATGGCGACGTCGCCAATCGCCTCGACAAGAAGCACTTCCTGATCTTGATGAAGGGTGAGGTTGTGAAGATCCAGAGGGCGTTGAGGAAGAAACACTGAGCCGGAGCCTGTCGGCATCGGCGTCGCGGCGGGCAAGCCGGCCCTCGTCGGCAGACAGATCCTGTGGATCTTCGCATGACTGAGGCGTCACCGTTGGGTAGATGTCATCATCGCGTCATCTGACGGTGATGTTTTGACTCACCGAGCGCTGAGACTCGTTTTCATTCCGGCGCTGTTCACCGCTGGAATGACTGATGCTGTATATCATTGCCGTCGCCGGTGCCCTGCTGGCAGCCAATACCCTCAGCCTTATGATCGCGGGATGGCGAATTCGGTCCCGCCAAGACAAGACGCCAAGTGTCGCTGGGCGTCCGCCTGTCTCGATCGTGATACCCCTTTGCGGCATAGAACAGTTCTCGCGGGAAACACTCGAAAGCGCGCTGATCCTGGATTGGCCCGACTACGAAGTCATTTTTTGCGTTGCAGACAAGGCCGATCCGATCATTGGTCTGGCGGAGAACACCCTCCGAGCAAGGCCGCTGGCAAATGCAAGGATTTTGATCGGGGATGACCGCATCAGCGCAAATCCGAAACTCAACAACTGCGTCAAGGGCTGGAGCGCGGCGGCGCATGAATGGGTCGTCCTTGCCGATTCCAATGTCCTGATGCCGGCGAACTATCTCGCACGCCTTATGGCCGCATGGCGACCCGACAGCGGCCTCGTTTGCTCGACGCCACTTGGCTCCCGTCCGAGCGGATTTTGGGCGGAGGTCGAATGTGCTCTTCTCAACACCCACCAAGCCCGTTGGCAATATGCCGGGGAAGCGCTTGGATTCGGCTTCGCGCAAGGCAAGAACATGCTCTGGCAAAAGACGATCCTCGACGCCCACGGTGGCATCCAAGCCCTTGCGGCCGAGATCGCAGAAGACGCCGCCGCCACAAAGCTGGTCAACAGCATGGGCCTCAAGGTGCATCTCGTCGCCGGACCATTCGAGCAGCCCCTAGGCAGAAGGACCTTCCGCGAGCTCTGGGCCAGGCAGTCTCGTTGGGCGCGGCTGAGACGCGTCACTTTCCCGCACTTCTTCGCGCCGGAGATCCTGCTTGGCGTAGTTCCTCCCCTATTGCTGGGCCTGAGCGCTGCCGTCGTTTCCGGCACCAGTCTCGTTACTACAACCCTGGCAGTCTTATGCACCGCCTACGCGCCGGAAGTTATTCTTGCAGCCCGCAAGCATTGGCACCTATCCCTGCTGTCACTCCTCGCAATGGTTACCCGCGATGTCTTGCAGCCAGCGATCTGGACACGGAGTTGGTTGAGAGGCAGTTTCGATTGGCGCGGAAACATTATGGTGATCAGATCGCAGGAATCGCGCCTGGAGGGTGGAGTAGCCGAACCGATTGCAGGCCCCTAAACTAGGGCAATCGACATACCGCGGCGGCCGCCAGCCGCCCAAGTTGCCCTCGGGACATATGAATCCGCCCCGCCAGATCGGCCACTGTTCCGCCGGCAGCGCTGTGCCCGCATCTCCCTTTAGATCAACACCATGCGTGGCGGCTCCTCCCGCGCCGCCGGTAGGCACGACGCCCCTCGAATTGAATTGGCCGTGTCGGCGGATATCCAATCCGCCGCGCGTCGCCATCGTTCAAAATCACTGATGATATCCATAAATGCTATTCGTTTGATTGATGGGACGAAAACACCCATATTTTACTCATCAAACAAGGCGTCATCCGACGAAGAAAGGAACGGCTATGACGACGATTACCTTCAGGCACACCAAGGCGTCCTCAAGCGAAGTTCATGCGCATATTGTCGACTATGCCCGCAAGCTGGTTCATGCTTGGCACCAGTGGCAGGCCGCCCGCGAAATCGAATCCATGCCCTTCGACATGCGTAAGGACATTGGCTGGCCGTCGGCGGATGGCGCGGATGAACGCAAGGTTATGTAATGAATCCGACATTCCTCCCCGCGTGAGAGCGGCGCCCGCCTTCGTGCAGCGCCGCTTTCTCCGTCTTTAGGGGCTCCTAATTAAATCTTGAATTTCAGACACATATATTTTCTTCGAGCACCTTTTTCGAACTTTTGAAGAACTCAAACGTCATTTGACCATCGTCAATTTCAGCAATGTCGCAAATTTGCTCTTTGCGGCCGCATTTATCCATGAGAATGTCGCTTTCAGGATATCGAAACGACGTATTCCAAGCAACGAATAGTGCATTCGCACCTCCAGAACGGATTTGTCTCATGAACAAGATGTCGCACAAGCAACGCTCTCTCGTCTTCTTCATGGTTCCGCAGTTTACGATGCTGCCCTTTTCAGCGGCGATCGATACCCTGCGCATAGCCAACCGCATGCTCGGCTACCAGGCCTACACGTGGCGGCTGACCTCGGTTGACGGGCAGAAGGTCTATTCTTCCTGCGGCATCGGCGTCGAGGCAAATACGTCGCTGGCCGATGAGCGCCGCAATCTCGGCGGCGAATATCGCCCGAGCATGGTGCTGGTCTGTTCCGGCATCGATGTCGAAGACTTCAACAACAAGTCCGTCAGTGCTTGGTTGCGCGAATCCTACAACCGCGGCGTCGCCGTCGGCAGCCTTTGTACCGGCGCGCACATCCTCGCACAGGCGGGGCTTCTGAACGGCAAGCGCTGTGCTATCCACTGGGAAAACCTGCCGGGCTTTTCGGAAGCCTTTCCGCAGGCCGAGGTCTATGCCGATCTCTATGAAGTGGACAGTAATCTCTACACCTGCGCCGGCGGCACGGCGTCGCTGGACATGATGCTGAATCTGATCGGCCAGGATTTCGGCGAAACGCTGGTGAACCGGGTCTGCGAGCAGCATCTGACGGATCGCGTCCGCAGCCCGAACGATCGCCAGCGCCTGCCGTTGCGCGCGCGCCTCGGCGTCCAGAATGCCAAGGTTCTCTCCATCATCGAACTGATGGAAGGCAACCTCTCCGAACCGCTGTCGCTGCTTGAGATCGCGGACGGCGTCGACCTGTCACGCCGCCAGATCGAGCGGTTGTTCCGTCAGGAAATGGGGCGCTCGCCGGCGCGGTATTATCTGGAAATACGGCTGGATCGCGCCCGCCACCTGCTGGTGCAGTCCTCCATGCCGGTCGTCGAAGTCGCCGTCGCCTGTGGCTTCGTTTCGGCCTCACACTTCTCCAAGTGTTATCGCGAACTCTATCATCGCTCGCCGCAACAGGAGCGCGCAGAACGCAAGATGACGATGGCAACCGCACGCCAGGCCATCGCCGCGTGATCTCAGCCCGGGCGGCTATTGAGCCGCCTCCGCCGTCATCCGCGCGTCGGAATAGACCTGATTGCGCCCTTTGTGCTTGGCCATATAGAGAAACTGGTCGGCGGCATTGAGATAGTTGTCGAAGGTTTCATAGTCGGAAATCTCGGCAACGCCGATCGAAACGGTGACG
The DNA here is from genome assembly GCF_000510625.1 of Rhizobium sp. IBUN. Lineage (NCBI taxonomy): Bacteria > Pseudomonadati > Pseudomonadota > Alphaproteobacteria > Hyphomicrobiales > Rhizobiaceae > Rhizobium > Rhizobium sp. IBUN. The sequence continues at coordinate 70,364 of NZ_AZNV01000020.1, forward strand.
GAAAGCTCCTCGTCATCGGCCATCACCTTCATGCGTGAGATATCCGACCGTATCTCATCACACAGCTTGCTCGCGGCCATTGAATCCATCATCGGGAACAAGATCGCAAACTCCTCACCACCGAGGCGCGAAAGAAGGTTGTCGCTTCCCTCGAAGATCGTTGCAAGCCGGTCTGCGACCGCCTTCAGCACCTCGTCTCCGATCTCGTGCCCGTATGTATCGTTCAACCGCTTGAAATGATCGATGTCGAGGATCGCGACAGCGGCCGCGGTCTTCTGGCGCAGGCAGTCATTCACCAGCTTCGGCCCGAGATCGTAGAAGTAGCGGCGATTGTAGAGGCCAGTGAGGTAGTCGCAGGCCGCAGCCGCCCGAAGCTGCTTCAGCTGCGCCAAAGTCTCGACGTTGTTGGCGACCCGGCACTGCAGTTCCTCAGCCACGAACGGCCTATAGAGAAAATCCGAAGCGCCGGCCTTCAGGAAGCTCGCAGAGAGCAGGCGATCGCTCGAAGATGAAACCCCGATGATCCGCAGCCGGTCAGAGCAGAAGTGCCGCCGTATCCGCCGCGTCAGCTCGCAACCGCTCATGTCGGGCATATGATGATCAGTGATGACGACCTCGATATCGTCGTAGGTCTCAAGCGCGGCGAAGGCCTCGAGGCCGGAAGCGGCTTCCACAACCATATACTGTTGCGCTTCGAGCAACCCGACCAGGAGTTCGCGCGCGGAAGGGACATCGTCGACCACGAGCACCCGTATCTTCCTGTTCGATAATGCCCGCCTGACGCTGGCAACAACGCTATCGAGCGCGAACTCGTTGTCTTTCAGCACATAGTCGATGACATTGCGCTCCATGATGCGATTGCGCGTATCGAGGTCGAAAGTGGCGGTGAAGACAATGGTCGGGATACTGGCCTGTATGGTGCAGTCGAGCGCCTCGCCATAGGGTGCGTCCGGCAAATTGAGGTCGACAATCGACATTGTGTAATCGTTTGGCGACTGGGCGATCGTCTCTTCGAGGATTTTCAGGGAGGCGCACGGTTTGACGTTCAGGCCGAGTTCTGCATGAAGCCGGTGGCACAGAACCGCTGAAAACATCCGGGAATCTTCAACCAGGAGTACCCGCTGGCCACCAAAACGTGGCCCGAATCCATCCCGATGGAGATCCTCCTGGAACGCCATTCACTCCTATCCCCCAGAAAGCCGCCGCAGTCCGAATCGACCGTCTTCTCGACTTTTATGAAGATAACTCACAGAAACACGCCTGAGAAGATATCGAGACTTGGCAACACCGGAAATTGCATAAATCTCCGTTTCCGGGGGCGTGAATGCGTCCCACCTACAATCCTCGAGCGCAGGAAGTGCGTCAGGCAACGGCCCGCTCCCTGCGCATCGACTGGATCTGCAGCAGCGTGTCGAGGTTCTGGTTGACGCGGCAGTAGAACTCTTCGTCGATGAATGGGCGCAGCATGAAGTCGTTACCGCCGGCTTTGAGGAACCGCGCCGACAGAAGCCGGTTGGACGATGACGACACGCCGATGATGCGCAACTCGTGCGAGCCGATGTTGGCGCGTATGCGTCGCGTCAGCTCGAAGCCATCGATATCGGGCATGTTGTAGTCGGTGATCATCAAGCCGATGTCGCGATTCGCCTTGAGGATTTCGAGCGCCTTGGCGCCGCTCTCCGCGGTGTTGACCCGGAAATTGTAGCGCTTGAGGCGGCTCGAGAGCAGCGCGCGGGCCGTAGCGCTGTCATCGACAATCAGAACATGATGACGATGATTGGTAAGGAAGCGGCAGATCGATTCGGCAAGAAGATCAACCGCGAAGACATTGTCCTTGAGGATGTAATCGACGATGTCCGTGGCGATCAGCTTGTCGCGCATACCTTCTTGGAACGTGCCGGTGAAGACGATGGTCGGGATGCTGAGATCGACCAGATATTCCAATGCTTCGCCATTTTCGGCACCGGGCAGATTGATGTTGGAAATGGCAAGCGTGATCGGGTCGGTGGACTTGTCATATGACAGCTGCAGCTCTTCAAAACTCCGGCAGATCTCCACGTCGATATCGAAAAGCTCCTTCAGCCGCCTGCCGATCATCGATGTGAAGACATTGGAATCCTCGGCGAGAATAATGCGCGCACCGGCAAACATGCCTCCGGAATATTGCATTCCTGAAATACCCAAAAACGCCATTTCGAAACCTTTTGATAAAATAGTATCCCCGCTTCAAAGCGGTACAGTAGCCGGTTTGAATAAGTATTAATCGGCTGCGGTCACTGACCAACAAAAAGGCGGCCACGAGGGCCGCCCTGACTTTCTTCGAAACATGCTTAAAGGACTATGCCCTCAGCGCGGCGTTGTCCGGATCGAAGGGGCTCTCGCCGACGACGGTGGCGTTGTACGTCGTGCCGAGGATCTTGATCTTCAGCTTCGTGCCTTCCTTGGCGTAGTCGGGACGCAGCATCGCCAGCGCCAGCGACCGATTGATGCGGAAGCCGAAGGTGCCGTTTGTCGCACGTCCGACGAGCTCGCCAGCCTCGTTGTAGATGGCTTCGGAACCGCGGGCATCGACATCGTTGCCGGTCTCGACGACGAGGGTCGCGAAGTTCCACTTCAGCCCCTTGTCCTTGTAGGCCAACAGCCCCTCACGACCGAGGAACTCCTTCTCCGGCTTGATGAAGCGATCAAGCGCCGATTCATAGGCGTTGTACTCGATCGACATCTCGCGGGGGATGAGACGGTAGGACTTCTCGATCGACATCGACAGCATCGCGCGAATACCGAACGGCTTGATGCCGAATTCGGCCCCGGCTTCCATCAGCTTGTCGAAGATGTAGTTCTGCATCTCGATCGGATGATGCAATTCCCAGCCAAGCTCGCCGACGAAATTGACGCGCAGCGCATGTGCGCTCGCAACGCCGATCGAGATCTCCTTGCCCGACAACCACGGGAAGTCCTTGTTCTCAAGGCTCGTCCGCGTGAGCTTCTTGAGCAGGTCACGCGACTTGGGACCGGCAAGCACCAGCACACCGAGTCGCTGCGTGATCTGCTGCAGCCGAACGGAACCATCAGTCGGCGCGAGCCGGCGCAAATAGTCATGGTCGTGCGCCTCGTAGGCGCCGGCTGACACAAGGTAGAAGCGGTTCGGAGCCCATTCGTAGACCGTGAACTCGGCGCGAACGCCACCGTGAACCGTCAGCATGTGGCAGAGCGCGATGCGACCGCGCTTCTTCGGGATGGCGTTGGCAAAGATCGATTCCAACCAGGCGCGTGCGCCGGGGCCGGAGACTTCCATCTTGGCGAAGGCGGACATGTCGAGCACACCGACATTCTTGTGCACATTCATGACTTCGTTGCCGACATGCTCGAAGTAGTTCGAGCGCCGGAACGACCAGCGTTCAAGGATGCGACCATCCTCTTCAGGATCGGAGTGATTATGGTTGGTGAGGACATCCTCGCCAACGCCAATCTGATCCTTCGGCAGGTCGTAGCCTTCAGGTGCAAACCAGTTGGCGCGCTCCCAGCCATAGACGGAACCGAAAACAGCACCCAGCTTCTTCAGGCGATCGTAGACCGGCGTCGTCTTCAGCGGACGAGCGGCACCGCGCTCTTCATCAGGATAATGCATGGTGAAGACGTTGGCGTAGGCCTCTTCGTTCTTGGCGATGAGGTAGCCTTCGGTCGCATAGGGACCGAAACGACGCGGATCGACGCCCATCATGTCAACGGTCGGCTCGCCATCCACGATCCATTCCGCCAACTGCCAACCGGCGCCACCGGCTGCGGTGATCCCGAAGGAGTGCCCCTCGTTGAGCCAGAAATTGCGGAGGCCCGGTGCGGGACCAACAATCGGGTTGCCATCGGGCGTATAGGCGATCGCGCCGTTATAGACCTTCTTGATGCCGACTTCACCAAAAGCGGGGACGCGGGCAATCGCGGTCTCGATATGCGGCATCAGGCGATCGAGCTCTTCCTGGAAGAGTTCGTACTCGCTCTCATCCGACGGACCGTTGACATAACAGACTGGCGCGCCGTGCTCGTACGGCCCGAGAATGAGGCCGCCATTCTCTTCGCGCATGTACCAGGCGCTGTCGGATTCGCGGAGCACGCCCATCTCCGGCAGGCCCTTGGCCTTGCGCTCGAGGATCGCCGGATGCGGCTCGGTGACGATGTACTGGTGCTCTACCGGGATAACCGGAATGTTGATCCCGACCATCTCTCCGGTCTTGCGGGCAAAGTTGCCGGTACAGGAGATGATGTGCTCTGCCGTGATCTCGCCCTTGTCCGTCGTCACCTTCCAGAGACCATCATGCTGCTGCTCGATCGCGGTGACTGTGGTGTTGCGATAGATCGTGGCACCGCGGTCGCGCGCACCCTTGGCGAGCGCCTGGGTCAGATCTGCAGGCTGGATGTAGCCGTCATCGGGATGCTGGATCGCGCCGAGAAGACCATCCGTCTCGCAGAGCGGCCAAATCTCCTTGACCTGCTCCGGCGTCAGTACGTTGACCTTGACGCCAATCGTCTCCGCGATGCCGGCATAGTACATGTACTCGTCCCAGCGATCCTTGGTGCGCGCCAGACGAATGTTGGAAACCTGGCTGAAACCGACATTCATGCCGGTTTCCTTTTGAAGCTCCTGATAGAACCGAACCGAGTACTTGTGGATCTGACCGACCGAGTAGCTCATGTTGAACAAAGGCAGCAGACCCGCGGCATGCCATGTCGAACCGGAGGTCAGTTCCTTGCGTTCGATCAGGACGACATCGTCCCAGCCCTTCTTGGCGAGGTGATAAAGCGTCGAAACGCCAACGACGCCGCCGCCGATGACCACTGCGCGCGCATGTGTCTTCATGGAGAATTACCCTCTGTTCTACTAACCTGTCCGACGAATGCCGCCGACGCAAATCGCCTTAGCGAACTATGCAGCGAGGCCGGGCTTGCCAAATGCCTGTTTACGACATGCGAAAAGCTTGCCGCGACTGCATGCAAATAGGCAAGCCGCAAAAGGCCTTTGGTCGAAAATCCGTGGACAAAAATTGTGATCAGAGCGCGCCGTCGTTCACTTTACGACGGCCGATCCCTTGATGATGTCGATCGTTTCGCCGCCATCGAGCCCGATGCGATCACCGTCAGGCGCTGTGATGAAGCAGCCCGACTGGCAGAACGTCTCGGATGCACCAGCATCGAGCACGAGCTGCATCTTGTGACCGCCCTCGGAAAGGACGATCACAACAGCGGCGCTATCGGTATTGGTGATGGAAGCTGCGTGAGTTTGGCCTACGGCCATGAGCGAAAAAAGCAGTACGACGGCAAATCTTGCCATGCAGTGCGGCGCGGATGTTGCGCCCTCCCTCGGAGCGTCTCGGCGCTGCTGCCCCCAGCAGCGAAAACCCGATTGCAGGCGTTATACGGCGACCGCTATGAACGATCGCTGAACAACGCCTTTACCCCTTGAGATTGCCATCAGCCGACTTACCGCGCAACCGGCGCACAGTGCCGGCCTCGTCGTCCATTTCGCTCGTCTCGGAGACATCTTCGATCTTCGCCGGCGCCTTGCTTGCGGGAGTTGCCCCTCCGACTTGGTCCGGCTGGCGATGGAATACGACATCGCTTTGCGGAAGCGGGATTTGGACGCCCTCCTCCCTGAATCTCTTAAGGATCGCGATCCGGAGATCGTTCCGGACCTTCAGGCCGTCCCCCATGTCAGCAAGCATGAAGCGAAGCTCGAAATCCAGCGAATACGGCCCGAAGCGAAGGAACTCGACATGCGGCTCAGGATTGCGCAGGACGACAGGCACGGCATTCACCAGCTCCAGCAGGATGTCCATCACCTTCTGCGGATCGGAATCGTAGCTCACCGAAACCGGAATTTCGGAGCGCCCCATCTTGTTGCGATGGGTCCAGTTACCGACCGATGCGTTGATCAGCTCGGAATTCGGCACGATGATCGACTGCTTGCGGAATGTCTCGATCTCGGTTGCGCGCACGGAGATGCGCTTCACGATGCCCTCAGCGGTACCGGAAACCACGTGGTCGCCGACCTTGAACGGCCGTTCTACGAGCAAAATCAGACCGGAAACGAAGTTCGACACGATGTTCTGGAGGCCGAAACCGATGCCGACCGAAAGCGCCGAGGCAACGAGCGCGAGGTTTGAGAGGTCGATGCCCGCAGCGGAAACGCCGACAATCGCCGCAAGCCCAACGCCAAGGTAGCCGATTCCTGTCTTGACCGAATTTCGAACGCCGAGGTCGACGTGGCTCCGCGCCATGACGTTGCTGTCGAGCCAGCGCTGGATCCAGCGCGTCAGCAGGTAGCCGCCTGCAAAGAGAAGGACACCAGTCATTATCCCGACCAGCGAAATGCTGATCCCACCCAGCCTGACCTCCGTGAGAAGGCGATAGGCGATAAGTTCAAGATCCTGGATGTGGAAGCCCCACAGGAGCAGCACCAGCGGAATCCCAACTATCAGCGCGACGGCCGAGATGCACATGCCAACCAACAGGCCCGCTTGGTCGATGGCAACAGGGCCGAGTTTGAAACGCTTTTGGAGGAAACGACCAAGCGATGTCTCGCCAAAAGTCTCGCTGCGTGAAATCGCTTTGCCCGACAGGAGACCGATATAGGTCGTGACGATGATCGCGCCGGTGATGATCAACTGGGTCGCAACAAAGCGCGCAAGCCCGACATAACCAGTCAGCGCGGTTATGATCAGCCCCGCACCCAGGACGCGCAGAATGATCGCCATGCCCCGCGGCCAATGGCGTCCCGGCGCGTCAGGATCGCCATTTCGCGCCAGCATCGGCCTGCCAAACGAGGCAGCGATCAGGATGAAGCCGATGATCAATGCCGCAATCAAACTTTTGACCACGGTCAGGACGAGTGGGGACCCCATCGCCTCGCTGATGCTGCCGAAGAGGTAATCAAGCGCATTGACGATGGCCATCGCGAGCAAGCAGGCTCCGATGGAGCTCGCACCGCGGTTGGAAAGCTTGACGAGACGCCATTGCGGCTCCTTCGGTGCGAACACCGCATTGGTGAAACGCCTGACGAAATAGATCAACCCGATCGCACCGAAGAGCGCCCCGATGATCGGCGCGATATCCGGTCTCAGAACGTTGAAACTGTTGAGGAAGAAATAGGAGGTCACCAGGAGCGTAGTAAGCGCGAACGTCCGGATCAGCGTCGACCAGAAAGCAATCGAGAGACGATTGATATAGGAGGGCTGCTCGTCCGTTTCCTTACGCTGCAGGTAGCGACCGAAGATGCGGTAACCGCCGGACAACAGCACCAACGCCGTCACAAGCGACATGAAGATGGCCGCGAAGAACGCGAAAGCCTTGAACTTCAGTACAAATCCCAGCCAGCTTCCAAGGGCTTGGACAAACTCCGACCCCTCCTGGACGAAGGCGCGCGCCGCATCGTCAATAACGGAAACCGAGACATCGGTGCGTCGCAGCAAGGTCGCGGCGAAAAGCTGTCGGCGTGTTTCAGCGATAACGTTACCAAGCTTACTGATGGAAGCAGACAGGGTCTCGGCATCACCGGTAACGGCGTTAATCTGGGCGCGCTCGGCCGTCAGGGCGTTGCGTTCGGTCGTAACGATCTCCGCTTCGGCCGGCTGCCCTTCCTTTGGTGGATCGCCTAGCTCGCCAAGGCGGTTCTTGATCTGGTCGAGCCGCGGCCGGAGGCCGACGGATATGTTGAGAACCGAGCGCCCAAGTTCGTCGGTCTTTCCGGCGAGAGCCACCAGCGCGTCGTCATCGTCGCCTTTCTGCCTTACGCCGTCCTCGAGCGCGACGAGGTCCTGCTTCGCCTTCTCCAGCGCCTTAGCGGCCTGCTCGATCGGACCGTCAGCAACTGAAGCCTGCTCGGTCGCCTGGGGCTGTTTCTCGACCTGCGGTTGAGGCGCCTGCGCGCTTGCAAGGCTCGCGCCAGCGGTCGCCAGCGCAGCGACTAGGAAAATGCGAAGCAAGAGTTGGGTCGGCCGCAAAATATCCCCGCTCGGAAGGTTCTGGATCAAAATTGGAGTCCAGTTTTTCATAAGAAAGAAAGGCAACAGAAAGGCGACGCGCTCAGAAGCCTGCGCCCGGCTGTGCCAGATATTCTAGTTCTGCCGCGGTCGATTGTCGTCCGACGATGGCGTTTCGATGCGGAAATCGACCGTAGGCGGCAATCACCTTATGGTGGCGAAGCGCATAGTCGATATATTCCTCATCGCCAAGCGCCCTGAATAGTGCCACGGCACGATCCTGCTCGGCCAGATCTTCGCAGTGCTCGAAGGGCATGTAAAAAAACGTCCGGCATTCCGGGCTGACCTGCTGGTCGGCGCCAGCTTCCACGGCAAGCTTTGCTTCGTGCAAAGCAAGCCCATCGGTAGCAAAAGCGAGCGGTGTCGCGCGGTAGATGTTGCGAGAAAACTGGTCCAGCACGATTACCGCGGCAAGCCTGCTGTGGGGCGTCGCACGCCACTCCTCCGACACGTCGCGCGAGAGCGCAAGATGCGTGTCGCGGAAGCGCTTGCGAATATCCCGATCAAGCGCCGTCGACGCTTTGAACCATTGATCGCGGCCGCACTCCTCGAACCAGAAGTCGAAGACCTCCTCTGGCGTGCAGACATATCCGAGTTCCATATTTCCTCCCGCAAGAGCCGCCCGACTGCACGGCGGCCAACTATTTCGTGCCGATCTTGTGACCCGAAACCTCGGCGCCTGCATCCGGCACCAGCCGCAGGAAGCTCACTGACGATATGATGCCGATTGCGCCGACGACAAGAAACGCCCATCGGAAATCGACGAGCCCCGGCCCCTCGACACCGCGCAAGGCGACGGAGATGTTGAGCACCGCCGCCGCGATCGCCACGCCGAGCAACATCGAAATCTGCTGCAGCATGCTCGACAGAGTGGAAGCCGAACTGCGTTGTGCAGAACTGATATCGGCAAAGGCCAGTGTATTCAGTGCCGTGAATTCCATTGAGCGCGAGAGACCCGCGGTCATCAACAGCACGTAGATAACAATACGCGGCGTCTCGGGTACGAGAAAGCCGCAGGCGGCAATCGCCGATGCAGCAATCAACCCGTTGAAGAAGAGCACCACGCGAAATCCAAACCTGGCGAGCAGCGGTGTCGTGACGACCTTCATGCCGAGGTTTCCGAGAAAGTAGACCAGCAGATAGGCACCCGCTTCGATCGAGCTCAATCCGAATCCGAGTTGGAAGAGGAGCGGCAAGAGGAAGGGCGTCGCGTTGATCGCGAGACGGCTCGCCGTCCCGCCTGAAAGGGTCGCGATCGCAAAGGTTTGCACTTTGAAGGCAGACAGATCGAGCAATGGATTGCTGACTCGCCGGAAATGCCGGGTCGCCATGACCGAGAGCACGAGCCCTGCCACCAGCATCAGCAAAATTGGTACCAGCCCGCCATGCCATTTCACCGAGAACTCAAGTGCTGCCAGCAGGAAGGTCAATCCGCCGCCGCTGAGAACGAAGCCAAGTAAATCCAGCCGCCCGGCATCTTCCTCGCGCTGTTCCGGCACGAAACGAAGAACCAGCGCCATGCCGAGCACCCCGATCGGCACATTGATGAGGAAGTTCCAATGCCAACTTGCGTAGGTGGTGATGAAGCTGCCGAGCAGCGGACCGACAACGGGAGCCGTCAGCGCCGGCCAGGTTATCAGCGCGATCGCCTGGACGAGCTCCGATTTGCGGGCATTCTTGAGGACAATGATCCGGCCGACCGGCGTCATCAGCGCACTGCTCGCGCCCTGCACCGCGCGGGCGATGACAAACTCCGCAAGCCCATCGGAGAGCCCACAGAAGAGCGAGGCGATCGTAAAGACGGCGATCGAGGCCATGAAGACGCGCCGTGCGCCGTATCGATCCCCAAGCCATCCCGAAAGCGGAATGAAGGCCGCCATCGTCAGCATATAGACCGTGATGCCGATGCTCATGGATATCGGTTGAACGCCAAAACTCGCCGCCATCTGCGGCAATGAAGTGGTGACGATGGTGCCGTCGAGAATCTGCATGAAAAACGAAACGGCAACGACCAGCGCGACGATCTTTGCCCTGCGGATGCTCTCCACATCGTCTTTCTCAGTCGTCTGCATAGCTGTCATTGGTCTGCCGATGTGGAATTGGATGCATCCGGATAGAATGGACACAGAAGCGGGATCCGAGGCGTGCCGAACAGCACTACCGCTTGATAGGCCGATCGGCGCAACCCGAAAAGAGAAAAATCCTGAGATCTCAGAGGATTTTGTGAGTAGGGGCACCGATCAGCGGCGGTTGCGGCTTGCCCCCTACCCGGCTTTTGCACTTCTGGATAAGGCGTCAATCACCGCCTCGGACTCCGCTGTCCAACCGAAGAGCAGCTCGATTGCGAGCAGCGACGCTTCATGGTTGCTGCGCATTGTGTCAGCCGCGATTAGTTCTGCCGTACAGTCCCTAAGCACGATGCAACGATAGTCGCGAAAAGTCGCGTCACGGACTGTGGACTCAACGCAGATGCTGGTCGTGGCACCGGTGAAGATGAGCGTGTTGATCCTCCTGGCGCGAAGGAGGGTATCGAGCGACGTTTCGAAAAATGCACTGTAGCGATGCTTGGAGATCACGGCGTCACCTGGCTGAGGCTCGAGTTCCGGGATAATTGCAGTGTTCCAGGTATCGCGCACCAGGATTTGGCTTTGGATGCCGTTTGGGGCTACCACGGCTGCCCCGATATTCAGGCGCTTGTGCTTGATGCGATGCGGAGCATCTTCGTTACCGGCATCGGAAAGGTCCGCATTATGCTCTTGCCTGGTGTAGACGATGAGCAATGCGTTACGCCGCGCCGCTTCGAGCAACCGCGAAATCGGCTGAACGAGATGCGCGATGGGCACGACGTCAAGGCCGGCGCGATCAAACATTCCACCACGGCAGCCGAAGTCGTTCTGCATATCGATGACCATGACGGCAGTCCGGCTAGGATCGAAGCTGACCGCTTCAGGGCGAGCAGGAATGGATAGCTGCATTTCCATTCCCATCCCTCCCAAATCGAGTAGCGTGGTGCTCGAGCGGCCCACAACAATAACACGCTGGAGTCTGCCTGCATCGACTACGGCAAGTCCAAACCCTCGGGAATAGAGCCGGCGACCATAACCGCATAAAGGCAGGATTTGATCCACCGCAACGCCACCTGACAAAGAACTCGTTATACGCGAATCCTGAAACAGAAACAATTTGACACTTGCATCTTCTGCGGCCACCCTGCCGCAGCAGAGGGGTACTCAGTGCCGGCGCAGGGCAATTGCGACGCCCTGACACACCGTCCCGCTTTTGTACTCTCTTGATCGGCCTCGGAGCACAATTCGATGATCGACACGCTGCTTGTTCTCAACACCGGTTCATCGAGCCTGAAGTTTCAGATCTTCGCGGAACGGGACCTAAACGTGCTGATGAGCGGCAAGGTCACCGGTATTGGTGACACGCCTGAGATGCGTGCGAAGCTTCCCAATGGTGAGGAGACGCGAAGTACCCTGCCCGCGAGCACTGATCACAATCTAGCACTCCGCGCGGTGACCGAGCTCATAGGCGGGCACGATCACGGCTGGCACACAACAGCCGTTGCCCATCGCGTCGTCCATGGTGGACAGACCTTCCGAGAGCCCGTCATTGTCACGCCGGATGTGATGCGCCGCCTCGAGGCGCTGATCCCGTTAGCGCCGCTTCACCAACCCCACAATCTCGCCGGTATCACCGCTTCGGCGAGAATCGCGAGCGGAGCGCCCGATATTGCCTGCTTCGACACAGCCTTTCACGCAGGCCACGACGAGTTGACCAGCAGCTTCGCACTACCGCAGGAGATGCGCGACAAAGGCATGCGCCGCTATGGCTTCCATGGGCTTTCCTATGATTGGATTTCTCAGGTGCTGTCCAAAGACTATCCGGACCTCCGTGCCGGCCGTGTGGTTGTTGGCCACCTCGGCAATGGCGCCAGCCTCTGTGCGTTGAAGAACGGCGTCAGCGTCGATACGACGATGAGCATGACCGCGCTCGACGGCATTCCTATGGGAACCCGCAGCGGCTCAATCGATCCGGGCGCCATTCTCTACATGATCCACGACCTGGAGCTTGGCGTCGAAGCGGTCCAGGATATCCTCTATGAGTGTTCGGGCCTGAAAGGCTTGTCCGGCATCAGCAACGACGTCGAGGCATTGCTTCAAAGCGACGATCCCAAAGCCGCCTTTGCGCTCGAGTATTTTGCCCGCAAAACGGCTCAGCATATCGCGATGATGGCCGTCTCCCTAGGCGGCATCGATGCGCTTGTCTTTACGGGCGGGATTGGCGAGCACGCCGCCCCTGTCCGCGAGGCAATCCTGCGAAGGCTGCGCTTCCTGGGTGATTTCAAAACGCTAGTGATCCCGACCAACGAAGAACGACTGATGGCAACACAAGCGAAAAAGCTTCTCCGTACGGTAGCCTGAGGATCTCCGATCAGGCAACACCGAGCTTGTCGATGAAGCCGCTGACGCCCTTGACGTTCTCTACCAGGACACGGATGGCGCGCCGCTCCAGTTCGCTCGATACGGTCCCTTCAAGCACCGCTCTGGAATCCTGAACCGATACCTTGATCGCATCGGTGTCGAGACCAAGGTCACCCTGCAGTCGCGCGCGGATGGCGCGGGCGAGAGCATCGTCACCACTTGCCGTTCTCTCGGCCGGCGACGCAACGATTGCTTTGAGGAGATCGATACGGCTGACGATACCGAGAAGGCGCTTGTCGCTGACGACGGGCACCCGCTTGATCTTGTGCTGGAACATCGCCTCGGCGATCGCCGCAACCGGCGTATCCGGCGTCACGCTGATCACGCTTGCGGACATGACATCCGATACCCGCCAGCTGCGGCTTCGGATATAGTCGTCGAGGTCGACGAGTGACGTCTCATCCGGCTTGCCGGCCGATCTGCCGCCACCGAACTCGATGCGCCGGAGGAGGTCTCCTTCTGTCAGCAGGCCACAAACATTGCCATCGTTGTCGATAACAGGCAGGCCGCTGATATTCTTGGCAACCATCAGGTCTATTGCCTGATGGATGCTGCTATCGGCGCTGATCGTTGTGATGTCGGTGTTCATGATGTCTTGAGCAAACATGCTAATCCCATTGCACTCTGGAGGAAGTCAAATGGTTCCGACGTGACGCTGCGCGAACCGCGCATGCATCCGATGCTGAAAATATTGCGCAAATCCACTCCCAAGTCGATCAGGGATTGCGATCTAATTTGACCGGAGATGCGAAGGCACCGCGCCGACGGAACGGAAGCAGGGTCCTCGCCATCGGCCAATCACCGGCGGGAATGTCCGGCACCTACTACAGGGGCCGCCGGAGGGTAGCTCAGCCGAGAATGTTCCTGATGGCCCGCATGAAGACCCGCGATCCGGTCGCGATCAGCTCATCGGGAAAATCGTAGTCGGGGTTGTGCAGTCGCGGATGATCTTCACCCGCCCCGAGAAAGAACATCGCTGCGGGCGCCACAGTCCGGAACAGACCGAAGTCTTCAGAAGCTTTCATTGGCAGCAGGCTACTGGCATCGTCATGGCTGACGCCCTCGTCATCCAGGGCACGCCGCAGCTCCTTGACCGCTTCGGCGGAATTGTAGCACTGGCGGAACACGTCCTCGTAGCTAATCTCCACTTGCAATTGCCCGGCCTTCGCCTGGGTCTGCACCAGTTCCTCGGCGCGGGAAACCAACGCGGCCATCGCTTCATCGGTCAGCGTCCGCAGGGTCGCCCAGATCTGCGCTTCGCCGGGACTGATCCCAAACGCCGGCTCCCCGAGCCGCGCATGTGTGACCGTAACCAGCGAGTAGTCCGGCCCAAGCGGCCCATTGTTGCCCAACGCCGTCAGATCACCGAGCAACCGCGCCAGCACGAAAGTCGGCGCAATGCCCTGCTCCGGATAAGAGGCGTGCGATGTCTTACCCTTTAGAATGATCTTCATTCCGCGCGATGCGCAATTGACCGGCCCCTCCTTGAGAAGGACGTGTCCGAGCCGGATACCCGGGAAGTTATGAAGCGAGAGCGATAGATCCTGCGTCAGCGTCGCAAACTTCGGATCGGCAAGCACGGCCGCTGCCCCTGCACCGTTCTCCTCGGCGGGCTGGAACATCAGGATAACCCGCCCCTTCGCAGGCCGCTCGTGCCCAAGACCCTTCGCGAGTGCCATCAGGATCGCCATGTGACCGTCATGGCCGCAAAGGTGGCCCTTGCCCGGCACCGTCGAACGGTGCGCGACATCGGAGATTTCCTCGATCGGCAGGCCATCCAGTTCCGCACGGATCATGATCGTCGGACCTGATGCCACTCCTTCATAGACGGCCGCGAGGCCATGGCCGCCGATGCCGGCAACGATGCGATCTGGCCTCGTCCGGCCGAGTTCCTCTGTAACGCGGGATGCGGTTTCCGCCTCCTCACCCGAGACTTCCGGATTGCGATGAAGTTCCCGTCGAAACGCTTTGATTTCGCTTAGTTCTCCATCAGTCAAAAACATCACCAGAATCCTCGGAACACGAACAGCCTCACCCCAAGAGCGCGAGCCTAACCTGCCTGTTTTCCATAGTCGATGAAGAAGTTCACTACTAAGGTCCGCCACGCGCTGCGGATCGGCAGTTCGCGCCGGCAACTACCCATATATGAGGTTCCTTTTCATATACAGGCGACGCTACCGACCGAACCGAGCTGCACGCTGCGCTTTTCGGCAGCTACGCATTTGTATATGTAAGGTGGCATTCACAGGAGAAATTGATGGAAGCAGATGACGCTGATCGGTACCGCGCTCCGGCGCTGGACAAGGGGCTCGATATCCTCGAGCTTTTGGCCAGCGTCGAGGAAGGGCTGACCCAGGCGGAGATCGCCAAGCGTCTCGATCGTAGCCCCAACGAATTCTATCGCATGCTCGATCGCCTCGTCCGCCGCGGCTACGTGACGAAGCTGGAGGGTGACCGGTTTACACTGACACTCAAGCTATTCGGGCTGGCCCAGTTGCACGCGCCAACACGCCGGCTGGCGTCTTTCGCCATGCCATTGATGCGTGAACTAGCGCAGAAGACCAAACAGGCGAACCACCTGGTCGTCTTTGACCGCGGTTCGGCGGTGGTGATCGCGCAGCACGAGGCGCCGGATTACTGGGGTCTCTCGATCCGCATCGGGTCGCACATCAGTCTCTTCGACACCGGCTCCGGCCACGTGCTTCTTGCGTTCCGAAGCGATGAAGAGCGGCAGATGATGATCGCGGAACACGTGCGCAGCCGCGCGGAAGTGAATCTCGGACCGGAATTTTACGAGCGCCTCGCCCAGATCCGCGAACGCGGTTACGAAATGATGGCGAGCGCCCAGACGGCAGGCGTCAATAACCTTTCCGCTCCTATCCTTGGGCCGGACGGACGCTGCATTGCGGCCCTCACCTGCCCCTATATCGCGCTGGTCAATGCCTCGGCAGCGCCCGATATCAGCCAGACGATCACCATGGTGATGAAGACCGCCAACGAGCTTTCGCTGCTCGCCGGTTCTGACGTCGGAATGCCGACATGACCTGGCAGCACGCCGACACATATTCTCACCTGCGGGCCAGTGCCGAGGAAGCCGGGATCACAACCGCGTTTAATGCCGATCCCCGCAAAGCCTTAAGGTCATTGTCAGCTAGCGATCTCATTAGAAATCCTGGCGACGGATAGACGCCGTCATGGCCATGGAGGATGCCGCCGGAAGGCAGGCATTCAAGGGAGATAGCGTGTGAACGTATTGCTGGTCGAGGACAACGTCCTTTTGGGAGACGCCGTGCGCGATCACATCGCGGCCGACGGTCATTCGGTCGATTGGTGCCTCAATCTCGCGGAAGCAACCCAAGCGGCCGAAACCGGCAAATACGGCGTCATCCTGCTCGACCTGCGCTTGCCCGATGGTAATGGCTTAACCCTATTGAAGGCGCTTAGACGACAAGCGAACTCCGTCCCCGTCATCATTCTGACGGCGCACGACCAGACTTCGGATCAGATCGAGGGCCTGCGAAGCGGCGCGGACGATTTCCTGGTGAAGCCCTTCGGGCTCTCCGAGCTTTCAGAGCGGATGAAAGCGGCAAACCACAAGCACTGAGACCTGGATTGGCATCCCGAGGCAATCGATACAACGATAGAGCCTAATCCGGCTGTTGCGTTGCAGCAGCCTCGCTGTCTCATCGCTGAAGGCTTGCGAGTTTATCCGCCTGTCGGCGGCATCCGGCGAAAACATCCAGATTCGGATCGTAGGCCTTGGTCGCCACGTCCATGAGCCCGAGCACACTGTGGAAGAAGTTGTCGTGCGAACGGTCCCTGTCTGCCTGCTTAGCCATGCAACTCATATCGAAGCCGGCCCCCTTCGCGAGATCGTCACTGACCCACGCCAGGAACGGCACGTGCGTCTGCTGCGACGGCGCTACGATATAGGGCGCGCCATGCAGGTAGATTCCGTTTTCGCCAAGCGATTCACCGTGATCCGACACGTAGATCGCTGCACCGGCAACCTTGTCGGAATGCTGCTTGAGCTTATCGATGACCGTCGAGACAATGTGGTCCGTGTAGAGGATCGTATTGTCATAGGCGTTGGTAATCTCTTCGGCCGTGCAGCTGCCGAAATCATTCGCCCGGCAATCAGGAACGAAACGTCGGTATTCATCGGGATAACGAGCGAAGTAGGCTGGCCCATGGCTTCCGAGCTGGTGCAAGACCAGCACGCTGTCACCCTTTACGTGGTCGAGCCAATCGTCGACCTTGTCGAGAAGGATAGCGTCGAGGCACTCACCATCCTTGCAAAAACGTGGATCGGCCGACTCCGGCAAGAACGTGAACGGGACCCGGTCGGTGACATGATAGCTGCCGGTGTCATTATCCAGCCAGGATACGTCCACCTTGGCATGGCTCAGCACATCGAGGAGGTTCTCGGTCGCAAGGCCCTTCCGATGCGTATAGGCTGTTCGCGGATAGACCGAAAACATGCACGGGATAGAAATTGCCGTCGCTGTGCCGCAGCTGGTCGTTTTCGGAAAATAGACAACGTTCCGCTTTTCGAGCTCCGGATTGGTTTTCCGCGCATAACCGCCAAGCGAGAAGTCATCGGCACGCGCTGTCTCGCCCGCAACGATGATCGTTACGCGCGGCTTGTTAAGGCCGGCAGTGTTCACCCGATGCGCATCCGTACCGAGCGGCTCGGCGACGACATGCGCATCCTGCTCGGACGAAACCGCAAAGCGAATGGTGCTGGTGATCGGTACGAATGGGTTCAGCCGGTCGAGGATGTCT
Source organism: Rhizobium sp. IBUN (assembly GCF_000510625.1). Taxonomy (NCBI): domain Bacteria; kingdom Pseudomonadati; phylum Pseudomonadota; class Alphaproteobacteria; order Hyphomicrobiales; family Rhizobiaceae; genus Rhizobium; species Rhizobium sp. IBUN. The sequence goes on from NZ_AZNV01000020.1 coordinate 87,666, forward strand.
CTGTGGGCGCGCCCGACGCCCGCAAAGGCACGGTAGTCGCCGAATCCGACCACGACGAAGACAGCCAGGCAAGCCACGATCACGCCGGTATTATGAGCAAGTTTGGACAGCACCGGGCGATGCCGGATGCGTACCCAGAGGATGACGAGTGACGGAAGTATACCAGTGAGCATCAAATAAAAGGCAAAACGCGTCGTTATCAGATGCCCTGCCTCCGCGCCCGTCGACACCGCCGCGTTGCGGATCATTTCCTTGTCCACGACCACGCCGAACTGATCGGTAAACCAGGAGCCGGCGGCTGCCGCGAGAACGAAGAAGATCAAAAAAGGCTTGGTGACATATTTGGCGGAGAAGGCCGTGATGATTGCCATGCTCACAGCCGAAATGCCGACGACAAAGAGCACGAACGAGAGATGATCGGCCGCAAAATAGCTATAGGCCGTGCTCCAGAACGATCTGTTTGTCACAAGAAGCAGGTAGAGAGTCGTAGCAAGGCAAAGCGTCACGCTACCGATTGCGGGCCGCCGCTCGATCAGGCGGACCTTGGTGGCATTATCTTCCAATTGGTCGTCTCCGCGTCCAGATTTTGGCGTCGACGGAACCAGGATCGAATCATCTGTAGTTGATGGCCGTCGAAGAATATTCGCCAGCCATGACCGGGTTTTCTGACAGTCACCTGAATAACCTTGGGAAGCGCTTCGGCCGTTCGGCTACCCCTGGATGCCAAAATACCTTTCGAGGCCCTTCCAGCTCTTGTCCATCGCGTAGGTTCCCGACAGGTAAGGAATGGCAATATGGCCGTAGTAGACCGAGAGCTGACGCTCGGCGACGTCCTCATTGATACCGGCCACTTGTTGGCTGTAGAGGACCGACACGAGCCCTGTCCTATCGGCGCCAGATTGGCAGTGGAGAAGGATGGGCTTTGGTGCCGCTCTCATGATCGCCAGCAGCTGCTCGGCGCGCTCGGGCGACAAGACCTTGGACGGCGACATTTCGAAGTCGATATGCTGAACGCCGAGACCGCGTGCAGTTGCAATCTCGTCGGCATACCATTTCTTGCCAACGTGCATCCCGCGCAGGTTTATGACCGTCTCGATGCCATGACTACGCACGTAAGATGCCAGCTGCTCAGGCGAGGGTTGCGCCGAACGGTAGAGTTGATCCGCGATGACGGCGTGAAAATTCCCGCTCGCTTGGAGATAAACAATATAGCCCCCGAACATCGCGCCAATCGTAACGGTGCCGATGAGGGATGCCTTCCACCACCGAAAATTCCACAGGCGTTTCATGCCAACCTCGTCGCAACTTTTGCAGCGAGCTAGCATTGCCGGTTTGGCCTGACAACCACCTGAAAACGGCGTCCTGATGGTGGCGTGACGACGGTTAGGCCAACTGATTGCTGAATTGCGCGCCCGTCAAGGTGCGTGAGACCGCATTGCGCCAGCCAGCGATCTTCCTTTGTCGCTCTGCCTCCTCCATGGAGGGTTGGAACCGCCGGCTGCACGCCCATGCTTTTCCGAAATTCTCCTTGTCGGGCCAAACCCCTGCTCGCGAACCGGCGAGCCAGGCCGCGCCGAGCGCCGTCGTCTCGACGACAGCCGACCGATCCACCGGGTTTCCGACAACGTCGGCAAGACGCTGCATCGTCCAGTCGGAACTTGCCATGCCGCCATCGACGCGCAGGACCGTCTCAATGTGATGGCCGCCCCAATCCTTCCGCATCGCGATGAGGAGATCGAGCGTCTGGTAGGCGACAGACTCGAGCACGGCGCGCGCCAATTCCGCCGGCCCGCTGTTCCTGGTCAAACCGAAGATCGCACCCCTCGCCTCCGGGTCCCAATAGGGAGCACCGAGGCCGGTAAAGGCCGGCACCACATAGACCTGCTGATTGGGATCGGCCCTCATCGCCAGCGTGCCGCTCTCCGATGCGTTTGAAATCAAGCCGAGGCCGTCGCGTAGCCATTGCACCGCCGCACCGGCGATGAAGATCGACCCTTCCAGCGCATAGGTGGTTTCGCCGCCGAGCCGATAGGCGATCGTCGTGATCATCCGGTTGCTGGATGTTACGCAATCCCGCCCCGTATTCAGCAAGGCAAAGCAGCCCGTCCCATAGGTCGATTTCATCATGCCCGCTTCGAAGCAGGCACTACCGATAGTTGCTGCCTGTTGGTCGCCCGCAACACCGAGGATCGGTATCGGCGCACCGAAGATATCCGGATCAGTGACGCCGAAATCGTCCGCGCAGTCCTTGACCTCCGGAAGCATGGATGCCGGGATCCTGAGCAGGCCGAGAAGCTCCTCGTCCCACCTGCCCTCGGTAATGTTGAAAAGCAGCGTTCGCGACGCGTTGGTGGCATCAGTCGCATGAACGCGTCCGCCAGTCAGATTGAAGATCAGCCAGCTGTCGACCGTGCCGAAACAGACCTCGCCTGCCTCGGCGCGCTCCCGCAATCCGTCGACGTTGTCTAGCAGCCAGCGCAGCTTGGTCCCGGAGAAATAAGGATCGAGCAGCAGACCCGTCTTCGCGCTGAACAGTTTCTCATATCCATCCGCCTTGAGACTATCGCAGACTTCAGCCGTCCGCCTGTCCTGCCAGACGATCGCCTTATTAAGCGCCCTGCCCGACTTGCGTTCCCAAACGACCGTTGTCTCGCGCTGGTTGGTGATGCCAATCGCGGCGATATCGGTGAGTGGAATGTTGGCATTCGCCAGCGCTTGCCGCGCCGTGCTAACCACGCTCGTCCAGATCTCATTCGGATCATGCTCGACCCAGCCTGGCTGCGGATAGGATTGTTTGATCTCCTCCTGTGCTGACGAGATCATCTTCATCCCGGCGTCGAAGACGATCGCACGCGAGGACGTCGTGCCCTGGTCGATCGCGAGAATATGGCCGCTCATTGTCTTCTCCGGCGCAATAGCTCACCTCGCCGGCGCGAACGCGCCAGCGGAAGCGATAGGTCATTCATAGGAGGGTGTAATGCCGACGTTATGCGGTCGGCGGTTGGCCGGGGCACACACCCCGGCCAACCTTGCTGATCAGTTCGACTGCCAGCTCTTGACCAGTTCGTCGTAGTTGACGGTAACCGGCTTTTCCTTCTCGTTCTCGATCTTCAGCTGCGGCGCGAGGTTGCCCTTGGCGACCGCATCCTTGTTCCAGAACTCGAGATCATGCTCTTCGGCGAGCTTCGGACCGATATCGCCCTGCACTCCGGCGCGTTCCAGTCGCTGCATCACCTTTTCCTGTTCGGAGCAAAGCGAGTCCATCGCTTCCTGCGCGGTCTTCGCACCGGACGACGCATCCCCGACCGCCTGCCACCAAAGCTGAGCGAGCTTCGGATAGTCAGGAACGTTCGTACCGGTCGGCGACCACTGGACGCGGGCGGGCGAGCGGTAGAACTCGACCAGACCGCCAAGCTTCGGAGCCCGCTCCGTGAAGCTCTTGTCGCGAATGGTGGACTCGCGGATGAAGGTCAGACCGACGTGGCTCTTCTTCACGTCGACCGTCTTCGAGGTCACGAACTGCGCATAGAGCCAAGCGGCCTTGGCGCGATCGTCAGGCGTCGACTTCATCAGCGTCCAGGAACCGACGTCCTGGTAGCCGAGCTTCATGCCGTCCTTCCAGTAGACGCCGTGCGGGCTTGGCGCCATGCGCCACTTCGGCGTACCGTCCTCGTTGACGACTGGCAGACCGGGCTTGACGGCATCGGCCGTGAAGGCGGTGTACCAGAAGATCTGCTGGGCGACTTCGCCCTGCGCCGGCACAGGACCGGATTCGGAGAAGTTCATGCCCTGCGCTGCCGGCGGTGCATAGGCCTTCAACCAATCCAGATACTTCTGGATCGAGTAGACGGCAGCCGGGCCGTTCGTATCGCCGCCACGCGCAACGCACGAACCAACCGGACGCGAGTTCTCGTCGACCTTGATGCCCCACTCGTCGACCGGAAGGCCGTTCGGAAGTCCCTTGTCGCCGTTACCGGCCATCGATAGCCAGGCATCGGTGAAGCGCCATCCGAGTGATGGGTCCTTCTTGCCGTAGTCCATGTGGCCGAAGACCTTCTTGCCGTTGATCTCACGGCCGGTGAAGAATTCGGCGATGTCCTCATAGGCAGACCAGTTGACCGGAACGCCGAGATCGTAACCATACTTCGCCTTGAAGTCGGCCTTGTTCTTCTCGTCGCTGAACCAGTCGTAGCGGAACCAGTAGAGGTTCGCGAACTGCTGGTCGGGAAGCTGGTAAAGCTTCTTGTCCGGTGCAGTCGTGAACTTGGTGCCGACGAAGTCGTTGATATCGAGGCCCGGGTTGGTGACATCCTTGCCTTCGTTCGCCATCCAGTCGGTCAGCGAGCGGGCCTGCTGGTAGCGCCAATGCGTACCGATGAGGTCCGAGTCATTGACATAGGCGTCATAGATGTTTTCGCCCGACTGCATCTGCGTCTGCAGCTTTTCGACAACGTCGCCTTCGCCGATGAGATCGTGCGTGATCTTGATACCGGTGATCGCGGTGAAGGCCGGCGCCAGAACCTTCGATTCATATTCGTGCGTCGTCAGGGTTTCGGAAACGACCTTGATGTCCATGCCGGCGAAAGGCTTCGCCGCATCCATGAACCACTGCATTTCCTTTTCCTGGTCCGCTCGGGAAAGCGTCGAAAGATCGCCGATTTCCTTGTCCAGGAAAGTTTTCGCTTCATCCATGCCGGCATAGGCGGCGCCCGCCATGGTCAGCAACATGCCTGCTGTTGTCGCTAGTAAATGCCTTCGCATAATATCCTCCCAGGGTTGCGATTGCAGTCTTCACGTTCAGGCGGCCAGTACCCCCGGCCATCTGTATTTCCCTGCCGTCACACGTAGCGGAAGACGCCGATGGCGTAGACTACGGAGAGGGCAAGAGCCCACCACAGGTTGGGTCCGACAAGACCCAGCCATGCGAGATGTATGTATGCTGCGCCAAGCAGCGACACGAAGAGGCGATCCCCTCGCGTGGTTTCGAACCTGAGGATTCCGACGCGCGGCGAGCCGCCAGGCACGAAATACTCCCAGATGCTCATGCCAACGAGCAGCATGAAAATCGCCAGGAAAAACAATGCAGTCGGCAGCGTCCACGCCATCCAGGAAAAGTTCATGAGTGGTCCTCCCTTGTCAGACGCGGCCGAGCGCGAAGCCCTTGGCGATGTAATTGCGTACGAAGTAGATGACGAGCGCGCCGGGGATGATGGTCAGCACACCGGCAGCCGCCAGCACACCCCAATCCATCCCTGCAGCGGAGACGGTGCGCGTCATGATCGCCGAAATCGGCTTTGCGGCAGTCGTCGTCAGCGTGCGGGCCAGCAGCAGTTCCACCCACGAGAACATGAAGCAGAAGAAGGCGGCGACACCGATCCCTGACGCGATCAGCGGCATGAAGATCCTCACGAAGAACCGCGGGAAGGAATAGCCGTCGATATAGGCCGTTTCGTCGATCTCCTTCGGCACGCCGGACATGAAGCCTTCCAGGATCCAGACTGCCAGCGGCACGTTGAACAGGCAGTGGGCGAGCGCCACGGCGATGTGCGTATCGATCAGCCCGAAAGCCGAATAGAGCTGGAAGAACGGCAGCGCGAAGACGGCCGGCGGTGCCATGCGGTTCGTCAGCAGCCAGAAGAACAGATGCTTGTCGCCCAGGAACCGGTAGCGCGAGAAGGCATAGGCCGCAGGCAGCGCCGCCAGCACCGAGATCACCGTATTCATGACCACGTAGATGATCGAGTTGATGTAGCCGTTGTACCAGGAGGGATCGGTGAAGATCACCATGTAGTTCCCGAGCGTCGGGTTCTGCGGCCACAGCGAGAAGGTGCCGGTGATCTCGGCATTCTCCTTGAAGCTCATGTTCATCAGCCAGTAGATCGGCAGCAGCAGAAAGATGATGTAGACCGTCGAAACGACCCAGGAGAAGTTGCCCGCAGGCTTGTATTTCATTGTTTGAGCCATGGTCCTCTCCTTTCTCAGGCGTTCGCGTCGCTGCTGGTCATGACGGTGTAGAAGACCCATGACAGAAGCAGGATGATAAGGAAGTAGATGATCGACATTGCCGCTGCCGGACCGAGGTCAAACTGGCCAACGGCCATCTTCACAAGGTCAATCGACAGGAAGGTGGTCGAGTTGCCGGGACCGCCGCCGGTGACGACGAAAGGTTCGGTGTAGATCATGAAGCTGTCCATGAAACGCAGCAGGACGGCGATGAGCAGCACGCGCTTCATCTTCGGCAGCTGGATGTAGCGGAAGACGGACCAGCGCGACGCGCCGTCGATCTTCGCTGCCTGATAATACGCATCCGGGATCGAAACGAGGCCGGCATAGCAGAGCAGCACCACAAGGCTCGTCCAGTGCCAGACGTCCATCAGGATGATGGTGATCCACGCATCGAGGGGGTCGCGGACATAGTTGTAGTCAAACCCCATTGCCTCAAGCGTATGACCGAGCAGGCCGATGTCGACACGACCGAAAACCTGCCAGATGGTGCCGACCACGTTCCACGGAATGAGCAGCGGCAGCGCCATCAGCACGAGGCAGATCGGTACGCCGATCCCCTTCTTCGGCATGTTGAGCGCAATGAAGATGCCAAGCGGGATCTGCAGCGCCAGAACGATCAGCGAGAAGACGAGATTGCGCTGCAACGCCGCCCAGAAGCGGTCGGAATGAAGCGTCTGCACGAACCAGTCAGTCCCCGCCCAGAAGAACTCGTTGTTCCCGAACGTATCTTGGACCGAGTAGTTCACAACGGTCATCAGCGGAATGACGGCCGAGAAGGCGACCAGCACAAGGACCGGCAGAACCAGAAACCAGGCTTTGTTGTTCCAGGTCTTTTCCATGCTCAGCCCTCCCTGCCGACGCGCCAGGAATTGGCGTAAATATTGATGGCAGCCGGATCGAAGGTCACCCGCGCATCAGCCGGGATTTCGGAGTCCTCCGTCACGACGATGGCGATCGGCTGGCCGGCAAAGGTGGCGCGCACGATCTTCTGCCGTCCAATGTCCTCGACCCTGTTGACGGTGACCGGCATTCCTTCGCGGCCGATATTGACGAACTCCGGGCGTATGCCGAGCTCGGTCTTGGCGCCGGCAGCCGCTTGCGGCGCGTAGTCCAATGACAGCGTCTCGCTGCCGATACGCACCGCATTGCCCTGCAGTTGCACCGGCAGGACGTTCATGCCCGGCGACCCGATGAAGTAACCGACGAAGGTATGGCTCGGCCGCTCGAAAAGCTCTGCCGGCGTGCCGATCTGGACGATTTGTCCTTCGTACATGACGACAACCTTGTCGGCGAAGGTCAGCGCTTCCGTCTGGTCGTGCGTCACATAGACCATGGTGAAGCCGAACTGCTTGTGCAGGCGCTTCAACTGCGAACGCAGTACCCACTTCATGTGCGGGTCGATCACGGTCAAAGGCTCGTCGAACAGGATCGCGTTGACGTCGTTGCGCACTAGTCCGCGGCCGAGCGAGATCTTCTGCTTCTGGTCGGCCGTCAGGCCCTGTGCCTTGCGCTTGGCCATACCGCCGAGATCGATCATCTCGAGAATGTCGCGAACGCGCCGATCGACTTCCGGCTCGGGGACCCTGCGATTGCGCAGCGGGAAAGCCAGGTTGTCGTAGACAGTCATGGTGTCGTAGATGACCGGGAACTGGAACACCTGCGCAATGTTTCGCGCCTGCGTGGAAAGGTTCGTCACATCCTGGCCATCGAAGAGGATACGGCCGTGCGACGGCTGCAGTAGGCCGGAAATGATGTTGAGTAGCGTCGTCTTTCCGCAGCCGGATGGTCCGAGAAGCGCGTAGGCGCCGCCGTCCCGCCATTCGTGATCGACTTCACGAAGCGCATAGTCTGCGTCGGACTTCGGGTTCGGTCCGTAGGCGTGGCGGATGTGGTCGAGCGTGATACGTGCCATGTCCTTCTCCCTTACGCCTTTGGGCCAGTTGCGATTGCCCGGCCATCGGTGCCGAACGCCATGACGTGACGGGTGTCGAGGTAGATGTCGACCTCGGTATCCGGATCGATGTTGTGAATGCCGTGGGCAAGCATGACCCAACGGACACCGTCGAAATCCATATGCACAAAGCTTTCGGAGCCTGTGATCTCGGAAACCTGCGTGCGTGCCTGCAGTTTTGCTGCCGTCTGAGTCTGCGGCGAAAGAGCGAGGTGGTGCGGATGGAAGGCGATCGTGACCGGACCATCGGCCATGTCGTCCAAATGCGCGGGCACCGGCAGGATATCAGCTCCTTGCCTCTGGAACGAACCGCCGGCCTTTATCACATCCATGAAATTGAGCGGCGGATCGGCAAAGGTCTTTGCAGTTACGAGGTCGAGCGGATTTCGGTAGACGGCAATCGTCGGTCCGAACTGCGTCACGTGGCCTTCCGAAAGGGTGGCCGTGTTGCCGCCGAGCAGAAGCGCTTCGGAAGGCTCCGTTGTGGCGTAGACGAAGATGGCGCCGGACTGCGCAAAGATCCGCGGCAGTTCGGCACGCAGTTCCTCGCGCAGCTTGTAGTCGAGGTTCGCGAGCGGCTCGTCCATCAGCACAAGGCTGGCATTCTTCACAAGGGCACGCGCAAGCGCCGTGCGCTGCTGCTGGCCGCCGGAGAGATTGAGCGGGGTGCGATCCAGATAAGGCGTAAGGCGCAAGAGTTCGGCGGCCTTGCGCACCTCACGATCGATCGTCGCGGTGTCCTTGCCTGAAATCCGCATTGGCGAGGCGATGTTTTCGTACACCGTCAGGGCCGGATAGTTGATGAACTGTTGGTAAACCATCGCGACGTTGCGCTTCTGCACCGGCATTCCGGTCACGTCTACGCCGTCGAAATGGACGGAACCGCTCGTCGGTCGATCGAGCCCGGCCATCAGTCGCATCAGCGATGTCTTGCCGGACAGCGTCGGCCCCAGCAGCACATTCAATGTGCCTTTTTCAAATGCAAGATTGGTTGCGTGGATGTGATACTCCCCGCCCACCATCTTTGCAGCGTTCCGCAATTCAAGCATTCCGGTTCCCGTGCCTCCTCAACAGCGGGGACATTACCGCTTCAACCAGCCATCTGCGCCGGTCGCGCGGCCATGTACTCCTCCAATAGCGCAGCCTGTTCCTTGGTCAGGCGCAGGCCGACTTTCGTTCTTCGCCAAAGCACATCCTCTGCGCGTCTGGCCCATTCGTGATCGATGAGATAGCGAACCTCTGCCTCGAAGAGATCGCCTCCGAAACAGTGTCCCAGGTCCTCCGCGCTGGCGGCCCGCCCGAGCAGGACCGACGCCTTGGTGCCGTAGCGGCGCACCAGTTGGCGCGCATGCCGGTCCGCCAGGAACGGATAACCGCCCTTCAGCTTAGCAACCTCCGCCTCGTAGCCGGTCGCGGCGAAATCCCCGCCCGGCAGATGGCTCTTCGCTGTCCAGGACGCGCCTTTGGCGCCGATCGCCTCGGCGATCCTTTCCAGTGCGTGTTCGGATAGGCGCCGATAGGTCGTGAGCTTGCCGCCGAAGACATTGAGCAGCGGTGCGCTTTCACCCTCGCCTTCGATCTTCAGCACGTAGTCGCGGGTCGCCTCCTGCGCCTTGGAAGCGCCGTCGTCAAATAGAGGCCGCACAGCCGAATAGGTCCAGACGATGTCTTCCGGCCGTACCGGCTCCTTGAAATACTCGCTCGCCGCGTTGCAGAGATAGATCGTCTCTTCCTCGGATATTTTCACATCCTTCGGATCGGCCGAGTAGTCGCGGTCGGTGGTACCGATCAACGTGAAGTCCTGCTCGTACGGGATCGCGAAGATGATGCGGTTGTCCGGGTTCTGGAAGAAATAGGCCCGCGGATCGTCGAACTTCTTCTTTACGACGATGTGGCTGCCCTGCACGAGCCGCACGTGGCGGGCCTCGTTCTGCCCGAAGGCCGTGCGAATGACCTGATCGACCCATGGCCCGGCAGCATTCACCAGCATCCGCGCCTGAAAACTGTTGCCCTGCCCGCTGACGGTGTCGACCGTCTCGATCGACCACAATCCGTTCTCGCGCCGCGCCGAAACGACTCTCGTTCTCGGCATGATCAGCGCGCCGCGGTCGGCCGCGTCCCGCGCATTGAGCACTACCATACGCGCATCGTCGACCCAACCATCCGAATACTCGAACGCCTTCGTGAAGAGTGCCTTCAATGGCTCGGAGGCCGGGTCGCGGCGCATGTCGAGAACCGCGGTCGGCGGCAACAACTTTCGTCCGCCGAGGTGATCGTAGAGAAACAACCCGAGACGGATCAGCCATGCCGGGCGGATGCCACCCTTGTGATAGGGCAGCACGAAGCGCATCGGCCAGATGATGTGCGGCGCCATCGCCCAGAGCACTTCGCGCTCCATCAGAGATTCGCGCACCAGACGAAACTCGTAGTGCTCGAGATAGCGCAAGCCGCCATGGATGAGCTTGGTCGCGCCGGAAGACGTGCCCGAAGCGAAATCGTTCATTTCCGCAAGCGCGACCGAATAGCCCCGCCCGATCGCATCCCGCGCGATCCCGCAGCCATTGATGCCGCCGCCGATAATGAAAAGATCGTGAATCTGACGGCTCACGTTCCCCCTCCGAGCCAGAATATGCCGCAACGCAACATGCTCGCGCATTTGCGAAAGTCAGAGCAATTAAAGCGAAGATTATTCGAATGTCAAACGAATGTTTTTCGAATTCTTAAAACTCACAGATTTGCCGTGAACGTAAATGTTAAATCGAGGACGCAGCGCGTCATCGCCCGGTCCTGCGAGACGGCGGATCCATGCTTGGGCAGAGGCTCAATATTGTTCGGGTGCCCTGAAATACGCGCGGGGAGCGGCTCCCATCGTCCGCCTGAACATCGTGGTGAAGGCGGCGACGCTGTCGTAGCCAAGGTCGAGGGCAACGGCTGTAACCGCCTCCCCGGCTGCGAGGCGGGGCAAGGCGGTGAACACCGCCGCCTGCTGCCGCCAGGTTGAGAGACTGATACCCGTTTCCTTGCGAAAGAACCGAGTAAAGGCGCGCCGGCTCATGGCAAGCCGCTCCGCCCAATCGTCGATGACCAGCCTTGCACTCGGACTTTCCATGAAGCCGCGGCAGAGCGTCGCCAGGCGCGTATCTGAGGGGAACGGCAATCCCAACGGCCGGTCGGGAAGCCGTAAGACCTCCTCGAGCAGCAGCGCCATGATGAGATCCCGTCTGCCGCTCTTGGCCTCGGGCGGCGCAACAGCCTCGGTGATCAACGCTCTGGCAAGATCAGTCAGCGCCACGACGCGGATGGCCGTCGGTGGATCGGCCAAGGCCCGGGGCGAGACATAGGCCGAAAGCATCGCAACATCGCCGAGCATGTCGACGGTGTGGACAAGTCCTGCCGGTATCCACAACGCATGCTGCGGCGGCACCATCCAGCGCCCCAGTATCGACGACACCATAAGCACGCCGGACCGAGCATAGACGAACTGTGCACGGCTGTGACTATGGGGTTCCACATGGTAGCCGGCCGGATATTCCGAGGGGATGGCATAGACCGGCTCTGAGGCTGCCTCAATGGCAGCAAGACGCTCCACATGGAGCTTGGCCAACTCACTCGTCGCCAGGCTTTGCTTGGATTTCATCAATTTTGGCCCACTTGCGAAATAGCAAGACCAAAACACGAAAGCGGGACGACCACAAGTCGGTTATTCCAAAGCCTCGTAGGACGGAGCAGAATCGTGACAGACAGCGCAATGACGGCAGAGAGGCACTCTGCGGAACAGACGGTTTTCGGCATTATCATGGCGGTAAGCTTCTGCCATCTTCTCAACGATACCATGCAGTCGCTGATCCCCGCGCTCTATCCGATGATCAAGGACGGCTACGGCCTCGACTTCACGCAGATCGGCTTCCTCGGCCTCGTGTTCCAGGTCACCGCGTCGCTCCTGCAGCCGCTGATCGGCATTTACACCGACAAACGCCCGTTGCCTTACTCATTGTCTGTCGGCATGGGCTTCACGCTGATCGGCCTGGTGCTGCTCGCATATGCGCACGCCTATTGGGTCTTGCTCATCGGCGCGGGTGTCGTCGGCCTCGGCTCCGCCGTGTTCCATCCGGAATCCTCGCGCGTTGCCCGGCTGGCATCAGGCGGACGCCATGGCCTTGCCCAGTCACTGTTCCAGGTTGGCGGCAACTTCGGCTCGGCGATAGGTCCGCTTCTGGCCGCCTTCATCGTACTACCGCGGGGCCAGCATAGCGTTGCATGGTTCTCGCTCGCAGCTCTGACCGGCATGATCGTCCTGTGGCGCGTCGGCGTCTGGTACGCCGATCACCGCAAGAATAACGCCGGTCGCAAGGCGGCGGCACCCGCGGTCCATCTCCCACGCAACAAGGTCATTGCGGCGATCGGTGTCCTGGCACTGCTAGTGTTCTCGAAATACGTCTACATGACGAGCCTTTCTAGCTACTACACTTTCTATATGATCGAACGCTTCGGAGTGTCGGTGCAGCACGCGCAGATTCTGCTGTTCGTATTCCTCGGCGCCGTGGCCATCGGCACCGTCGCCGGCGGCCCTGTCGTCGACTGGTTCGGCACCAAGTTCGTCATTTGGTTCTCGATCCTCGGCGCCCTGCCCTTCACCCTTGCCCTGCCTTATGCCGACTACAACTGGACGGTCTTCCTGACCTTCCTGATCGGCATCATCCTGGCCTCCGCCTTCTCGGCCATCGTCGTCTTTGCGCAGGAGCTGGTTCCGGGTCGTGTCGGCATGATTGCCGGCCTGTTCTTCGGCTTTGCCTTCGGTATCGGCGGCATTGGCGCAGCAGGCCTCGGCATGGTGGCCGACCACATGGGCATCGAGTTCGTCTACAGAATCTGCTCGTATTTACCGCTGCTCGGCCTGTTGACCATCTTCCTGCCGGACATCGGCAAGGGCCGCCGCCACACCACGAAAGCGGGCAAGTAAGCGAACACCCGCAGGATTACCAATCGGCATAGGGGGCGATCGATGTGATCGCACCCCTGCCACACCACCCGGCATGCGGGTCCGCACCGGGCGGTTCGAGAGATTGAGGTTAGGCGAGCCTGGCATTCCAAGTTGGTCAGCCCATCATGCGCCCATGCTGGGCGCACAACGACAAGGGCCGAGATCACCATCTCGGCCCTTTTCAGCCTTCGGCAGCTGGCGTGTACCTAAACCCTGTCGCACTCAGTCTGCAGTGGTTGGCACTTGCTGGACTGCGTGCTTTCCAACCCGAAAACTTTCGATTCGCACGGCAAAAAGATGCAGTGCCTGGCGATTGCGTTGACTCTGCGCACCCTCGATTGTACCGATTGACATACTGTTTACCGATCGGTACAGCACCGAACACTAGGAGATCGAAACCATGCCTGAACACCGCCCACCACTCCCTCCCTTCACCCGCGAAACCGCGGCTGCCAAAGTCCGAGGCGCAGAGGATGGATGGAACAGTTGCGATCCCGGCAGGGTGTCACTCGCCTATACCGTTGACAGTTACTGGCGCAATCGCGCGGAATTTGTCCAAGGGCGGGAAAAGATCGTCGAGTTCCTGACCAGGAAATGGCGCAAGGAACTCGAGTATCGGCTGATCAAGGAACTGTGGGCCCACGACGACGACCGCATCGCGGTTCGCTTCGCCTACGAATACCGCGACGACTCCGGGAACTGGTATCGGGCATACGGCAACGAGAACTGGGAGTTCGACGCGAGCGGCCTGATGCACCACCGCTATGCTTGCATCAACGATATGCCCATCAAGGAATCCGAACGCAAGTTTTTCTGGGATCGGTCCGGCCCCAGGCCTGCTGACCACCCAAGCCTTTCTGAATTGGGACTGTAACACATGCCAAAGATCGTCGCCGAGCGCACCGACGCAATCCCATCCCTGGCCGAAGTCTTTCGGGAGTATGGCTTCGAGGGCGCAAGTCTTTCAACCATCACGGAAAAAACAGGACTCGGAAAGGGAAGCCTCTATCACTTCTTTCCCGGCGGAAAGGAAGAGATGGCCATAGCCGTGCTCGGCGAGATCGACGAATGGTTCGTGACACAGGTTTTCGAACCGTTACGGAACGCGGATGATCCGCGCTCCGCTATCTCCGACATGTTTCGCTCTGTTTCCCGGTATTTTCGCTCCGGCAGCCGAGTGTGCCTCGTTGGTGCGTTCGCACTCGATAATGTCCGCAACCGGTTCAGCGCTCAGGTCAGGGACTACTTCGCCGAATGGCATAGCGCGCTTGCCTCAGCTCTCACGCGAGCCGGATGCCTCGAGCCGGATGCCGCCGCGCTGGCCGAGGAGACCGTCGTTGCCGTTCAGGGAGCCCTCGTGGTCGCCAGAGCACTCGACGAGCCTGAGGTTTTCGAACGGACCCTTCAGCGGGTCCAGTCCCGACTTTTTGCCGCGACCAGTGGAGAGAAGCAGAGATGAAGAAGCACCGGAATAATTCCGTCATCCTCGCACCCTGGCGGGTTAAGCGCGCCGTGGATTTCATCGAACTCAACCTGGCGACCTCGCTTCGGCTCGCGGACATCGCGCACGCAGCGGGGCTCAGTCCAATGCACTTCGCAGCAGGGTTCCGGTCGGCGACGGGCTTCAGTCCACACGCCTATCTGCAGGAACGTCGGATAGAGCGCGCGAAAGCGAAGCTGATCAGCGATGGCCTGAGCATCGATGAAATCGCGATCGACGTCGGATTTCGATCGCGGACCCATTTCATCACAGTGTTCCGACGCCAAACGGGGCATCCTCCGGCACGCTGGCGGCGTTGCAGCGTTTAATTTAGATAGCGGTGAAGCCGTTGTCGACGAAGAGATGCGCGCCATTGACGAACATCGACTCGTCGCTAGCGAGATAGAGCGCGGCGCGTGCCACGTCCTCGGGTTCGCCGATCCGTCCCTGCTGGGCGGCAATAGCCGCGTCCGACACATCGACGCCGAGTGCCTGCAATTCGCTGACCTCGCGCAATCCGTGCGGCGTGCGGATGAAGCCGGGGCAGACGGCGTTGCAGCGGATGTTGCGATCCCTGAATTCGACCCCGATCGCACGAGCAAACATATGCACCGCGCCCTTCGTCGTGTCGTAGAGCACTTCCATCGGCGTTGCGGCCACGGCCGAGATTGATGACGTGCAGACGATGGAACCACCGCCCGCGGCGATCATCCCCGGCAGGACCGCCCGCGTCATCAGGAACATCGATCGCACGTTGACCGCGTGCAGCCACTCCCACTCCTCGAGCGTGGTCTCCAGGAACGGCTTGATGACGATAGTGCCGGCGTGATTGAAGAGCACGGTGACGGCGCCGAACCTATCCTCCACACCCCTGACGGCCGCGACGACGGCGGCCTCCTCCGACACGTCGGCGACCCAGTAGTCGGCGACATGACCGGCGGAACAAATCTCCTCCGCCGTTTGCCGTGCTGCCGCTTCATTCCGGTCAACGATCGCTACCCTGGCGCCCTCGGCAGCAAAGAGGCGCGAGGCCGCTCCGCCCATGCCCGTCGCGCCGCCTGAAATAATTGCAATCTTCCCCTTCAGCCGGTCGACCATGACCCCAATCCCCTTGCTCCCGTTGTTCGCCGTCACTCACTCATCGTCGAGTGGGCGTCTGCCGATGCAGTGTTGAAGAGAGTCCCGGTCAATGTCCAGACGCACCTGCGTCGCCCGGTAACCTTACCAAATAACCAACAGAACAGCTTTCGGTTGTCTCAACACGCAACACCGGGCATGTGTGTTTCCAGCGGCTCACCATCAGCCGCGGTCCGGAAGGGGTCCGGATCGATAGAGCCCGCCCCCGAGGGGCCTGGGGCGGGCTTCCCAACTCTTACAAAGACATACGTGTCTGTGACAACCTACTAGGCGGGCTTGCGCCTTACTGATTTGGCGCCGCCGACGCTCCACGCAGGACGTCGGCAGCTTGGCACACGCTAAAGCTGCTCGGCCTTGTGGCCCGCTATTCTACAAGAAAAGCGCGGAAATCATTCACGTTGGTACCTGTCGGTCCCGGAACAAACAGATCGCCCGCGAGGTTGAAGGCCGACCACGCATCATGGCCCGCCAGGAACGCGCGCGCATCGCCGCCGGCGCTCCTGATCCGCGCCACCGTCCCGCCGTCACAGAAGGCGCCAGCATTGTCTTCGGAGCCGTCGATACCGTCGGTATCAGCGGCCATCGCTACAACGCCATCGACTCCTTGTAGATCGATCGCCGCCGAGAGGAGAAGCTCGGAATTTCGCCCGCCCTTGCCATATGTTCCGGTTCCGATGCTGACCGTAGTCTCCCCGCCCGAAAGCAGCACGAGAGGCTTTGGAGCCGGCGGTCTCGTCAAAAACTCCCGAGCAAGCGCCGCATGCATCCGGCCGATATCCTTCGCCTCCCCCTCGATCGAATCCGAAAGGATGAGGGGTTGCACGCAGAGAGATCTTGCCCGATCGGCAGCCGCCTCCAGGGACACCCGCGCCGAGGCGATCACATGCACTTCGTTGTTGGCGAAGACGCGGTCACCGGCACTTGGCGCTCTGGTATTGCGGATACAATCGATCACGCGCGCCGGGAGATCGATCCGGTAGTCCCGGATCACTCGCAGCGCCTCCTCCGCATCGCTGCTGTCGGGAACCGTCGGCCCCGACGCAACGAAGGCCGGATTGTCGCCCGGAACATCGGAGACGACGAGGCTGACGACCTTTGCCGGATGGGCAAGTGCGGCAAGCCGTCCCCCCTTGATGCGGGAGAAATGCTTCCGCACCACATTCATCCCGGAGATCGGCGCGCCCGACGCCAGCAGCGCTTCGTTCAACGCGCTCTCGTCGGTGAGGGTGAAACCGGTCGGCGGGGCCGGCAGCAAGGCCGAGCCGCCGCCGGATATCAGTGCGATCACCAGATCATCACACGTCAGCCCATGCAGATGGTTCATCAGCGCCTCGGCGGCGACAAGACCGGCTCTGTCTGGGACCGGATGAGCCGCCTGGAGAATCTTCGTCGATCGGCACTCTGCGATTGGCCCATGCCTGGCAACAACGAGACCTTCGAAGGGATGAGACCAAGCGCGTTCGAACGCGGCCGCCATCTGGCTTGCGGCCTTCCCTGCCCCAACAACGATTGTCCTGCCTTTCGGCGGATCCGGAAGATGGCGAACCAGGGCCTCGTAAGGATCGGCGGCCTTGACAGCTTCGTGAAACAGGGTTTGCAGGAAAGCTCGTGGATCGGAAATCAAACCCTACTCCATTTTCAAAGTTCGCAGTCCGAACACCTGCCTAGTCTGGCGGGCGATTGCCCTGCCCTCGGGCGCGTTTCATTTGCGCTCGTGAGCGAGGATCGCGGCAGGCAACGGCGGAAGTCTCCGGATAAGGTCGGTCTCGTTCGCCAACCATGATGGTCGGTGCGTTGTTGTACGATGGAATTCGCGGCATGACCAACGAATCACGCACGCGAAGCCTCTAGACCATGGACCCTGGAATCGAGACCGACAACAGCTTCCGGTCCGATCCCTTCTCACGCGTACCGACGGATGCTGGTCTGTCTTGGCACTCGAGCAGCCCCACATCCGAGCTGTTCATGTTTGGAATCCTGGCTCCTGGTTTAAGCGATGCGGGTTTGGCTTTGCGGATCGAAGAACACGGCTTTGTCGAGGTTGAAGGCGAGGCGGGCGTGCTGGCCGGCCTGGATGCGGGCGTCGGCCCTGAGCCGCGCCACGACCTCCTTGCCGCCGAGCTTGGTGACCGCGAAGGTGTCGGATCCGGCCGGTTCCACCACCTCGATCAGGCAGTCGCTTTCGGCCAGCGCCTTGGCGTTGCGGTCCGCACCGTCAGGATCGGTCAGCGCCTCGGGGCGGATGCCGAAGACGATCTCGCGGCCGGTATGCGCTTCGAGCGCGCCGTTGCCCGCCGTGACAGGCAGCCGGATCGGCTCGCCCTGCGGACGTGAAAGCGACACGGTCAGGCCGGACGCCCCCTTCTCGATCGTCCCCGCGAGGAGGTTCATCGCCGGCGAGCCCATGAAGTCGGCGACGAACATGTTGGCCGGGTTGTTGTAGATCTCGGCCGGCGTGCCGAACTGCTGCACCTCGCCGTCGCGCATGACGGCGATCTTGGTGGCCAGCGTCATCGCCTCGATCTGGTCGTGGGTCACATAGACGATCGTCGTGCCGGTCGCCTGGTGCAGCCGCTTGATCTCGATGCGCATGTCGACGCGCAGCTTGGCGTCGAGGTTGGAGAGCGGTTCGTCGAACAGGAACAGCTTCGGGTCGCGCACCAGGGCGCGGCCCATGGCGACGCGCTGGCGCTGGCCGCCCGACAGCTGGCTCGGCTTGCGATTGAGCAGGTGGCCGATCTGCAGCACCTTGGCGACCTTGTCGATCGCCTTGTTGCGCTCCTCGACCGGCACGCCGCGCATCTCCATGCCGAAGGCGATGTTTCCGGCCACCGTCATGTTCGGGTAGAGCGCGTAGCTCTGGAACACCATGGCGATGTCGCGCTTCGACGGATGCAGGTCGGCAATGCTGCGGCCATCGACGCGAATGTCGCCCTCGGTGATCGATTCCAGGCCGGCAATGGTGTTGAGCAAGGTCGACTTGCCGCAGCCGGACGGGCCGACGAGCACGAGGAAGCCGCCCTTTTCCAGGTCAAGGTTGATGCCCTTGAGGATCTCCAGCGAGCCGAAGCGCTTCTTGAGACCTGAGATTTCGAGGAAAGCCATTGGATTATCCTTTGACAGCGCCCGCCATCAGGCCACGCACGAAGTAGCGGCCGGCGAGAATGTAGACGAGGAGGGTCGGAAGCGCTGCGATCATCGCCGCCGCCATGTTGACGTTGTATTCGACGACACCGGTGGAGGTGTTGACGACGTTGTTCAGCGCCACCGTCATCGGCATGGAATCGCCCGTGCCGGCATAGGCCGAGGCAAACAGGAAGTCGTTCCAGATGTTGGTGAACTGGTAGATGACGGTGACGACGATGATCGGCAGCGAGTTCGGCAGCATGATGCGGCGGAAGATCTGGAAGAAGCTGGCACCGTCGACCTGCGCCGCCTTCACCAGTTCGGTCGGAAAGGCCTCGTAATAGTTGCGAAAGAACAGCGTCGTGAAGCCGAGGCCGTAGACGACGTGAACGGTGACGAGGTTGACGGTCGGATTGCCGAAGCCGAGCGACATGCCGATCTGGTCGCGCAGCGTCGCCCCGAAGCGGCCGAGGCTGCCAAGGATGGTCGCCATCGGCAAGAGCACCGACTGGAACGGGATGAAGCAGGCAAACAGCATCAGGCCGAACACCAGCGTGTGGCCGGGGAAGCGCCACTTGGTCAGGATGTAGCCATTCAGCGCGCCCATGATCGTCGAGATCGCCACGGCCGGAACGACCATCTTGATCGAGTTCCAGAAGTAGCCCTTGATGCCGGCGCAGGTCAGCCCGACGCAGGCCTGCCCCCAGGCCTTGAACCAGGGCTCGATGGTCGGCGACTGCGGCAGCGCCAGCATGTTGCCGTTCTGGATCTCGTCCATCGTCTTGAACGAGGTCACCAGCATGACGAACAGCGGCATCAGGTAGATGATCGCGAAGATGACAAGCAGCCCGTAGATGAAGATCCGGCTGAACAGTCTGTTGCGCGAGGCGCTGGCCGCACTCGGCAGGGTCGAGGTGACGGCGCTCATCGCGATTTCTCCCTGAGTTCCGAATAGAGATAGGGAACGATGATCGCCGAAATCGTCATCAGCATGATCACCGCGCTCGCCGAGCCGACGGCCATCTCGTTGCGCTTGAAGGTGTATTCGTACATGAAGTTGGACGGCAGCCAGGCCGAGCCGCCGGGGCCGCCCGAGGTCAGTGCCACAACCAGATCGTAAGACTTGATCGCCATGTGGGCGAGCACGATGAAGGCCGACAGGAAGATCGGTCTGAGCAACGGGATGATGATGCGGCGATAGAGCTGCACGGTCGTCGCCCCGTCGATCTGCGCCGCCTTCATGATCTCGCTGTCGATGCCGCGAAGGCCGGCAAGGAACATCGCCATGACGAAGCCGGACGCCTGCCAGACACCGGCGATCACGACAGTATAGATCACGAAGTCCTTGTTCTTGATCCAGTCGAAGTGGAAGCTCGTCCAGCCGAACTGATGCAGCGTCTGCTCGAGCCCGAGCCCCGGATCGAGGAACCATTTCCAGGCAACGCCGGTGACGATGAAGGAGAGCGCCATCGGATAGAGGAAGATCGGCCGCAATATGCCCTCGCCGCGGATCTTCTGGTCGAGCAGGATCGCCAGGAACAGGCCGAGCGCCAGGCAGATGCCGACATAGAGCACACCGAAGATGCCCATGTTGGTGATCGAGGTGTACCAGCTGGACGGCGGATCGCTTTCGAACGTCCAGCGCCACAGCCGCTGATAGGCGCGCGGGCCCGTCAGCACGTAGGACGGAAAGGTCTTGGAATTGGTGAAGGACAGATAGATCGTCCAGAGGATGAAGCCGTAGACGAACACAAGCGTGATGGCGAAACTCGGCGCGAGCACGATCTTCGGCAGCGCGTCCTGCAGGCGCGAGCGGATGGAAATGGGCGTTCCACGGTGCGGCGTGAGAACGGTTTTATCGGTAGCGATGGTGCTCATGGGGTCATCTCCTCCAACGAGATCGTCCGTGGCGGAATCTTCCCCGCCGACACCGGCGGGGAAGACCGTGGGAGGCCTTGATTACTTGGCGTCGTCGATGGCCTTGACGAGCTCTTCGACCGCCTGGTCGGAGGTCTTGATCTGGCCATGCACGAACTTC